>JANNQL010000117.1:0-44994 GCA_031400755.1 Pseudomonadota bacterium | reverse complement strand
TGACCAATGGCTATCTGCCGCTGGATGGCCTGCCTGATTTCATCCCTGTCATAGCCCACATCCATCACGTTTGGGCAGCGGTCGCGACCGGCCTGCCTGGTCCCGATGTTGATGCTGGGGGTGCCAAGAAAGGCGGCCTCCCGGATGCCGCTCGAGGAGTTGCCGACGATGCAGGCCGCGTTATGCAACAGCGGGGCAAAGAGTTCGATGGGCAGGCTTTTAAAGAAATGGACATAGTCCGGCTGGCGGTGCTCGCGAAACAGCCGCAGGCCCTTGCTGATCCCGTCGGAGCCGGCGTCCATGTTCGGCCAGATCCAGACGGTGGGCATCCTCAGGGTGTCGATGGCGTTAATGGTCTCATTGATATGGGCCAAGTTATCGGCGTATTCGGTGGTTACCGGGTGTTGGATAATGACCAGATACTTCCCCGGCGAGAGGTCAATGGGCAGGCCGACGCCGCCGGTCTTTTGGCGGGCGCGAACCGGATCCAGATTTGTGAGGTCGAGTTCCGCAAAGACGTCAAGACTGGTCCCGCCGACCGCAAAGACGGCGCCGGGGTCTTCCCCCATGCGGATGATCCTCTCCGCCGCCTCCTGGGTGGCAGGGAAGTGGAGATGGGCGAGCTTGGTAATGGCGTGCCTGATACTCTCGTCAATGGAGCCGGAGACCTCCCCGCCCTCGACATGGGCGACGGGCAGGTTCATGTAGCTTGCCGCCATGGCAATGGACAGGCACTCGAAACGGTCGGCAATGACCACCACCATGTCGGGCTTGAGGTTTTCGAAGGCCGTGCTGAATTCAGAGACGGCGAGTCCGGCCGACTTGGCCATGGTGGCCGGGGTCTCACCTTCCACCACAAAGTGAATGATCCTATCGACCGGTATCTGCTCTTCCAAGGAGTCCATGATACGGCCGTATTTTTCCAGGATGACACTGCCGCCGAGGATCAACTGTAGCTCCAGGCCGTCGGTGTTCTGGATCTCCCGGATAACGGACTTCATCTTGGCGTAGTTGCCGCGGGTGGTAATGACAATACAGATCTTTTTCATATGAGGTCTTCGGGTTTGATGAGGGTGTCGGCCAAAATATCTACCTTTGCCCGGCGGCCCAGGTAGTTGTCAAGTTCAGAGGGCGGGATGCCGGTGCCCGGCCTCTTGCAGACTACTTTGTCACTGCTAAGCACGTCACCTGCCATAATGTCGGTGGCGGCAACCAGGCTCTTTCTGGCCCAGGCCAAGCTCTTCTGTTCAGAGGGGGTCGGCAGGATTTCGCCCGTGCCCAGTCCTTCCTCTATCTCCCTGACCTGCCTGATAAACAGGGGGAGATCGTGCCAGCCGCAGGACACCTTCCAGTCCTGGGCATCGGGCACATCAAAATCAAGGCTGATGTGTTTTTCTATAATCTTGGCGCCCAAGGCGACCGCAGCCAACGGAAAGTGGTGCCCCTGGGTGTGGTCAGAGTAACCGGTCACCACCTGGAAGGCATCCCGGATGGTGTGCATGGCCAGAAGGTTGACCTCGGCCGGTGGGACCGGGTAACTGGTGACGCAGTGCAGGACCGCCACCTCATGATTAGCGGCCTCGACAAAGAGCGCCAAGGCCTGCCGCACCTTGTCCAGAGTATACATGCCGGTGGAGAAGATGACGGGTTTGCCGCGCCCGGCTATTTTTTTGATGAAGGGCCAGTTATCAACCTCGCCAGAGCCGATTTTATACGCTGGAACCCGCAGGGTGTCAATGTATTCCAGGCCAGGTTCGTCATGGGCGGTGGCCAAAAAGGTAATGCCCTGCTGGCGGCAATAGCTCTGGATTTCTTTAAAAGCGGCAAAAGGGAGGCAGCGCGAGCCCAAGCGTTTCCTCCACTCAGGGGCGGCTGAACTGATCAGGCTATCGGCCTGAAAAATTTGGAACTTGACCGCATCGGCCCCGGCCGCGACGGCCAGGTCGACCAGCTCCAAGGCCTTTGCCATGCTGCCAAAGTGGGCAACGCCGGCCTCGGCGATGATATAGGCCGGACAGTCAGCGCCGATCAATCTGCCATCAATGGCAAAGGTAGGATTAAAGGCTTGCATTTGTTATCCCGGGGTCAAAGGCGAAATCACATCAAAAATAACATCGGCTATGCGCTGCGAGGCCAATCCGTCAAAGGGCTCCAGATGATACAGGCGTAACTTCTGCCGTCCCTCGCTGTTGGTGTCAGGCGCATCCAGAAAACGGACAAGGCAGCAATCGAGTTCGTCATGGCCATGCACCAGGATGGTCCCCCCGGTCTCGACAATTGAGGCGTAGTGCTCCAGCTTATAAAACATACTCACGCTTTTTTCGAGTGGCAGATTCAGGTCGCCGTCAAAGGCGATATTGATGGCGCAGGTGTCAAAGGCCACGGCATCAAGAGAGATGGTCCCGGCCGACGAGATGACAATATCGGCGTGTTTGACCAGGTTGGCAAAATAGACCCGGTCGGTATAACTTGGCTCCTGGACCAGGATATTGCCTACCCCCATGAAATCCTTGAATCGCCTTTTCCACTGTGCGTCACCCGGGTGGGGCCGAATAATAAGGACAGTTGAGCGGCCATATTTGCCGTCCTCTAACTGCTTCATCATATGCGCGAGGATACTGATTTCGTGCTGCCCTAACCTGCTGGTATTGGCGCCGAAAAGAATCAGCTGTTTGTCCCTTGGCAAGCCAAGTGAAGCAAGAAAATTCTCCTTGCTGACCAGCACATCCTCTTTTTTGTAAATATCCATCTGGGGCCAACCGGTGATGACAATACTCGCCGTTTCTATTTCGTGATGATTGGCAAGCTGCTCCGCCATATATCTATTTTGGACGAGATATGTGCTGAGGCCCGGGAAGACAGGGCCTTTAAGGGTTGGGTTGTCCCAACTGCCTACCATGCCAATGATGGGAATACAGCGCCTTTTAGCCGCATTGACGTAGGGAAAGACCCTGGCGGTCTGGATGAAGTTGATGACCACGGCATCAATCTTGTTCAGGTCAAAAAAGGTCTCCACCCGCGCATTATTGCCCCAGGGCCAATAGTAAAAAGCCTTCAAAAAATCATAGACTGCCTTGTTTTTCGGAAAGGGCCAGCCGAGCTTTGGGTCTCCATAGCGCTGGGCGCTGAAGTGACTTTTCCTTGCCCCTGACATCAACCTGAATACTTTTGACAGGGATAATTGCTGCCATGAGGCCATTTTTTTTCGCAATTGATGGCCGAAAAAACCTTTCAGCTCGTTGAAACGATAGGCCAAAGAGGCATGCCGGGCGCGGTTGAGGAAGAGGAGATGAACGCAAAGGTAGACAACAGACTTAAACCAGTAGAGGATGGTCTGCGGGCGGCAAAGGACTGAGGCGGGCACAGGTCTTTTCAGATGATGCCAAGTGAACCTGGGGTTCAGAAAGCTCTGCACCTTTTCCTGGTCTTCTCGGTGCAGAGAGGCAAAGAAGACCCGAAGATCAGGTCTTTCTCCCAAAATGCGAGGCAAGTCACTGGTGAGGATATTCCGGGAGGCAAAGTGGGTCGGCAGGACAAAGAGGACCGATTTGCCGTGTTTTTTTTGATCGTCAGCCATGAGGGTATGAGCCGCCGAGGATAGTATGGACCAAGCGTTCTCCAGCCTTGCCGTCAAATGGTTCCAGGTGTAAGGCGCGCAGGGCCTTACGTTTATCAGCGTCTTGCTGTGGGTCACTCAGATAGTTGATGATCGCCTGGTCAAGATCGGCAAAGCTCTCAACGAGACGGGTGCCGCCTGTCTTAATGACCGACGAATAGTGTTCCGATTGGTAAAAGATGGCGGCCCCTTCGCTGGGAGTTAACCGCGCCTCTCCATCAAAAGCGATGCTGATGGCACAGGTGTCAAAGGCAACGGCATCCAGGCATATGGTGCCGGCGGTTGACATGACTAGATCTGCGTGACAAAGCAGATTGGTCAGATGGACGCGGTCTGTGTAGTTTGGGGGCTCGACGATCACCTGGTCCAACCCCTGAAATTCGGCAAGCCTCTCCTGCCAATTGTGGTCGCCGGGATGGGCCCGGATTACCATGGCGATCTCCGGGCCATAGACCCCGGCCTCCATCTGGCGGAGAATATACCGCAAGACACTGGGCTCATGGCCGCCAAACCGCTTGGTGGAGGCACCAAACACCAGAAGGCGGCAACCGGGGGCAAGGCCCATGGCGGACAGGAATTGTTCACGGCCTTCAATGATGCCGGGCTTCTTGTAGATGTCCATCTGCGGCCAACCAACGATGGTGACCATATTTTCATCAATATCATGATATTTTTTGAGCATGTCCGCCATGTATCGATTCTGGACGATATAGCGCTGGCAAGGATATAATGGCCCCTTGGTGGTCGGATTGTCCCAACTGCCGACAATGCCGACGGTCTTTACGCCGCGACGCTTGGCGGCGATAATATAGGGGAAGATGGGCGACGTCTGCACAAAGTTGAACACGACCAGATCAAACCGATTTTTCTCAAAAAATGCCTCTACCCTGGGATTACTTGCCCATTGCCAGAAACGAAGCCGCTGCAACAGGGGAAAAAAGGCCCTGCTGTTGGGGAAGGGCCAGGCCAGCGCCGGATCGATAAGTTTTTTTTGCACCTCCCCGTCCAGGGTAGCGGCAGAATCTTTTTTCCTGGCTACCCACCACCAATGGATAAAGAGATTGTGAAGTCTATGAAAACGATAGAACAGGGCATTATGACCGGCCTTTTTAAGCAGTAGAAGATGGACGAGGCCATAGACCATGTTCATCGCTGCATACTTCAGTCCCACGAAAAAAGGAAGATGTGAGGCCTTTTCCGGCGCGGCAAGGTGACGCCAGACGAGGTTCTTTTTATTGAAGGAGAGTACCCTCTGCTCGTCATCGGGAAATAGCGAGACAAAGGTGAGCGCGCGGTCTGCCGTCTCTGATAAAATAGCAGGGATATCGCTGGTCAGGATATTTCTTGAGGCGAAACGGTTGGGCAGGACAAAAAGAAGGCGGCGGGGGGGGGTACTTGCTGGCTTGCAGCTAGAATTACTCATAGCCCCCCTCTAACTCTGCAAGGTATAGAGTCTGTTGTACAGACCGCCCTGCTCCAGAAGGGTGTCATGGCTCCCGGTTTCGACAATCTTGCCCTTTTCAAACACCAGGATTCGGTCCGCCCTCTTTATGGTTGACAGGCGGTGGGCGATGACAAAGGTCGTTCTGTTTTGCATCAGATTGTTCAAGGCCTTTTGCACCATCTGCTCTGATTCCGTGTCGAGGGCGGAGGTCGCCTCATCCAGAATCAAGAGGGGGGTATTATTCAGGAGGGCACGGGCTATTGAGAGTCGCTGCCTCTGGCCGCCGGAGAGTTTCGCTCCTGCCTCACCAATCTCCGTATCAAAGCCCTCGGGCAGCTTGTTGATAAATTCAGTGGCATAGGCCGCTTCGGCTGCTGCTCGTACTTCCTCTTCGGTGCAATCCGGCCGGCCATAGGCAATATTGTTCTTAACCGTGTCGTTGAACAGGATGGTATCCTGGGTCACCAGACTCATTTTCCCCCTGAGCGACTTGATGGTAAGCTGCCTGATATCCTCGCCATTGATAAGAATGGAGCCGCCGGTCACGTCAAAGAAACGGGGGATCAGGTTGACCAGGGTTGTTTTGCCTGCACCGCTCGGCCCGACCAAGGCCACAACCTCATCAGCCCTGACCATGAGATTAATTTTTTTGAGCACATCAGGATTATTTTGGTCGTAGCCAAAATGCACATCCTTAAATTCGATGCTTTGAATTTCATCTCCCAGCGTTTTCGCATCAGGCGCATCGACAATGGTCGGTTTGAGGTCAAGAAGCTCAAAAACCCGTATACAGGCGGCCAAGCCTTTCTGCAGGGCGTTATTGACCTTGCTTACCTCTTTGATCGGGTCATAAATCATGATCAACGCCGTGAGAAAAGAAAAAAAGGTCCCTGGGGTCGACTCTCCGCTAATCACCTTTGCCCCGCCATACCAGACGATTAAAGCAACCCCCACGCCCCCCATCATTTCCATGATCGGGTGCGACAGGCTGCTCGCCCTGACATCTCGCATTAGACTTTGAAATAGGTCATCAATTTTCACAGAAAATCGCGCTGTCTCCCGCTCTTCCATGCAAAAGGCCTTGACGATGCGGGCGCCGACGATTGATTCATGCAGAATGGAAGAGACTTCGGCACGGAGTTTTTGGGCCTTGATGCTCAGTCGTCGGTACTTCCGACCAAAGGTGATGATCGGGTAGCAGGCCATGGGCAGAAAAAAAAGAGAGATCAACGCCAGCTTCCAGTCCTGGTAGAAAATAACGCCGATAAGGCCGATCACCTGAAATAGGTCTTTTAAGGTGCCGATCAAGGCCTTTGACACAGAATTCTGGATAAGCGCCACATCGTTCATGATCCGGGAGATGATTTCGCCGGGGGACGTCTTGTAAAAAAAGGTGATCTGCATGGATTGCAGGTGCTCAAAAAGACGGACACGCATCGTTTTAATAATGCTTTGCCCGACAAAATCCATTAGATAGGAGTAGTTATAATAAAAGATGCCCTTGACCAGAAAGATACCAATGATGGCAAAGGGCAACATGGCCAACATGAATTTATTTTTATTAAAAAATATTTCATCAAGCAGGGGCTTGACCATAAAGGCCTGGAGCGAAGACAGGCCGGCAACCGCCACCATGCACAGCATGGCGATCAGGAGCTTCCTGCGATACTCCTTGGTCATAGCATAAAGGCGCTTATAGAGGTCTGGATGCTGTATATTTTTTTTTGAGTGAGGGGACATATGTCTTTCACAATTGAACGTAAAACAATGAGAGGACGGACGGATGAAGCCGCGTACTATAGGCTAATTCTGACAAAAAGGCAAATGTTTAGGGCTCGGAACCTTTAAGAGTGATAGCGGATGAACATTGACTTTGTCAGCCCCCCGGAAAAGATGCTCATCATTAAACCGAGCTCCTTGGGGGACATTATCCACAGCCTCCCTTTTCTGGCAGCGATCAAGGCGCATTTCTCCCAAACAGAGATCCACTGGGTTGTGGCTAAGGGCCTCCACGTCCTTCTGGAAAACCACCCCCTTATCGGCAAGCTATGGGTGATCAACAAGGATTCGTGGAAGACCATGGCCTATTTCAGCGACACTCTTCGCGAAGTCCGTGACCTCTATACAGGTCTGGGCCGGGAGCGATATGATGTCTGCGTTGATCTTTCCGGATTGCTCAGGAGCGGTCTGCTTACCTTTGCCTCCAAGGCCCCAATAAAAATCGGCTTTGCCGAATCTGACGAGGGCAGTCCCTTTTTTTATACCCATAAAATAAAAGGGGACATGGAGCATCACGCCATTGACCGCTATCTGCAAATTGCCAAGGCGATGGGCTGCCCAGTGAACGACATCCAATATCCGATGCCCGCTTTTGATCTCAATCCTCCGATATGTCGCTCCCTGCCAAGCGAATATGCGGTTATCGCGCCCTCGGCAGGAAAAGAGGCAAATCGCTGGCCGGCCAGGCGGTTTGGCGAGCTGGCGGCAAAGCTGGCGTTACCTGCGGTGGTCGTCTGCGGCAAAGGAGACGCCGCCATTGCCGCAGAGGTCATTGCCGTTTCCCAAGGCAACGCCATATCCCTGGCTGGAGAAACCTCGCTTCTGGAACTCTTGGCAGTCATCAAGAAGGCCCGATTTTTCATCTCAAACGACACTGGCCCCATGCATATTGCGGCCGCCTTTCAGGTACCGGTCTTTGCCCTGTTCGGACCGGCTAATCCACAGAGAACCGGCCCCTACGGTCCAATACATACGGTCATCAAAACAGATATTTCCTGCGCCCCTTGTTATAGATGGAAGCCATGCGAGCATTGGCGGTGCATGGAGGACTTAAGCGTAGACCATGTGCTTTCCGTCATAAATCAAAAATTATCGTAACTACCTACTGACTACCAAATGGTTTTCTCCCCGCAGTTACGGAAGTGAAGGAAGAAATACCATTTGACTGAAAGGTGCATTTTTAGTAACTAGCGACCTAATCGTCGGATAGTGTCGCTTGCTCCGAATAATGAAATTTTTTCAACAACTGATGATAGATTCTATAAAAAATAAACGGGTTCTCGTCACCGGCGCCTGTGGCACGGTCGGATCGGAATTGATCCGCCAACTGCTGGAAGGTCCATGGGAGCCAGCGCAGGTGATTGCGCTGGATAATAATGAGAGCGAGCTTTTTTTTCTGGAGCAGCGCTTTCTTGACGACCGTCGAGCCAGCTTTTTTCTCGGGGATGTCCGCGACCGCGATAAACTTTGCCGGAAGATGAAAGGCGTTGATATCGTTTTCCATGTCGCTGCCTTCAAGCATGTGATTCTCTGTGAGCGTTCCCCCTTTGAGGCGGTGCAGACCAATATCATCGGTGTGCAGAATGTCATCTATGCCGCTTGCGAATGCGGTGTAAAAAAGGTGATCTTCACCAGCTCCGATAAGGCCGTCAATCCCACCAACGTCATGGGAACCACAAAACTTATGGGCGAGCGGCTGATGACGGCTGCCAACAGCACCTATTCCGGTAAAGGCGCCGCACCCATTTTCGCCTCCACCCGCTTTGGCAACGTCCTGGGCTCACGAGGTTCAGTTACTCCCATCTTTGCCGCTCAGATAAAAAAAGGGGGGCCGGTCACCCTCACCCATCCCGACATGACTCGCTTCATCATGAGCAACCAGGAGGCGGTGCGACTTGTCATCGACTCGGCAACCCTTGCCCATGGCGGCGAGGTCTTCATCACCAAGATGCCAGTCGTCAAGATCAAGGACTTGGCGCAGGTCATGATCAATGAAATGGCGCCACAATTTGGCAAACGCCCGGATGAGATTGAAATTGTCACTATCGGGGCCAAGCCGGGCGAAAAAATGTATGAAGAGTTGATGAGTTTAGAGGAGACCCGCCGCGCTCTTGAACTGGCCAAGTATTTTACGGTGCTGCCGGCGTTTAGGGATATTTATCGCGAAATATTGTATACGTATCCCGACATCATCTCGCAGTCTGTACAAAATCAGTATATTTCTTCGGGCGAACCTACCTTAAGCCTTGATTTATTGCGTGATTTCCTGATCGAAAACAATCTGCTGCAAACTGTTGAGCATTAAGGGAGAGCAATGCGCGTCCTAATTCTTGGTGGTGATGGCTATCTTGGTTGGCCGACAGCGATGCACCTGTCCTCTCAAGGCCATGAAGTTACGGTTGCGGATAACTATTTGCGAAGACGCGTGGTCCGCGAAGAGGATGTTGAACCACTCTTTGCCGTCCCCAACCTTCACGAGAGGGTTCTCTTGTGGAGAGATGTTTCAGGATATTCCATTCGGACCTATATCGGCGACCTGAGAGACTGGTCTTTTCTGGCTCAACTTTTCCAGGATGTTCAGCCCGAAGCAATTGTCCATTATGCGGAGCAACCTTCTGCCCCATACTCAATGCTCCGGCGGGAAACAGCCTCACTTACCTTGCAAAACAATCTGGAAGTGACCGCCAATGTTATTTTCGCCGTACGAGAGTTTTGCCCCGACACACACATTGTTAAACTCGGCACCATGGGCGAATACGGTACGCCCAACATAGATATTGAAGAGGGCTGGATAGACATTGAGCATAAAGGCCGCCGCGACAAATTTCTTTATCCTCGTCAGGCAGGCAGCCTGTACCATACTACCAAGATTATGGATACCGACTTGCTCTGGTTCTATGTCCGAATGTGGGACCTGCGGGTGTCAGATTTGATGCAGGGGCCTGTCTATGGTATTTTCACTGACGAGTCTGCTCACCACGAGGAGCTACAGCCCTTTTTTAATTATGACGAACTGTTCGGGACCGTACTCAATCGTTTTGTTGTTCAGGCCGTTGCCGGTTACCCTTTGACGGTATATGGCAAAGGCGGTCAAACAAGAGGATATCTTAATATAAAAGATACCTTAAACTGCGTGCGGCTGGCGCTGGAAAATCCCCCCGACAAAGGTCAGCTCCGCATCTTCAACCAATTTACTGAAACCTTCAGCGTCAACGATCTGGCCCTGAAGGTCAAGGATGCAGGTAGGCATCTTGGCATCAATGTCACCATCCAGAATCTGGAAAATCCTCGCAAGGAACTTGAAGAGCATTATTACCATCCGGAACATACGGGGCTACTCGAACTCGGACTTCAGCCCAACCTGTTGACTGAACAGGTCTTGGCGGAAATGATGCAATATGTGTTGAAGTACAAAGCGAACATCCATCAGCATAGAATTTTTAGAGGTGCTAAGTGGACGTAGCAGTAGGCTGAAATTTTGTTGCGCTAGATGGAGCGTTGCACCATGAGTTGCCGAGTTATCGGGGCCGAACTAAGCACCCCTGGCCTTTCCCAATACCTTCCTAAAATTCGCAAGCCGTGAACAAAAAAACTCTCTTGCAGCTACGCTATGGCTATCCCGGCCTAGAAATCACATGCAATGAATATCTTGAGGCATTCCCGTCTGCGGAGTATGCAAAAATTGTTGTTTTTTTATGCGGGCCTGACAATCAGGCAATAAGGCGGCAGGTGCCTGCCGATGAGATTATTTTTCTTAATTTGAACAAAAGTTCCTTGAAAGGCCTCGCCCTGCAAGGCGTTTTCAAGCTACGGGAAATTTGCCAAAAAAATCATGTTGATACGGTTCTTGCCCATCGCTATAAGTCGTTCAAAATCGCGGCGCTGGCCGGGTTGTTTTGCCCTTCACTCAGATTGTTTGGCGTCTTTCACCGCTTCGGCTCGTTTAAGCCGCTCTCCAGAAAATTACTCGGCAAATGGTGCCTCAAGCGCGGACATAAAATCATCGCGGTTTCAGAAGCGCTCCAGCAGGATATTCTTAACGCCAGGATGGGAGGCACCCCCAAAGAGGTTATAGCCATAGCCAATTGCGTCGATTCCGATTTGATTGAAAAAAGGATATGTTCTCGACAAGAGGCCCGGACCTTTTTTAATCTTCAAGAAAACCAATTTGTGGTGGGGACAATCTCCCGCTTGTCGAAAGCTAAGGACCTGCCAACGCTGCTAAAGGCCTTCGCAGAGGTAAAAAAAAGACTGCCAATGGCACATCTGGTTATTGTTGGAGAGGGCCACTTACAGTCCGCGCTTGAAAAGCTGCGCCAAGAAATGCACCTTGACAGCAGTGTCACCTTTGCCGGCAGGGTAGACGAGGCCTGGAAAGTTATTCCAGCCTTTGATGTCTTTGTCTTGTCCTCGATCGAAGAGCCATTTGGCAGAGTTTTTTTAGAAGCGATGGCCGCTAAAACTCCTATTGTTGCAACAAGCAGCACCGGAGCAAGAGAAGTGCTCGGAAGTGGATACCCTCTCTCGCCTCTGGGAGATTATCATGATCTTGCTGAATCCATTGTTCAAATGGCAACAATAGATCAACCGCAAAAAAACTTGCTCATAGAGGGCCTTTACCTTCGACTTATAAAAAATTTCAACAGGCACGACTTTCAAAAGAAATTATTATCTTGTATCAACGGGATGTAGCATATACATGGGCCAAATCAATTTATTTTTGAACAAAACCCTATCGTTTGGCTTAATCCTTTTCATCTTGGGATTTTTCTTATCTCCCACACCAGGAAATCATGAACATATCTATTTGTATTTTGTCATCATCCCTTTCATCCTCTTCCTATTGACATCATATTCTGATCTAGCACCATACGCTAACGATCGTTTATTCATCGTCACTGAAATAGTCTTGTTCTACCTGGCCATAACAGTTTTATGGGGAGAAGGGTCCCAGCCCAGTGATCTCTTTCCACAATTGAGAAAGGTGTTATCAATAACTATTTTACTGCTGACCGTAAGGATAGTGTTAAATAATTACCCCCGCTTGCCGGAGATAATTATTTTGCTCATGTCGCTCGCCGCCTGTGTTGTTGCGTACTTGGCCCTGATAAAATTCCTCCCGGCAAATTTTGAAACACCATCCCGCTTTCTGCCTGAATTAGGGTCAATTTTCGGCCTCGGACGCTATGCCAATCCGATAAGAGTTGGCTGGACGTGGGGGGCAACAGCACTGTGCACCGTCTGGGTTTTTTATTCGCAAAGCAGGCTGAATTATTTATGGTTGTTTCTTGTCCTGCCGCCACAGCTCGCTCTGCTCGCGGTAACCTTCAGCCGGGGGCCTATCTTGGCCCTCCTTCTCTGCCTGCCGATCGTTTTATTTCTCAAACGTCACGCCGCAATAGAAAAACGAAATATTCTCGCGGTATTATGCTTTCTTGCCATTGGCATTAGTGCTTCAATGGCCGTAGGCCTTGACCATAAAATTTATTCTGGCCTGACCAGGGAAAACAATACTTTTTCCAAAGAGGCATCACAGGGCTACTCTTTACGTATCCCCATCTGGAAGGAATCGCTCAAGCAGACATCAAACAGCGTCTTTTTGGGACGGGGGGTCTCAGAGGACAACAAAAAGGTTACCATTGATCAGGGAGTTTATACACACAGCCATAATTTCATCATTGATGTCTACAGGTTTGGCGGTTTAGTTGGCGTCATTCTTGTGACGTTGCACTTGTTATACTGCCTCACTCTGTCCTTCAGACAATGCCCCCACGACCATAAAATTTGGGGCGTCCTCTTGTGTTATGGCATCCTTTGCCTTTTGACCAATGGCAAGTATGTCTTGAATAATCTTTCGGAGTTCTGGTTTATCTACTGGCTGCCTATTTCTTTCACCTATGCCTTAAGGAATATGGGCTTCAATCCAAGCCAAGCAGAGAGACCGCAGGGGCTTTCTCTCATATGAAAAATCATACCCCTGGCCTAAGCATAATCGTACCCGTGTACAACGAAGAGGAGAGCCTTGGCCGTTTTTGTCAGGAAATAGAGGCGTTTCTCGCCTCGGCCCCCATCCCGACCACGGTCCTCTTTGTCAATGACGGTTCCAAGGATGGCAGCCAAATAATCATTGCCGGGGCCTGCACTAAAGGCACGAGATACCGCTATCTGCAACTTGATCGTAATTATGGCCTCAGCACGGCGATCAAGGCCGGTATTGATGCCTGTGACACGGAACTGGTGGGGTACATCGACGCCGACCTGCAGACTACGCCCTCTGATTTTCTTAAATTTTTCGAGTACTTCCCCGCCTATGATATGGTCAACGGCATCCGGGCCAAGCGTCAGGACACGGTGGTGAAGAAGGCCTCCTCGAAAATTGCCAACGCCTTCCGCCGGCTGATGATTAATGACGGTATCATCGATACCTGCTGTCCCTTGAAGATCATGAAGACAGAGTACGCCCAAAAAATCCCCTTTTTTAAAGGAATGCACCGCTTCATCCCGGCCTTGGTCCAGCTACAGGGCGGCAAGGTGCAGCAGGTCCCGGTCACTCATTTTCCCCGCTTTGCCGGCACCGCCAAATACCACCTCTTCAACCGTCTGATCGGACCGTTTTTCGATACCCTAGCCTTCCGCTGGATGCGTAGCCGCTATATACGCTACGGGATTGCGGACCAAAGCAAATGAACCAGTCACTCGTCTTCGGGCTAGGATTCTTTGCCCAGGCCCTTTTTTCGGCCAGACTGCTGGTGCAATGGCTGTCCTCGGAAAAGGCCGGACGCTCGTTGTCGCCGCTCATCTTCTGGCAGCTGAGCCTTCTTGCCTCTCTGCTCCTCATGGTCTACGGCATCTTGCGGCGGGACCTGGTCATTATTTTAGGTCAAGTTTTAACTTACTGTATTTACATTAGAAACCTCCATTATCACCAGCGCTGGCAGAAAATTCCCCGGTTCTTCCGAATGTCCGCCCTGACCTTTCCCTTTGTTGCCATGCTTTGGCTGCTGTCGGGGCAGGAATACAGCCTGGCCAGGATAGTGCGTAACGAGGAGATCCCACTGCTCCTGCTGCTCTGGGGAGGGGCCGGTCAGGTTGTCTTTAATTTTCGCTTTGTCTATCAACTCATTTGCATGGAAAGGGCCAAGGAATCCATCCTGCCCCTTGGTTTTTGGGTGATAAGCATTGCCGGGTCGCTTATGGTCATCTCCTATGCCGTGTTCAGGCATGACCCGGTGCTCTTTGTCGGACAACTGTTCGGTTTCGTGGTCTACGGCCGAAACATTGCGCTCTTTCTGCGGACCAGAAGAAAATGAACCGCTACCTAATTATCCTGGCCGGGTTGTGTCTCATCTCCTTTTTTGTCTTCCTTGATGCGGTGGACGTGGACCTGATGGAGGCCCGAAACTTCGTCACTGCCCGCGAGATGGTTTCCGAAGGCAACTGGCTGGTCCCCACCATGAACGGCGAGATCCGTCTGGCCAAGCCCCCCATGCCCACCTGGTTTGCTGCGGTCAGCTCAAAGCTTGCAGGCACGAGCGATGATCTTGCTCTCCTCCGCCTCCCCAGCGCCCTGGCCGCCTGCCTCTTGATTTTTTCGGTCTACGGCCTGAGCTGGGCCATGGGCCGGAACGCCCGTCAGGCCTTTCTGTCCGCCGCCATGCTCGCCACCTCGGTGCTGGCCATCGACGTGGGCCGCACCGGCTCCTGGGACATCTTCTGCCACGCCTTCATGGCGGCTGCCCTCTGGGCCCTGTGGACCGGCTTAAACCAGCAGAACGGGAAGTGGTGGTCTTTTGTCCTGGCCGGGGTCTGTCTCGGCCTCTCTTTCATGAGCAAGGGACCGGTCTCCTTCTATGCCCTCTTTTTGCCCTTCATTGTGGCCTACGCCTCCGTCTTCGGCCTGACCAAGATCAAGAGACAGTGGCCAGGCCTTAGCCTGACGCTAATCATCTGCCTCCTGTTAAGCAGTTGGTGGCCGCTCTATATTGCGGTCTATCACGCCGATCTTGGCCTGCTGGTCGCGCACAAGGAGAGCGAGGCCTGGGCCAGCCGCCATGTGCAGCCCTTTTGGTATTATTGGCACTTCCTGGTCTTTACCGGCGGCTGGCTGCTCTGGGCCTTTGCCGCCCTGCTCCGGCCCTATGCGAGCCGCCGGGTTGCAAGCCGACCATCACATATCTTTTTCCTCCTATGGCTCGCTGTCGCACTCGTTTTGCTTTCTATTATCCCGGAAAAAAAAGAGCGCTATCTGTTGCCGTCCATGATCCCCCTTTTCTTCCTGGCCGGGGACCTGGCCCAGGGGGTGATCGAGCGCTTTACCCAAAAACTGGAGCAACGCGCCGACCGGGCGCTGGTGCTGGCGCATGCCGTGCTCATGGGCATATTGTCCATGGCGCTGCCCATGGTGCTTGTCTTTTTTTTGAAAAAGCGGGGCCAGGCAATCGATATGGTGATCATGGGCTATGGGCTCGGCTCCTGGGCCGTTGCTTTTTTCCTGATCAAATTTCTCCGCAAACGGCAGGTGGAGCGCCTGCTGCTGACTACCCTCGCCTTTTTGGCGCTGACCACCCTGACCGCCTTGCACTATTACGGGGTGCTGACCACACAAAACAGGGAGTATAAGCGGGTTGACAGCCACCTAGTTACCCGGGAAATCGGCACGACAAAGGTCTATTTCCTGGGTGACCCGGTGGATATGAGGGTCATCTGGGACCTCGGCCGACGGGTCTACCCTTGGCAGGTGGAGGAGGTCGCCCTGATGCTGACACGAGGCGAGCCGGTCGCCGTGCTCTCCAAGGGCGACCCCTTGGCCTTACTGCCGAAAGAACTCCAGACCCAGGCCATAGTCCGGGACATCGAGACCTTTGATTACAACAAAAAACGGCCGGATAAGCGCAAGATCCACCTCTCCCTCCTGCAACCGGTCGAGACACCCGACCTCTCCCGACAGCCGAATAACTAAAAGCTAAGGAATATCGGCACCAAAGGCAGAGACATGACAGAAGAGGGCAAAATCAATAACTTCAGGCAGCTTGAGATCGGCCTGCTGGTGGCAACGGCGCTTATCTTCTGCTGGGGCATCTGGTCGGTGCCCATCCTCGGGCATAATGAGGCCAGGCGCATGGTGGTGGTCCAGGAGATGCTGAAAAGCGGCAACTGGCTGCTGCCCACCATGAACGGCAAGGTCTACCTTGCCAAGCCCCCTCTCCTGTATTGGCTGATGGCGACTTCCTGTACGCTCTTCAACAGTCAGGCGGAATGGGCCATGCGGCTGCCGTCAAGCCTGATGGCCGTGGCCCTTGTCGGTCTTCTTCTACACCGGGCGCTTAGATATTTGGGCCAGGGGCCGGCCCTCTTCGGGGCCGCCATCCTGGCCAGCTCCGAGTCCTTTATCGAGTTTGCCAGGACAGCGCAGATCGAGATGCTCCTGACCCTGACCTGCACCTTGTCCGTCTTCTGTTTTCTCGATTATGTAAAGACCGGAAAAAAGGTCTCACTCTACCTCGCCTATGCGGCCCTCGGCGCCGCCATTCTGACCAAGGGCCCGGTGGCCCTGATATTTTTCATACCTCCGGCCCTCGCCTTCGGACTGCTGGGCCGGGACCGGGCGGTCTTACGCGGTCTGAGCTCGATCCAGGGCTGGTTGATCGCCTTGCTTATCGCCCTGCCCTGGTTTTTGTATATCTTTGTCGAGCACAAGGCCCTGCTTGATCATGTCATCAACGAGGACATTGCTGATAAAGTCGCCGGAGTCACCAAGAGTTCTCCGCTCTACACCTATCCGCTCTTTTTGGCCGGGGCCTTTGCGCCGTGGATGCTTCTGGTCTGTTACCGGCCAAAGGTGCAGATGCAAAAGATGTTTGCCGTCCATGAGCAGCGTTATTTTTTGGTCTTTGCCCTGCTGCCGGTCATCCTCATGTCCTTGGTCTCGGAAAAGCACGGCAAGTATCTCCTGCCCGTCTTTCCCTGTCTGGCCATGGTGCTTGGCGCGTGGTGCCATGACTTGTACTGCCGGTCGCTCACCGCGCGCCCCAAACAGACCCCGCAGTGGGTGATTGCCGCCGTGGGCCTTCTGCTCACCGGGCATTTCCTCTTCCAGGCCGTGATCACGCCCCGGATCTACAACTACCGTTTTGAGGCCTTAAAGCCCCTGGCCGCAGCCATTACCAAGCTGGCTAACAATCGACCAGTTTACTCCCATAACGAAGAACTCATCCAGTTGATCTACTATGCCAGACGGCCGTTGCCGGTGAAGAAAACCCAAGAGATTGAAGCGATGATCAGGGCCAAGGAGAGCTTTTTGGTGGTGGCCAGCAGCAAGACCTGGAAGGAGCTGGCCGGCGCCCCCCTCTGCCTGCTCGAAGAGTTTTCACCTTTTCTCAAGAAAGACCGGGCGGCCCGGCTCCTGGGCCACGGTGATTTCTGTAGCGCAGTCCTTCCGGCACCAGAAAAGGCGGCAGGGCCATGAGACTTGCCTTTTTTATCTTCAACTATTTTCCTTATGGCGGTCTGGAAAGGAATTTTCTGCGGATCGCTAACGAGGCGCAGAACAAAGGGCATAGTGTCGATGTCTACACCATGAGCTGGCAAGGCGAGCGGCCAGAAAACCGGGTCACCATCCATCTGCTGCCTGGTCGCGGCCATACCAACCATGGCCGGTGCCGCTCCTTTGTGGCCGCGCTCGCGGCGCAGGACCTGACGGGTTACGATCTGAAGGTGGGCTTTAACCGCATGCCGGGTCTGGACCTCTACTATAACGCTGACGTCTGCTATGTGGCGGACATCCACAGGCGGCGGGGCTTCTTCTCGCGTCTGACCCCCAGGTACCGGGTCTTGGCCGCCTTTGAGCAGGCGGTGTTTGGGCCGGACGCCAAGACCCACATCATGTACCTCTCCGAGCAGGAAAAGAAGCGCTATGTCCTGGCCTACGGCACCCAGGAGGAGCGCTTCCATGCCCTGCCCCCCGGCATTGACCGGGAGCGCATCCAGCAGGCCTTGAATGCCGATGCCGGCAGGGTGCTGAGACAACAACTCGGTCTGGCCGAACAGAGCAGGCTCCTGCTCGCGATTGGATCAGACTTCGTGCGCAAGGGGGTCGACCGGACCATACGGGCCGTGGCCGCGCTTCCTTGTGCTGAGAGAGAGAAGACCCATCTCCTGGTCATCGGCAAAGGCAAGTCACGGCCACTCTCGCGCCTGGCCAAAAGATGCGGCATTGGTGATCAGGTCCACTTTATCGGGGGCAGCGACCAGGTCCCCCTCTATCTGGCCGGGTCTGATCTGCTCCTCCACCCGGCCATAACCGAAAATACCGGCAATGTCATCCTTGAGGCCCTGGTGGCCGGTCTGCCGGTCCTGGCCACCGACACCTGCGGCTATGCCCTGCATGTGGCCAAGGCGGAGGCAGGGCGGCTTGTCCCTGGCGACCCCTTCAATCAAGCGGCACTGGACAAGGCCCTGCTCGACATGGTACGCAGCGAGGCACAGGGTTTATGGCGCGAAAATGCCCGGCGCTATGCCGATCATACCGATCTCTACAGCCGTCCCCAGGTGGCGGTAGAAATTATGGAAAATTTGGCTGGAAAAAAATGAACATCTTGACAACCGAAATCAAGACCAAGGAATTCAGAAGCGCCAACGACAGGAGCCGCCTGGTCGTCAATCTGGATTATTCCGCCCTGCTTGAGGGGGCGGGACTCGTCTCCTTTGCCGATTTTTTTCATTATGCCGGCGGCGAGCTGATCAAACGGATTCCAGACCGCACCGTGACCAGGATCACCCTGGGACACGTGTCTTTTTTTCTGAAGCGTCATCTGCTTGAGATTCGCCACCTCTGGCAGCAGCCCCTGTTAGGGAGAGGGGCAGGAGAGGTAGAGGTCTCCGAGGGGGCGGGCGAGTTTACTAACTACTGTCTGTTTAGGCAGCGCGGGCTAGCCACTGCCGTGCCGGTGGCCATGGGCGAAAGGAAGGTGGAGGGGGGGGGCATGGAGTCCTTTCTGCTCACCCTGGATTTCTCGCCGCTGGTCTCCCTGGAGAGCATCATCCGCAGCTCACCTCGGCTCCTGGCCGGCCCGGAGAACGAGGCTCGCCGCCGGCAGGTGCTCGTTATCGCCGCAGGCTATGCCCGGCAGATGCACCAGAGCGGCTTAAATCACCTCGACTTTAACGCCACCCATATCCTGCTGAACAAGATTAGCCGCCAGGACCTCAAGCCGCAGGTCGCAGTCTTTGACCTGCAGCGCGTCGCCTCTAACATCATGGCCTCCTGGCGCTGGCCCATAAAGACCTTGGCCGAGCTGAACTTCACCCTGCCGCAGGCGCTGTTTTCAGAAGACGAGCGGCTCTTTATGCTGACGACCTATCTCGGCAAGGCGAAACTGGCGGCACTCGATCGCCTCCTGTGGCGGGCGGTCTGCGCCAAGACCGAAAAGATCGCACGGCACACCCTGAAAAGACAGACCAGTCGTAGAAGGGAGCGAGAGAAGGTGAGTAGGGAGCAGGGGGGCAGCCCCAGGCAGCTCCTGATCCATGATCAGGACCGGGGCGTAGTGGAGCCGGTGAGCTTGGAGAGGGTGCTGCGTCAGGTACCGGGGAGCAGGGAGGTGTGGACCGGGCTTTGGCAGTCGCGCCCGATCATCGTCAAGGCCTTTCAATCGGCAGGGCATGGGGGGCGGCAGGGGGCCCGTGAATGGCAAGGGCTGCTGGCCCTGCACGAGCTGGGCATCCCGGCCCCTCGCCCCCTGTTTCGCGGCGAGGATAGCCTGGGCCGCCAGACCCTGGTGCTGGAGCGGATCGAGCAGGCGGTGTCGGCGGCCGATGTCCCGGCCCTGCACAGCCTTGGCCCCGAAGGCTCTAATGTGCGCACCCTCCTCTGCCGGGCGCTGGCCAGCCAGCACAAAAAAGGGGTGGAGCAGAGAGATCTGCACCCAGGAAATTTCCTGCTGCAGGGCGAACGGGTCTTTACCATTGACCCGGCTGAGATACGATTTGGCCGGGCCCCTCTCGGCCTGACCAAATCGCTTGCCCAAGTGGCGGAGCTGGGGGCCTTGTTCCCGGAGCTTGGGCCGGATGAGTTCACCCAACTCTCTATTACCTATGCCAAGGCCAGGCAGTGGCATTTAAGCGCGCAGGTTCTGGACCGCCTGGAGACGAAGAGGCAAGCGGTGATCGCCGCCAAGATCAAAAAACGCCTAAAAAAATATGGCCGCCGCAATACCCGCCATGAGGAGGTGCTAGGCCAGCACTACCGCTTGCTCGTCGACTGCCAGACCGGTTGGGACTGCCGCGCGCCGGAGGAGCTGGCCGCCTTGCTCAGAGAGGCCGCTCGTGGCCGCCGCGCCGTGCAGACCGGACGACCGGTTAGCTTTAGCTGGGGAGGCAGGCCCTTGGCCGCCTATCAGATCAACGAGGGCCCCCGCTTCAAACGGCTCATCGGAGTGCTCTGGCCACGACGCAAACGGGCGCTCAGGCTCTGGCAAGACCTCTACCGGCAGCAAGCGAGCGGGGCCGCGAGCCTGACCCCGGTCGGCCTGCTCCAGCCCCGCTCGCCGTGGCCAGGCCTCTCTTCCTTTGTCATTATCGAGAACCCGGCCGGCGTTACCCCTCTCACTTATTCAACAGGTCAAGCACCGCCTGCTCGACCTCGTCGGTCGTGATGCCGTTCATGCACTCGAAGTTGGTGGGGCAATGCGTTTTTAAGCACGGACTGCACGGCAAGGCCTTTTTGACGATCAGCGAATTATCTGAAAATGGCCCAGTGGCTACCGCGTCAGTTGAGCCGAAAATCGCCACCAAGGGCGTGTGTTGGGCCGCAGCGACATGCATCAAGCCTGAGTCATTGGTGATGAAGGTATCGCACAGGCCAATAAGCGCCATGGCCCGCGCCAGGGTTGTTTGACCGGTTAGGTCTTTGATTGCCCCGACCCTTTGTCTAATGATCTCTGCTGCCTGATTATCGTCTCTTGTCCCAAAAACCAGCACCGTCCCCCCCCGCTTTTCAACCACCTTTTGGGCAACCTCACCATAGCGCTCGGCCGGCCAGCGTTTGGCCGGTCCATACGCCGCCCCAGGATTAAGCCCGATCAGCGGCCTGGGCAGCTTAGCGATAAACCCTGCGGCCCAATCCTTATCAGTGTCGGACAAATAAAGATAGAGCTTGTCTTCCGCAAGTTTAAGCCCCAGTTCCGCCAGCAGATGTTGATAATAGTGAACCTGATGCCGCGCCTTAATCTCCTTGGTGATGGTAACCGCATGGGTCAAAAGCAGACGCCTCGCGTCCCGATCAAAGCCGGCAACGACCGGGATGCCGGCCAGCCTGGCCAGCAGCGCCGCCTCAAAGGCATTCTGCAAGAGGATGGCCAGGTCGAATTTTTGGGCCGCCAGTTCCCGGGAGAGCCGCCACATACCGCTCAGTCCGGCGTGGCTGGTCTTCTTGTGATAGAGGATGACCGCATCGACCAGTGGATTATGGCTAAAGATATCCGCCACCCACGGCTGGGCGAGCACGGTAATCTTGGCCGCAGGGAAATTGGCGCGGATGGTCCGTAGCGCCGGCAGGGTCATGATGGCGTCACCAATCCAGTTGGTGGCACGGACCAAGATTGATATTGGTTGACCGGCGAATTGGGCTGGGAGGTTGTGAGTCGGCATTAGGGATGGGAAGGGTGGGGGAGGAAAACCGTTGGGTTACGCTGCGCTAACCCAACCTACAGGCTACGCGGGCTAAACGATCAAGAAATTGAACCACCGCAGTTCGGGCAGGTTGCTTTACCCCCGACAACACTTAACAGTCCTATTTGGGTGCTGCAAGTCTTGCATTTAAAATTAGCTATAACCGTAACGGGCGGACCTCCAGCTGCTGCAACCAATGGGCCGCCACAACCTGGACAATTTGCAGTGCCGCCTACAGAGGCATATGTGCCAATAGTTGTATGGCACTTTGGGCAGTGATGGCCGATAAATACATTCGATTCCATGAAGTCTCCTATTATTTCGTCGTCATTCCGCCAATCAGAAGTCCTGTAACATTCCTAGTTGAGGTTGCCGAAGTACGAATATGGGTTCCAGGCTGCAAGGTAACCGCCCCACTGTTCTCCGCAATGTGTACGCCAACTAATGACTCTGCCCCATGAGCGCTGGTTTCAATGAGACCGTTAATGGTGACTCCTTGGCCGGCTGATACTTTAGCGGCGATGGATATTGCGTCATCAATTTTACAAAGCAGCTCAATCATCACATCTTGAGCTATTCGTTGCTTTTCGGCATCAACGGCGTCGTTACGACCGACAAAAATTTTCCCAAGCGCTCCAATTGGATCGCTGAAAGCCCCAAAAAATGCATTAATCGCATTGCTGTTGAGGACACTCTTTTTTCTTAGCGCCAATTTTTCGTTGATTGCCTGTTCAATTGCTTGCTTGCTCATGGCTGCTCCAATATTTGGTGTCCAATCATCACCAGCAGAGTAGGGCGCAATAGCCTTTCTTTGGCGTATTGCGCCGCATGGTGGGACCAGCTTCCGGCGTATTACGGCCACCGCCTAATACGCCCTACGGGGACTGGGGGATGTTTACGGGGTTAACCAATCTCATTTTTGCCTCCCCGCTCCAGCAAATCACGAGTCGCATCCATACACGACTTCCCCTCATACAGAACCCTATAAACCTGCTCCAAAATCGGCATCTCAACCCCCATCTTTCTCGCCAAACACCAGGCCGAGCGCGCCGTCTTCACCCCTTCCGCCACCATCTGCATCTCATCTTGAATGGCGCTAATCGTCATCCCCTGACCGAGCTTCAGCCCGACCGAGCGATTTCTGGACAGATCGCCGGTGCAGGTCAAGACCAAATCGCCGAGCCCGGCCAGGCCGGCCATGGTCAAGGGACTCGCCCCCATCTTGACCGCCAGCCTGGTGATTTCAGCGAGTCCCCTGGTAATCAACGCAGCGCGGGTGTTGGTGCCGTAGCCCAGACCGTCACAGATACCGGCGGCGATGGCGACGATGTTCTTCAAAGGGCCACCCAGTTCGACGCCGATGACATCGGTGCTGGTATAGACCCTGAACACCTCGGTAAAAAAGGCGTCCTGCACCTGGGCGGCAATGGTGATCTCGCGGGCCGCCACCGTGACCGCGGTCGGTTTCTCCTCAGCCACCTCGCGCGCGAAGCTTGGGCCACTCAGCACCGCATATAAGCCATGAGAGTGTTCTTCCGTCATGACTTGGGTCATGGTCATCAGGCTGTCGTTCTCAATACCCTTGGTGGCGGAGACAATCACCGTGTCGGGAGCCAAAAAAAATTTAAGCTGCACAAAGACCGAACGAAAGACGTGGGATGGCACCACCATCAGCACCATGGGGGCATCGGCTACGGCTTGTTTGATATCGGCGGTAACGGTAATCTGCTCTGGGAATAAAAAACCGGGCAGATAGGCCCGGTTTTCACGCGTGGTGCGCAGTTGCTCCACATGCTCATGGCGGTGGCCCCAAAGGTGGACGGAAATCCCTTTGCGGGCCAACAGCAGGGCCAGGGCCGTCCCCCAGCTCCCCGCCCCTATGACGGCTATCTTTTTATGGCGCTTCATGCCTCGTTTTTACACCTTAAATTCTTGGTGGCTTATGACAATTATCAGTTGCCGAGTTAGGAAGTAGGCTCTACAGGGGGAGATCAGTTTCTCACCCCGGTCCCTTCGACTCCGCTCAGGGAACAGGGGGGCTTATCGCTCCCTGAGCGGAGTCGAAGGGCGCGATGGACACTTGCGCCTCTATTCTTCGCCCTCTTCGCTTGGCAGGTCTTGTTCGATATCGGTTTCCGCATCAGATTCGGAGTCGCTCTCCGCCACCATATCCATGGCCACCACCTTCTCGCCGGCGGCCAGGTTGAACATTCTGACGCCTTGGGTATTGCGGCCGATAACCCGCATCTGCTGCATGGTGATCCTGATGATTTTACCGGCGTTGGTGATCATCATGATTTCATCGCTGTCCTTGACCTGCATGGCGCCAATAACAGTGCCGTTCCGCTCGCTGGTCTTGATGGCGAATACCCCCTTGCTGCCCCGGCGACGGGCCGGGTATTCATCGGCTGAACTGCGCTTGCCGTAACCATTTTCGGTCACCGTTAAGATTGACGAATCAGATGATATAACCACCACGCCGACCACCGCATTCCCCTCTTCGAGGTTGATGCCGCGGACGCCACTGGCAGTCCGGCCCATGGGCCGCACATCGCGCTCGTTAAAACGGGCCGCCTTGCCGTCTTTGGAGACGAGCAGGATATCGGTGTTGCCATCAGTCAGGACTGCTGAGATGATCTCATCGTCTTCTCTGATGGTGAGAGCGATCTTGCCCCGCCTGATCGGCCGGTTGAATTCGGTAATGGAGGTCTTTTTAACGATGCCGAGCTTGGTGACCATCATGATATAACGTTCGCCATCCTCGGTGCCAAAACTCTTCACCGGCAAAATGGCTGCCACTTTTTCATCGTCGGACAGGTCAAGAAAATTGACAATGGCCTTGCCTTTGGCAGTGCGGCTGGCCAGCGGTATTTCATAGACCTTGCGCCAGAAGACCTTGCCGTGATTAGTGAAGAAGAGGAAGGTATCGTGGGTGGACGGCAAAAACAGGTGGCAGACAAAATCTTCTTCGCCGGTATTAGTGCCGGTAATGCCCTTGCCACCCCGTTTTTGGGCGCGGTACATCTCGACCGGGTTACGCTTGATATAGCCCTTGTGGGTGATGGTGACCACCATGTCTTCCTGAATGATCATGTCTTCAGGCAAAATTTCATCCGGCGCCTCGATGATTTCAGTGCGCCGACCGTCGCCATACAACTCTTTGATCTCCAAAAACTCTGTGCGGATAATCGACATCACCAAGGCTTCATCACTTAAAATCTGCTTGTAATAGCTTATTTTTTCTAACAACTCATTGAACTCGCTGATGATCTTGTCCCGTTCCAGGCCGGTCAACCTCTGCAGGCGCATTTCCAGGATTGATTTGGCCTGAATCTCGGACAGCTTAAAACGCTCCATCAAGGCGGTGGCCGCCTCGGCAGGGTTTGAGGATTTTTTAATCAGCTCAACGGTTTCATCAAGGTTACTGATGGCGATCTTCAACCCTTCCAGGATATGGGCCCGCTCTTCGGCCTTTTTGAGATCATAGGCGGTGCGCCGGTAAACAATGGTCTTCCTGTGTAAAACAAAATACTCCAAGGTCTGTTTAAGGGTGAGGATCTCGGGTTTGTTGTTGACAATACTTAACATGATGACCCCGAAACTCTTTTGCAGGGGGGTCATTTTGTAGAGCTGATTCAAGACGACCTCGGCGGTCTCGTCCTTTTTAAGCTCGACCACCACGCGCATCCCTTCGCGGTCAGACTCATCCCGTACTGTGGAAATAGATTCAAGCCTCTTTTCCTTAATGAGAATGGCGATTTTTTCAACCAGACTCGCTTTGTTTTGCTGATACGGGATTTCATCGATGATGATTGACTCGCGCCCTGCTTTGTCTTGTTTTTCTATGTGGGTCTTGGAGCGCATGATAATTGAGCCGCGGCCTGTTTCATAGGCCTCCCGGATGCCGCTTCTGCCGCAGATATAGGCCCCGGTCGGGAAATCAGGCCCGGTGATGATCTCCATCAACTGCTTGATTGAGATGTCGGGATCATCAATTAAGGCGATCAGGCCATCCATGACCTCGGTCAGGTTATGCGGCGGGATATTGGTGGCCATGCCGACGGCGATGCCGGAGGAGCCATTGACCAGGAGGGTGGGGATCTTGGTTGGAAAGACCACAGGCTCGGTCATGCTGTTGTCGTAGTTGGGGACAAAATCGACCGTCTCTTTCTCTAAATCGCCGATAATCTCCTGATCGAGCCTGGTCATTCGTGCTTCAGTGTAACGCATGGCGGCAGGCGAGTCGCCATCCACCGAGCCGAAGTTGCCCTGGCCATCGACCAGCGGATAGCGCATTGAAAAATCCTGGGCCATGCGGACAATGGTGTCGTAGGCCGCCGTGTCGCCGTGGGGATGATATTTACCAATCATGTCACCGACGATACGGGCAGATTTGAGGTGGGGCCGGTTGTAAACATTGTTCAACTCGCGCATGGCGAACAAGGCCCGGCGATGCACGGGCTTCAACCCATCCCTGACATCGGGCAGGGCCCGACCGATGATGACGCTCATGGCGTAATCGAGATAGGATTTCTTGAGCTCGGCCTCTATTGAAATCGATGGTTTTGGTTGACTGTTCAGTTGTTCTTCCACTCTTAATTACCTTTGGTAAAGGCCTTTAACGTGTAGCTCTGGCCAATAATATTAAATATCCAACGCGCTTACTTCTAGTGCGTGATTCTGGATGAATTCGCGCCTGGGCTCCACCTTGTCTCCCATCAGCGTGGTAAACAGATCATCAGCCTTTACCGCATCGTTGATGCGGACTTGCAGAAGGGTGCGCTTCTCAGGATTCATGGTGGTCTCCCAAAGCTGGTCCGGGTTCATCTCACCCAAACCTTTATAGCGTTGGAGGGTACTTCCTTTAAAGGTCTCGCTTTTTACCGTTTCGACCAAGTCCTGCCAGTTTTCCACAGAAATAGTTTTGTTGGCGCTGTCGATGGTGAATGAACTCTGCAAATAGTCTGCTATGAGCGGATAAAGGCTAAGACACTGCCGATATTCACTGATTAACGGAATTTGCGGGCCGACAGTAACCACCATGTGGGCCTTGTCTTTGATCGCGGCGTCAAACTCATAGCAGCTTGGTTTCCAACGGCAAACTCTGACCGGACTGACATTGAGATTTTTTCCTTTTACCCCTTCCTGTAAAGAGAGAACAAAGGCTTCATCCTCAAATTGATCAGCAGAATGGACTTCTTGGGCCAGCAGGAAATTATTCAGTTCCAAGCCGATATTTATGCGGGCCAGATATTCGATAAGTTTCTGGTAGCCGGAGAGTTTTTGCATGAGCTTGAGCAGATTCTCCTGCTCAATGACCTCGCCATTTGCCATTTTGACGGTCATCATGGTGCCGGCCTGATCAAAAAGATAGCGGTTAAGGGTTTCCTCGTTTAGGAAAAATTGTTCTTTTTTGCCCCGCCCCAATCGGTACAACGGCGGTTGGCCAATATAGACGTAACCATTTTCAATCAAGGCACTCATCTGTCGGTAAAAAAAGGTGAGAAGCAAGGTCCTGATATGGGCGCCATCGACATCGGCATCGGTCATGATGATGATTTTGTGATAACGCAGTTTTTCCACATCAAATTCATCCTTGCCGATCCCTGTGCCCAAGGCTACGATAATTTGTTTTATTTCCTCACTGCCTAAGACCCGGTCAAATCTGGCCTTCTCAACATTCATGATCTTGCCTCGCAGGGGGAGAATGGCCTGAATGGAACGGTCCCTGCCTTGTTTGGCGCTACCGCCGGCTGAATCTCCCTCGACGATGAATATTTCGCGCAGGGCTGGATCTTTTACCTGACACTCGGCCAATTTGCCAGCCATCAACAGATCAAGACCGAACCCCTTTTTCCTCGATAACTCCTTGGCCTTACGCGCTGCCTCGCGGGCCCTTAAGGCGTCAATCGCCTTGGCCAGAATCTTTTTTGCTTCCTGGGGGTGTTCTTCCAAGTAGGCGGAGAGCTTATCGTTACAAACCGACTCAACGATTGACTTTACCTCGGAGTTACCAAGCTTGGTCTTGGTTTGGCCTTCAAATTGCGGGTTGGGCACCCTTACTGAAATCACACAAGTTAGGCCTTCCCGAACGTCATCGCCGCCCAATTTTTCCTTCATGTTTTTGGGGATAACATCATCACTGGCATAGCGATTGATGCATTTGGTCAAGGCCCCTCTAAAGCCGGCGACATGGGTTCCGCCTTCTTTTGTGTTGATATTATTGACAAAAGAAAAAAGGCGTTCGGAATACCCATCAAAATATTGAAAGCAGACTTCCACCTGCACATCATCCTTTTCGCCGACAAGCATGATGGGTTCTTGGTTGACTGTAGTCCGGTTACGATTCAGATACTCGACATAGGAAACAATGCCGCCCTCATAATGAAATTCATCGCTGGCCCCAGTGTTTTCATCTTTCAAGATAATTTTTACGTTTTTATTCAGAAAGGCCATTTCCTTAAGCCTGGTCTGAATAATTTCGTATTTAAATTCGGTCGTTTCGGTAAATATTTCAGGATCAGGCAGAAAGGTAATGGTAGTGCCGGTTTGGGTGGTGTCGCCGACCACCTTGACTTCTTCAGTCTTTATCCCCTTTTCATAGCGTTGACTGAATATTTTCCCTTCTCTTTTCACCTCGGCAACAACCCAGGCGCTTAAGGCGTTGACCACAGACACCCCCACGCCATGCAGACCACCAGAGACCTTATATGTAGAGTGGTCGAATTTGCCACCGGCGTGCAGGGTGCACATCACCAATTCGAGTGCCGAAACACCTTCGCTGTGCATGCCGGTGGGGATACCCCGACCATTATCTTCTACCCCGACCGAGCCATCTTGGTGAAATGTCACTTTAATTTTTGAACAGTAACCGGCCAGGGCCTCGTCAATACTGTTGTCCACGACTTCATAAATAAGATGATGTAACCCTTCTTCGGCCGTGTTTCCTATATACATTGAAGGTCTTTTGCGCACGCCTTCAAGACCTACAAGTACTTTTATGTTACCGGCGCCATACTCTTTGTTTGGTTCTGTCACTATTTTTCCCTTTATTATTTTGATTCTCAAAGCGGTAGGCAAAATGAAAGGTTAAGTGACTGCTGTCACTTTCCATCAGTTTGTCTCATTGCTACTTTGTTGCTTTATTTTTCTGGAAAATTAAGATTGACTATTAGATTTTCATTGGCATGATAATACTCATGAAACCAGGGTCGTCATCCCCTTCAATTAAGCATGGACTTTTTTCTGTATTGATATATGCTTTTATTTTTTCGCTATTCATTACTTGCAAAGATTCAACAAAATATTTGCCATTAAATCCAAGATTTAAAGTTTCACCATTATAATTAATGGCCAATTCTTCTTTTGCACTTCCAATATCCATATTTTGCGATGTTAATGTTAATTTTTCATTTGAAAAATTAAATTGTACAGAATTATATAAATCTTCAGTAAAAAGATTTATTCTCTTCATTGAAGATATAAAATTATTTCTATCTATTTCTATATATAAATTTTTATTGATAGATTTGAATATATTCCTATAATTAGGAAACTCACCATTTAATAAACGTATTATTATAACAGTTTTATCAGATTTAAAAATAGCCTGTTTATTTTCAAAACCAATTTCCATAAAATCATTATGATCACATAATTTTCTAACTTCTAGAATACCTTTCTTTGGAAGAAGAATTATATGATCAACAATCAGTTTATTTACATCTGTATCAAACTCCCTTTCAAAAAGAGATAAACGGTGACCATCCGAGGAAACCAATCTTAGATAGTTTTTCTCTTCTCTTGTTTCTTTTTCAAATAAAACACCCATTAAATTGAATTGATTATCATTTTCTTGAGCAATTGAAAATTGTGTTTTATCAATTGCTTCGGCAATAATGTCGCAGGATACAGATGATAATATATCCTGCTTAAATTCAGGCAGGGATGGATATTCTTCGCTATCGGTCCCTGCTATATTATAATTTCCTGATGATGTCGAAATTTTGACCCATTTGTTTTCATAAACCTCAAGGTGGACATGGTCGTCATTTATCTCCCTGATCATTTCAAAAAATTTTCTGGAAGGCAAGGTGATAGACCCCGGAGTCAATACTTCGGCCGGTATCTCTATTCTTATTCCTACTTCCAAGTCTGTGGCTGTTAAAATGATAGAGTCTGACCCGGTTTCAATCAGGATATTAGCCAGAATAGCGATGGTCCCTTTTTTCGATGTAACATTTTGAAGGGTGGCAACATTGGCGTATAAATCATTTCTGGAAACGTTAATTCTCATAAAGCACCTATTAATAAGAAAGTAGTTAGTTATTTAAATATTATTAATTATTAGCACTTTTATACTGTTTATTTATAAGATAAATATAGGTTTTTTTTAGATATTTTATAAATAAACAGTCTGTTTATTTATAATTAGGAAATATATTAATTTTGTTTTCAACACTGTTTCAAACACGGTTTGCCCAACTTTTTAAGGTAATGTCGATAAGTGCTTGTTTTGCTTTTTGAAAGCAAAACAAGCACTTATCTTAAAACAATTAAGCCTGATTTTTTAACCAACGCGCTAGTTTAGTAAAAAACAAAGAAAAATTCAACTTAGTTTTTTACTCACCATATTGGTATAACTAACTGAAAAAACAAACAAAACATCATTTACCCCTGTTTATTTGTTTTAAATATGTTCAAATACTTTTTATATAAAAACACCTTAAGAATGAAGTCTAAAGATATTTTCAATGAACTAATTAATCGATTTAGTTGATTAATGTGGTAATTGTTTTTTTATTTTTTACGTTTTGAACGTCTGAAAAAAAACCGACAAAACCGCCCTTTCCTTTATCTGAGATACGACAGTGCGATAAAAGAGAAGAAGAAAATTTAAAAAAAACTCCTCTTTTAAAAAACAAATTTCTTTCTTTCTCTGTATAGAGCCCAGTGATTTCTAACGCAGCATAATTCCAGAGGATTTCTTTATGTTTGTTAACATTTTCATTAAAAATATCAGGAAGGAAACGGTGGCCACTAAGTAGCCAGTCAAAGATAAGAAGTTCCCGAAACAAATCATTTTTTTCATGTGTTTCAATAAACGAAATAAGGATATCGTTCATTAATTCTTGGGTTTTGGCACGCGAGAAAAAATATCTATTAAGACACATACTAACTAATTGATCAAAAAAAGAAAAAACATCTTTATTCTGGACAACAACATAAGAAAAAAAGGTTTTGAAAAAGTGTTTATTGTAAAAAGCCTCAACACATTCCCCGAGCCAGTACAATCTTGATATGGTTGGGCTATCCATCCATCTGGTAGCCATCACCTGATAAGGGGATTCCTGGCAGGCAATGATTCCCCACTCCGCCTTTTTTTTGAAGACAGCAGTATCCGGCAAGACCTTTAGCAGGCCCATTTGCAGGTAATGTGGTTGCAAAGCAAAGACATCCCGTATCGATTGAGCAAAACTATCGAAGTTTTCCATAGGTAAACCCAGGATGAGGTCGATATGAAGATTGATAGTGCCGAGTTCTCTAAGACGTTTTATGGTGCTGAATGATTTTGCTATATCCATTTTCCGGTTTACCGCCTGTAAAGTTTCCCGGTTAGTGGATTGGATACCAATCTCAAACTTGAAAAAGTTTTCCTTAACTCCTTCCAAAAAACAAAACATCTTTTCGTTAAAAAGGTCTGGGGCTATCTCGAAATGAAAGGTGCAATCACCACCTGCATTATCTTGTAAAAATTGCCATATTTCCAGGGCACGCTCGGGGTCTGCGTTAAATGTCCGGTCAACAAATCTAAGCGCTTTAGGGGAGTGTTCGATAATGTCCAAAAGTTCCTTTTTAACATTTCCAATGTCCTTTGCCAGGACGCCATGGGTGGTTGACGATAAACAATAGGCGCAAAAAAATGGGCATCCTCTAGACGATTCATAGTAGATATTTCTGTTTTTGAGTTGGCACTGGAAGTCTTCTTGTATATATGGGTAGTCAAAGGTGTTGATTGGCGCAGCGAAATAATCCGTCTGCAAAGCACCGCTTTCTAAATCGTGATAAAATTTAAGGTCAACTCCTTCAATATGCTGATAAACAACGGTTGGTCTGAAAGAGAGCTTTTCTCTGAGGGCCGGCGCTTGCGGGCCGCCCAGGACTATCGGTAAATTTGGGGCTATGGTATGGATGTCATTGAGCAGACGACAGAGGTAGGTCGCGTTCCATATATAGACTGAAAAAAATAGGGCCTCCGCCTGATTGCCGGTGATCATTAAGAGCGTTTCAAAGTAAGGATCGTTAATGGTGAATTGTCTGATAGTAGGTGAGCAACTGGATGGCATTTTTTTTTGCAACTCGTTGCGAACATAAAAAAGGGCCAAACAGGAGTGAGAATAACGGCAGTTGAAGGCGATCAGATCTATTTTCATAGAATTTAATTAAGAGAGAAAAATGTTACCATATCCACACATAGACCCAGCCCTCGTGACTATCGGCCCTTTGCAGATCCGTTGGTATGGTCTGATGTATGTCCTTGGGTTCATTGCGTCGTATTTTTTGGTTCAAAACCAGATCAAAAAAAGGAAAGACATTGTCCTGGCCTCTCATGTTGAAAATCTTAATTTTACCATAATGCTCAGTTTAATTTTTGGTGGACGCCTCGGCTATGTGTTGTTTTATAATTTTGGCTATTACCTAGAACATCCGGCCGAAATCATCGCTACCTGGCAAGGGGGGATGTCTTTTCATGGTGCCTTGATCGGAGTCATCCTTGGCGGATTTTGGTTTTGTAAGACCAGAAAAATAAATTTCTGGAGGACGGCGGATATTTATGTGGTAACAATCCCTATTGGCTTAGGATTGGGGAGGATCGGCAATTTCATCAACGCCGAACTCTTCGGCCGGGAAAGCAATCTACCCTGGGCCATGATCTTTCCCGGCGGTGGACCTAATCCTAGGCACCCCTCCCAACTCTATGAATTCTTGCTGGAAGGGGTGCTCCTGTTTATTCTTCTCTGGAAGGCCAAGGACCACCCCCATCCCACCGGCTTCATGCTCAGCTTTTTTTTGCTTGGCTATGGTGCATTCAGGGTCATTGTCGAGTTCTTTCGTCAGCCAGATGCCCAGGTCGGTTTTATCTGCACAATGACCATGGGGCAGCTCTTGAGTATTACCATGATTTTGGCGGGAGTTCTGATTTTCTTTTTCAGAAGAAAATCAGCTTCGGCCTTTTGATTGGTTTTATATGGCTTATCTGGTAAGAAGATTTAGGCGCTTTTATGACAAACAAAGAGTCTGCCGTTGCCTCCCATGACCCACATTAAGAAAAAAATGAAAAAATTTTCAGCAACCTTTCTTTCCCTTTTCCTTCCATTTTTCTGGCTGATTATGACTCCAACCGCACTCCATGCCAAACTCTTAAAACCACATCTCTATAAAGATACCCTTGATAATGGACTGACTGTCTTGGTCAAGGAGGTGCCAGGCGCCAAGGTGGCCACCGTCCAGATCTGGGTCAAGGCCGGCAGTATCTATGAGGGTTCCAAAGAAGGTGGGATTACTCATTTAATTGAGCATATGATCTTTAAGGGGACGAAAAATCTGGGGCCTGGGGCCGTCGCTGCCGCTATTGAGGAAAAAGGTGGACAGATCAACGCTTACACATCTTTTGAGTATACCGTCTACCATGCCACCCTACCAGCCCGCGACTGGGGGGCGGCCCTAGAGGTGCTTACCGATGCTGTGCGGAATTCAGTCTTTGACCAAGGTGAGCTTGAACGGGAAAAGAAGGTGGTGTTGGAAGAGATTGGCATGCGCAATGACCGGCCTGAAGTCATGTTTTTTGAAGCGATAATGAGGCATTCCTATACAACCCACCCCTACAGACTGCCGGTGATCGGCACCAAGGAGAGTGTTGCCTCTTTTTCCCGTAATGATATCTTGGATTATATGGCCAAGCATTATCAGCCTAATAATTTTACGGTGGTCGTGGTTGGTGATGTCCACTACGAGCCTGTGATCAACAAGGTAACTGAAATATTTGCTGATTTACCTAACCAGCAGGTGGAGCCCCAAGAGGTTGTTGAAGAAACTCCCCACAATGGAGCAAAACTCTTCGCTCTTGAGGATGCAGTCAACCAATCACAGATGGCGCTTGTCTTTCCAATCCCAGCCTTTGATGACCCGGACACCCCTGTCCTTGATGTCATTTCCGGTATAATTGGTCAAGGGGATACCTCGCGGCTGTATGAGCATCTGCGCAACGAAAAAGGACTGGTGTACACCATCCACTCATCAGCCTTCACCCCGAAATACCCAGGGCTCCTAGAGATAACCGCCACACTAGAGCAAAAGAAGATCAAGGAGGCTATTCTTGCAAGCCTTACCGAGATATTCAAACTTAAGTATGTTTCTGTGGATGAGCGGGAGCTTGAGCGCATAAAGCACAGCCTGGAGAGTGATTTTGTCTTCAACCTTGAGAAGGTCGAGGGCCAGGCCAGGGTCTTGGGGTCTTTCGAGGCCCTGGCGGGCGACCCAAGGGAAGATGAGTATCTCGAAAAAATAAGGGCGGTCAGCCTGGAAGATATCAAACGGGTGGCCCAGAAATACTGTGACGGCCACCGGTTGATTGCCGGCTACCTGACCCCAAAAGGCGCCAACATCAATATCACCCTTGATGAATTGGTCCAGATCATTAAACAGGCGGAAAAGGCGGCCAAAGACAGTGTTCCAAGTTCACTCGTGCCCTCTTATCTCGGTAATGTCCATCGTTTTAAATTGGACAACGGCATCACCCTCTTGGTGCGAGAAGCGCCGCAAGTGCCAACGGTCGCCATCCAGGCGGTCTTTCCCGGAGGCCTGATGGGGGAAACTTCTGATACCAACGGCGCCTTTGCCTTTATCAGCGACCTGCTCCCCAAAAGCACTGAAAAGCTGAGCGCCAGGGACCTGTCGCTTAAAATTGCCGATATGGCTGGAGATATTTCCGGTTTTAACGGCAAAAATACCTTTGGCCTCAAGGCGGCCTTTCTCGCGAGGTTTTTTGATGATGGACTTGAACTAGTCCGCGACATCCTGATCAATCCCGCCTTTGATCCCGAGGAGGCCCGCAAGATCCTACCTGAACGATTGGCTGCTCTCAAGCAGCAGAAAGACTCTTTGACCGCCACCACCTTTCTTGAGTTCAACCAAATTCTATTCCAGAGCCATCCCTATGCCTTAAACAATCTGGGATCGGAAAAGGCCCTTGCCACACTCAGCACTGATGATCTGCATAAACTATATAATCGGCAAGCCCAGCCTGATGCCCTGGTGTTGGCTGTTGCTGGTGACGTTAAGGCCAAGGATGTGTATGAGAAGGTGACTAAACTTTTTGGCGCTTGGCAGAAAAGTGGTATCAAGCAGGAGAGGAATGATGTGGTCCTGCCCACATCCCCACTTAAGCCTAAAATATCAAGTATGGCGAGGGACAAAGAGCAGGTCCATATCATTATTGGTTTTCTCGGTGCAGCCTTGACCAGCCCGGACCGTTTTGCACTTGAGGTCGTTGATACTGTACTCAGCGGTCAGAGCGGCAGACTGTTTACTCAATTGCGGGACAAGCAGAGCCTGGCTTACAGTTTGTCGTCCTTTAATCAGATGGGTCTTGGTACTGGTTCTTTTGGCATCTACATCGGCACCAGCCCTGACAAGAAGGAAGAGGCCATTAGCTCGGTCTGGCAGGAGCTCAACCGAATTCGCTCAACCCCGATCACCAAGGAAGAACTTGATAAGGCCAAGAACCTTCTGCTCGGCCAGTATGATCTTAGTCTGCAGACCAATAGCGCCCAGGCGCTCGATATGGCCTTGGGTGAGACCTATGGCCTGGGACTTGATTTCGGCACGCAATACGCCCAAGCGATTGCTCGGATCACAGTGGACGATGTTGTGGCGGCCGCTGCAAAATATATTCAGCCAGAGCATTATGTGTTGGTGAAGGTTGGGGTCGAGTAGTTTAAAAAAAACAAGGAGTAACCATGCAGCGTTTAATGATCGCCCCGTCCATATTATCCGCCGATTTCGCCAGACTGGGCGAAGAGATCAACCAGGTGGTCGCAGGTGGCGCCGATGTGATTCATATCGATGTCATGGACGGTCATTTTGTGCCTAACATCACCATCGGCCCCCTGGTTGTTAAGGCCGTCCGCAAGATTACCAAGGCGCCACTCGATGTTCACCTGATGATTGCCAACCCGGACCAGTATCTTGAGGCCTTTGCCGAGGCCGGTGCCGACTGGATTACAGTCCATGTTGAGGTGTGCAACCATCTGCACCGTACCATTCAGGCAATCAAGCAGCTAGGCAAGAAGGCCGGTGCCGTCTTAAATCCAGCCACTCCGCTGACGACCTTGGATTATGTTCTTGATGACCTTGACCTGGTGATGCTGATGAGTGTCAACCCTGGTTTTGGCGGTCAGAAATTTATTCAAAGCGCCATTGACAAGACCAGACAACTGAAAGCGATGATCGACAAGCGTGGGTTACAGGTGGGCATTGAGATTGATGGTGGGGTCAGCCCGACCACCATTGAGGCGATTGCTCAGGCTGGGGCCAATATCTTTGTGGCGGGTTCCGCAGTTTTCGGACAGAAGGACTATGCCAAGGTCATTGCCGAGCTCAAAAGGTTAGCCTCTCAATAAGAATAAGACCTTTTCAATACCAGATGGCTGATGTGCGGCGGGATTTGGTGGTAATTTTGATTTCTTTGGCGTCTTGGGCGCCGTCTTGGTCTTTCGCGGTCACTTTGATCATCAAGGCAGAGGTGCTGGCAGTATTGAAGGTTGATGGCGCCACAAAGCCAATTTGTGATCCTTCGCTGTTCATGGGTTTGATCAAAACCGGGCCCCCGGAAAGTTGTTCCCAATGGAAAGTCAGGCCTTCCCGGTTGTCATCTTCGGTCTGGCTGGCATTCAGGATGACCTTGTCGCCTACCGTGTAGGTCGGTTCGATTGGTTGTAAGTGAATGACCGGCGCCTTGTTTTTACGATGCACATTCACAGTAACCGTCTTGCTTGGTGAGGTCAATTTGCCTAGTTTGAACCGGTAGGTGATGGTGTCTGTGCCTTTAAATGCAGGGGCTGGAAGGTAGATTGACTGGCGGTTATTAATTTTATTCAAGGCGCCGTGCCCTGGCGCCTTCAAAATGTCAATCCGCACATCCGAATTGTAGGCTGCATAGTTAGCCGCATCGCGCCATATCTTTTCCCAGTTGATAATTTGGCCCTTGGTGCCCGTAAGGGTATAAGATCTGTTTTTGGCCAGAATAATTTCCTGTTTTAATTTGTCATCTTCTTTTTGGGCGATTTCAACCGGCATTTCTTTTTTGGTGGCCTCCACTGGAGGTGGGAGTTCTTTGGCTGATACAGGCTGTTGCCTGCTAATAATCACCGTGGCTGGGGTGCTGATGTTTTTGCCGTCGGTTGCCCTGATGATAAAGCCGTCCTTGCCGCTGAAATCAGGTTTGGCGGTATAGACGAGAGTGGGGGGGTGCCCTGAAAGTTGCCCGTGCTCAGGCATAGACATGACGTATTGCAGAAGGTCATTTTCAGGGTCTGTGCCACTTATGCTAATTTCCATCTGGCTGCTTTCAGGAGGCATGGTCAGTTCAAGACTTTTGACGGTCGGGGCTGCATTGGCATTGTGTGGTTGGGCCGGTTTTGGCGATTCGGTTGGCTCAGACGGCGGTTCGCTGGGGGTGGCCGCTAAATGGGGTTTGCCGGTGGTAGGCGGTTGGACCGCCACCGCCGGGGTGGTTTTGTTGGGGCCGGTTTTGGCGCGGCCCTTCATGAAAAAGAAACCGGCCACAAGTAGCAGCACAGTCAAGCTAACACCGAGACCAACAAGCATTTTTCGATTGCGCATTGGATTACGGCCCGTGGCAGGAATTTCATGCACAGCTTTATTCATTACTGTTGGTTCAGCCTTTTTTGGCTCTATGTCTGGTTCTTGGGTTGGCTCGGCAAAGAGGGCGTTGGCGACAGTATCATCCTGAAAAGAAGACGCCCCCCCTAGATCAGCAAGGCCCTGGGTGTCTGGAATATCTGGGATATCAGCATCAAATTTGAACTCTTCCGCATCAAAATCAAGATTGTCGTTTTTGGGCGGGGGGTCTGTGCTGTCGAAGACATCTTTGAAGTCAACTTCTTCGGCCGGGAATGAATTTTCTTCACTTGTGCCGACCGAGTCGATATCCGAGAACAATTTGTCGATTTCATCCTGATCAGGTTCAACAGTGTTCTGGTCTTGGTCGCTGGTTTTTGGGCTGGCCAACAGGGTATCTATATCTGATTGGTCTAAATCGCTGCTTTCTGCCGGGCTGGACGCCGGGCCATTGTCCGACCCGGACAGCATGGCGTCGATAGCCGATTGGTCAAGCTCCAGCTCATCTTCCCCGCTGGTGGCAGGAGGATCGGGGGGTGTTTTGGGGCCGAGAGAATCAGAGAGCAAGGAGTCGAGGTCAGACTGATCAAGCTCAGAGGCCTTGTCTTCAGAGCTATCCAAGGCATCGAGCCAATCATCTTTTTCTGCTTCAGCCATATCTTTACTTCCGTTGGGGGAGGAATGGTCTCATGTGAATCACATCCATGGATGCAAGCAAGGCCGAAGTGGTGGTTGGGATTTGCTCAGCCATCATAGGTAGGTGTGCAGGGCCCGATAGATGGGTTCGGACATTTCGACACTGACGACATAGGACGTCCGCTTGCCAGCGGCATTTACCCCGCTAATGTGAATCCGCAGGTAGCCATCAACCTCTTGCAACAACCCACGCAAATTCTGGGTTGTTTTGCCGTGGGCCCTACCCAGATTGTTAAATGTGTCATTATTGATGATGGCGGTCATTTGGTCAGCCAGGGTCATGCCAAGCTCGGATTGCTTGTTTTTTTCAAAAAATCCGAGGGTGGCGAAGGGTTCTATATTGACGGCGGTTGGTCCGTAAAAGCCCTGAAATCGGTCGAGCGCGTCATCGCAGATCATGGTGATGAGTTCCGCTAGTCCGGAGTAGTTCTGGTAGGTAATGGTCGAGGTTGCGGCCTCTTCAGTCGGGAGATTATCGTTTGTTTCAGGGTCGGCAGCGTAGGTGCCTGGCGCGCTTATGATCATGAGGCCGAGTATGGCCCCCCAGATCAGCGGTTGCTTAATTATTCGGTTGGTATGGTTCATTTATAGATATCCCCCATGCCCTTGACCGCAATAGTGAAGGGCTCTTTGTTGGCATCCAAAAGGGCTATGAGTTCCCGGTTTAACGGGATATTGTAGCGCCATGAGGTCTTGACCAGACCGCTTTGCAGGGAAATCATACGGCCTTGGAGGACGAGGGATTTCTGAGTATTGGTAAAGGTTGAGACTACAACATAATCAAGGGCGGGCGAGTCGTTGGCCAGCTCGCCGATATTTTGGGACAGGATAAACTCACCACTTTGGGGCAGGATATTGATGTCTTTGCCTAGGCGGAGTTCTTTCACCAGGATGCCGCGGTCAGCCAGGTCGGTCAGATAGTATTCAGCCAACATGCGGCCGAACTCGGTTTCGCGCTTCAGGTCCGACAATGGCACAGCACACACCACCGCCACCCTTGAAGTCATGGCGTGTTGGCCCTCGTCCTTCATCTCATAAAAGACCTTGCCGGCGACCTCTTTGGACATTTCAGAGAGGATGTTTTCGGTGCCGTAAGAACGGGATGAATCTGATTTGTATTGGAATATCCGACGGTTGTTTCTAACGGTTTGCTCTGCCTGCACGTCTTTTTTGGCCTGCAGAACAGCCCCCTGTTCAGGGGGGGTGAACCACCAAGACCATGCCCCGGCGGGAGCAGGCAGCAAAGTCAGGATGGCAAGGCTTGTCACCGTTGCTGCAAGAGAGAGAAGGGTGTTTTTTTTCATGGGGTTTCTCCGGACTCCTTTGCTGGAGGCATGGTATAGTATAAATGGATGGGGCCTTACATTTCCAGTTGTTTTAATGCGGTCACTTCATGTTTTTTTTGAGGCGAGGCGGAGACACTGTCGGCCAACAAAAGATCCGTCAGCTTGGTCCTGGGAAAGACCATGGTGGCGGAAGACAGAAGGACGGCAGTTTTGTTGTCCAGCACCTTGGCGTTGACCAGGATGTGGTCGCCAGCCAAGGTATAGGTGCCGGCGATCATGGCCCGAGCGGCAACATTTGGGTTAATTTCCGCCGTGTCCCTGGATAGGGCGTATTCGCCACGCTTTTCCTGGATCATGATCGAGGTGCTTTTGCGGATTTCGACCACCCGGTAGCCCTGCTGCTGGAACTCAGTCATCAGTTGTTCAGCGAGATAGCGGCCAAAAGAGGAGGTCCGGGTCAATTTTTTGAGGTCTACAAAGCTACTGACTGCAATGCCATCGCCCAGGGAGCCGGCCACTGGGTCCGGGTCGCCGATATTGGTAAAGAGGGTGACAGCCATCTGCTGGATGGCGGCCTTAAATGCCTCTGCCTCGGTCTGGTTGTTGTCGACCGCAGCGGTTTCTGTGGTGATGGCGGGCTGGTCTGTTTCGGTTGCTGGGTCACCTTGGGCAGTTGGGCTCAGGACACAACATAGTAAAAAGGTGGTCAGCAGGCTCAGCATGAAGACGGGCCAGCACAAGGAGAGCGGCTGTTTCCAGCGTATGCGGTTGTTCATAGCAGTGAAAACCCTTTTAAATCAGGAATAGGTGGGGTGCTAAAATAATGGTTTACTTTTTATATCGGTCTGCCCCGCTGTTTTCTTTATGGTTTTTCCTGTCCAGCGGTAATTTTCTTTTGAATTTTAAACGCAAATAGGTTTTTTGGTACTTCCTGATGCAGGATAAACAGCAGATTTTTATCGTAACGCAGGTCACCCCATTCCCTTAGCAGGCGCTTAGAATAGAACTTTGATAAAAAAATCCCATTATGGACACAAAGAGCACTCTCATTGATGATGAGATTCTGATTATCGAAAACGGCGGCGAGATACCAGAGGTGACCCTGCACGGCTGCCTTTATTATCTGGGCATTGACCCGGAAGGCCCCCAGCTCACCCTTTCTGACCAAGACCTATTTCGCCTGAAAAAGGCCGTGGTGGAGGGCTACCGGAAAATTATCGTCCGGGATCTGACCCTGGAAAATCGAGGCAAAGGGCATTACCGGGGTCTGGCCCGCAGTGGCGTGAATTGGCAACGGTTGAGCAGGTTCTGCCAGCAGGAAGGACTTGACGCATCGAAGGTGGCGAAAGAGATGTGCGATCTGCTACAGCTTTTTTTGGTGGCCGAGCATGCTGATGTGTCCAAGCAAAAGCGGGTCAGCTGTATTAACTGTTCAGCTACCGAGTTGTTGGCCTTTTTTGCCAGGGTTGGCTTTGATTCGTCCAGGCTGCCTGAGGGCTGGCAGGGGGTGGTTTGCTGCGGCTAGACCATTTTCAGCTCTACAGAGTTTTAACGAATGAGAATAAATTCTTGTAGAAATTTCTTTTTGTGATAAGAAAGCGATTGCTTCAGGATGGTCCTGGGACAATTTTGGCGTGAAGGAAGCAGTAATCATGAATCTGGTTGTGCCGGTAATCGGAATATTAAGGGGCGTTGACCCTTCATTTTTTACCGAGATTATGGCAACTTCTTTTGCCGCCGGTCTCCAGGCCATTGAGGTAACAATGAACACGGCCGGCGCCGTGGAGATGGTTGCGGCCAATAGACCTGCCGTGCCGCAGGGCCATTTTCTTGGCATGGGCACTATCCGAAATCTGCGAGAGGCAGAGCAAGCGGTGGCGGCTGGGGCCATGTTTCTGGTGTCGCCGAACTGTGACCCGGAGGTCATCGCCTATGCCAAAAAACATAAGGTGCCGATGATTGCCGGGGCCTTGACGCCGACCGAAGTCTACGCAGCCTGGGCCGCCGGTGCCGAGCTGGTTAAGGTATTCCCCTGCTCGGCCTTTGGGCCGGGTTACATCAAGGAACTTTTAGGTCCCTTTGACCATATCCCCCTGGTGGCAGTCGGTGGGGTGACGCTGGCCAATGTTGCCGACTACTTCGCTGCTGGCGTCAAGGCGGTGGGGGTCAGCAGCAGCCTTTTCGGCAAAGAGGCCTTGCAGACCCGTAACCTGCCGCAATTGGCAGAAAATGTAAAAAAATTTATTGCGCAGAGCCCCGTCCCCTTCGGCTCCGCTCAGGGAGCGATTGCCGGCGGCCCCTGAGCGGAGCCGAAGGGCCGAAGAGGGATTGGCTAAAAATAGTTTAGGGCCACGGAAAATAATGAATAATCACGCCAGGGCGGATCATTACCCCTGGCATAGAGAGGACAAAAGAGGAGACAAGGAATGTACAGACCAGAGATTAAGGTGATTGACTGCACGGTCCGTGACGGCGGCCTGATGAACAAGTGGCAGTTTGACGACAAGTTTGTCCGTCACGTCTATGAATCCCTGAGCAAGGCCGGGGTAGATTATATGGAGATCGGCTACCTCAGTTCCGAGGACAAATTTTCTCGTGATGAGATGGGCCCCTGGAAATTTTGCGCCGAGGATGATCTGAAACGGATCATTGGCGACGGAGAAAAGAGGATCAAGCTCTCCGCCATGGCCGACATCGGCCGCATCGATTACCACGATATCCCCCATAAATCGGAGAGTTCGCTCGATATGATCCGGGTGGCCTGCTATGTGCACCAGGTGGATGCCGCCATCGACCTGGCCCACCACTGCATCGACAAGGGCTACGAGACCACCATCAACCTGATGGCGGTCTCCACCGTCGGTCTCCGCGACTTGGAAGAGGCACTTAGCGACCTGGCTAAGAGCAGGGTGCCGATCATCTATCTGGTCGACAGCTTCGGGGCCTTTTATTCCGAGGATATAGAGACCCTGGCCAAGCGCTACATGGAGAGCCTGCCAGGCAAGACCATCGGCATCCATTGCCACAACAACCAGCAGCTCGCCTTTGCCAACACCATCACCTCGATTATCGAGGGCATCAATTACCTGGACGCCACTCTGTACGGCATCGGCCGCGGGGCGGGGAACTGCCCGTTGGAGCTGTTGATCGCATTTTTAAAGAATCCAAAATTTAAAGTCCGGCCCTTGATCGAGGCCATCGAGCACGAAATTCTGCCCTGGAGCAAGAAGATCGATTGGGGCTATTTTATCCCCTACATGATTACCGGCGTCTATAACCAGCACCCGAGGACAGCCATCGCCCTGATGGAATCCAATCATTCCCATCAAGTGACCGAGTTCTTTGATCAGGCAACCAGCGTCACCTGATCGGGACGACTGTCTTTTTTTATCATCGTGCCACGGGTTGCCTCTGGTGACCCGTGGCACGATAAGACCCCAGCTATGATGGTACAGCGTGGGGGCTTTTCTCTCTCGCTGAGACGCGGAGAAAATCTTCTTTAGCCCTCTATCCTGCAGAACAACCCCCCTTCGTACACCATTTCGAGAAGCCTGGGGCCAATCGACCACGATTATTCCTATCTCGTTTTCTGTAATCCTTTGCGCCACCGGGTCTCAGCGCGAGATCAATCATTTACCTCTGATCGCATTAATCAATCCGGTGGTGGAGAAATCAGCCACCAGGGGGACATTGATCACCCGTCCCCCTGCCGCCAGGACCTCTGCCCCGCCGACAATCTTCTCCAGCGGCCAGTCCGCCCCCTTGACCATGATGTCCGGCCTGATGGCCGTGATTAGTTTGAGCGGGGTCTCTTCCTCGAAGACCACCACGTAATCGACCGCGCCCAGCGCCGCCAGCACCCGGGCGCGGCTGGACTCCTGGTTCAGCGGACGTTCCGGGCCCTTGATGGCGCGGATGGAGAGGTCGCTGTTCAAGCCGACCACCAGACAGTCGCCCTGGCGCCTGGCCGCCTCCAGGTAGGTGACATGGCCCTGGTGCAGGATATCGAAGCAGCCGTTGGTGAATACGACCCGTTTGCCAACGGACTTGAGCCGCGCCAACTCCTCTACGAGGGCCAGCAGCGGCATGACTTTTTGCTCATCAAGGCCCCGGTAGGGGCTGGCGGCGATGGTGTTGAACCGGGCCCGCACTGCGCCCACCAGGTTTTGGTCCAGTCTGGCCAGGCTGGCTTGGGGCTGATCATCTGCCTCAGCTAAGATTTCGCCATTGGGGTCGATGATGACGGAACCGCCGGCAAAGCTGATGTTGCCGGTCACGCCGCAGCGGTTGCAGCCCACCACAAAGGCCTGGTTTTCGATGGCGCGGGCCTTAAGCAAGGTGCGCCAGTGATCTTTGCGGGCCGCGGGCCACTGGGCCGAGACCAGGATCAGCTTGGCCCCGAGTCCGACCTGTTGGCGCGAGAGCTCCGGGAAGCGCAGATCAAAGCAGACCAGGCAGGCCAGGGGGCCAAGCTCGGTCAAGACCGGCGCCGGTCTGTTGCCGGGCTGGAAATAGCGATCTTCATGCATGGGGGCGAAGAGCTGCTGTTTGCGGTAGGAGCCGCAGAGGCCGCCCGGCCCGGAGATACAAAGGGTGTTGTGGAAGGAGTCGGACTCGGGGTCATGCTCCAAGAGCGAGCCGGCAATGAGACATTGATATTTCTGGGCCTCCTGCTGGATGGCCGTCAGGATCGTCGGCGTCAGGCCAGAAAGCTCGGGCAAGCGGTCGTAGGCGAAACCGCTTGCCCACAACTCGGGCAGGACGATCAGGCTGTGCGGGCCGGGTTGGAGGTCGGCCAGGCAACGGCGCACCGTGGCCAGGTTTTCCTGCCAGGCACCATACACGACATCAAATTGGATAAAGCCGGCCTGGGCCGGTAAGGGCTGATTAGTCATAGGTAGATTATCCCATTGAAAGGAAGTGGGGGCTTAGGGTATAAGGTTGCAGTTGAAAGAGTCCTGCTAGCCCTGTTCCCTTCGACTCCGCTCAGGGAACATTTCGATATCTTTTAGGCGATTTTTCCCATTTTCGATAGTCTTTTCTGGAGTCCAGATATGCAGCGTACCGTGCGTTTCCTGCCCGATGATATCAGCATTGAGGCCAAGGTTGGAGAGAATCTGCTCGACGTGGCGGCCCGCGGCGGGGTCTATATCCCTGCCAGTTGCGGCGGCGACGGGGTCTGCGGCAAATGCAAGATCAAGGTGGTGGAAGGCGAGGTCTCCCGCAGCCCCCAGAGCCTGATCACCGAGCAGGAGCGGGCCGCAGGCTTTTCCCTGGCCTGCAAGACCACCATCATCTCCGACCTGACCGTCGAGGTGCCGGTCAAGAGCAAGGACGCCGGTCGCGAGCTGAGGCGCAAACCAAAGACCACCCGCGCCATCCCGGCCCGCAGTCTCGATTCGTTGGTCGGCACCTGGGACATCGACCCGCCGGTGGAGAAGCGCTTCCTGATCATCGATCCGCCCAGTATTGAGGACAACGTCCCTGACCTGCAACGCCTGATGCGGGCCATAAAGCGAGGCTGCTACGAGTGCGTCGAGCCCACCTACGACCACCCCGAACTCCTGCGCACCCTGCCCTTTATC
>JANNQL010000116.1:0-10910 GCA_031400755.1 Pseudomonadota bacterium | reverse complement strand
TCCGATTTCTTCCCGCCGGAATACGGTTTCGGCGGCGCAGTGACATTGAGATTCGAGTCGATCTCAAGCGTTGTTGTCTTGCCGTCGTTCCCCGATCGCTGGTCCGAATAGGTGACCTTGCCGTCCTTGTCGACGTTCCGGTAAAGCGTCTGGGCCTGCGTGGAAACGAAAAGACTGGGCGAAGGCCGCGACGGAACTGGAATCGGCCGTGACCGTGCTCGACCAAATCCCGACCGACCTCATCTTCGGCCAGGAGTTTGAGTTTCAATGCCCTGGAGACCAGCAGGGCTGCCTGATCGTGGTCGGCATTGACGTACAATTTCCAAATCTCTCGTGCTGTCTGCTGGTGAAACAGATGGATACTGTCGCTGAGTTCGAAGGCATCGATCTCCTGGGCCTGCCACTCGCCAAAATGGTGATGCAGTTTCTGGAGTGCGCCGGTCAATTCCCGCTCATGAGCAATGGCCGCAAGTTGCCGAAGTCTCTTTTTTCTGAGTTTGTCGCCACTCTGAGTCATTTCTTCTCCCTCTTCCGGCCCGAGTTCGGGGACACCACACTTATTTGTTGATGAAAAACGTACTTCAAGAACGACTGTTTTCATGATTCCACCTCTACCAATAGATACATCCGCTGTCAACAACTCCAACATAAGCACTCCCTTTCAAGCCTAAAAAGCCCCTTTCCTCCCCTGTCCCTCTCGTGGAGTACGACAAAAATGTCGGCATCACCACCATTTTGTCGCACTTCCTACCAACCTGCCCGCCTTCAACGACAATCAGCCGCTATTTACCAACTAATCTATCGATATTAATAGAAAAAATCACCTGGCACGCCGGTTGCTATATCTCCCCACAAAGGACAACACTGAGGAGAGAACCAATGCAGGCAGCCATACTTGATGAACGAAAAGAACAGATCCATCGTACCGGGGGGGACTCCCCCTGCGAGATCGCCTGCGACCGGGACAGCCTGGCCGGGGCGGTCAGCCAGCGGGCCTGCGTCTTCTGCGGCTCGCGGGTGGTGCTCTACCCCATCGCCGACGCCCTGCATCTGGTGCATGGGCCGATCGGCTGCGCGGTCTACACCTGGGACATCCGGGGGGCACTCTCCTCCGGGCCTGACCTGCACCGCTTAAGTTTTTCCACCGACCTCCAGGAGCGTGACGTCATCTTCGGCGGCGAAAAGAAGCTCAAGGCCGCCCTCATCGAACTTATCGCCCGCCACAGTCCCAAGGCTGCCTTTGTCTACTCGACCTGCATCGTCGGCATCATCGGTGACGACCTGGAGGCGGTCTGCCGCTCAGTCTCTGCCGAGACCGGCATCCCGGTCATCCCGGTGCAGTCGGAGGGCTTTAAAGGCAACAAGCGGGCCGGCTATCAGGCCGCCTGCCGGGCCATGTTCCGCCTGGTTGGCACTGGCGACACCAAAGGCATCTCCCCCTTCAGCATCAATATCCTGGGCGACTTCAACCTGGCGGGCGAGATCTGGCTGGTGCGCGACTATTTCAAGCGCATGGGCATCGAGGTGGTGGCCAACATCACCGGCGATGGCCGGGTGGATGACATCCGCCGCTGTCATGGCGCCGCCTTGAATGTCGTGCAGTGTTCCGGCTCGACCATGGATCTGGCCAACATGATGGAAGAGAAGTACGGCACCCCGTCGCTTCGGGTCTCCTACTTCGGCATCGAGGACATGGCCGACTCGCTCTACGCCGTGGCCGCCCACTTCAAAAATGTCGAGATAATCGAACGCACCAAGGTTGTGGTGCGAGAGGAGATCTCGGCCATCATGCCGGAGTTGAAACGCTACCAGCAGGCACTCAGCGGCAAGAAGGCCGCCATCTATGTCGGCGGCGCCTTTAAGGCCTTCTCCCTGGTCAAGGCCTTTCGGATGCTGGGGATGAGCGTGGCCATGGTCGGCTCCCAGACCGGCACCAAGGAGGATTATCAGGAACTGGCCGAGATCTGCGATCCGGGCACCATCATCGTCGATGATGCTAACCCCCTGGAGCTTACTGCCTTTCTGGAAGAGAAGAGCGTCGATATCTTCGTTGGCGGGGTCAAGGAACGGCCCATCGCCTACAAACTCGGGGTGGGCTTTTGCGACCACAACCACGAGCGCAAGGAGTGCCTGGCCGGCTTCTCCGGCATGTTGAACTTTGCCCGCGAGGTCTACGCCTCGGTGATGAGTCCGGTCTGGCGTTTTGTGCCACGTTAAACGTTCAGCAGCACCGCATCTGCTTTGTCATCGGCCTGCTCGCATAGCGCTGCTATGGCGAGCAGGCCTCTTGATTGACCAACGAATCGGGTCAATATAAATCGCGCATCTACGGCACTGCTGAACGTTTAACGCTTCAAATAAAGGGTACCTTGAATAATTCAAGGTACCCTTGCGGGGCAGGGATGCCCCGCCATTTTTGACCACGCAAGTGGTTGAAAATGAGAGCAAAGCCAAAACTGTGTTTGGGCTTTGCGGCTTGAAAAATCGGCAGGAAGGCGATTTTTCAAGGTTACCTAAATACAGAACTCGGCTTTGAACGAGCAAAATATAAAGAGGTGTCATCATGAGCAAAATTCCGCCGAAATACGTCTCTACCACCAATGCCTGCAAGCTCTGCGCCCCCTTGGGGGCCTCGCTCGCCTTCAAGGGCGTGGCAGGAGCGGTGCCCTTTCTGCACGGCTCCCAGGGGTGCGCCACCTATATGCGGCGCTACATCATCAGCCACTTCAACGAGCCCATCGACATTGCCTCGTCGGCCTTGGGCGAAAAGAACGCCATCTTTGGCGGCGGCCCCAACCTGAAGCTCGGGCTGACCAACGTCATCAAGAAGTATCAGCCGGAGCTGATCGGCATCGCCACCACCTGCCTGACCGAGACCATTGGTGATGATGTCGGCCGATTTCTCAACGAATATGTCCGGGAGGTGAACGATCCAGCGCTCCTGCCGAAGATCGTGCGGGTCAGCACCCCGAGCTATTCCGGCACCCACATGGATGGCTTTCATGCTGCGGTCACCGGTCTCCTTGACACCCTGGCCGAGAAAGGCCCCCCGAACGACACGGTTACCATACTCCCCGGGCTGGTGTCACCTGCCGACCTGCGCCACCTACGGGAGATCATGGCGGCGTTTGCGCTGTCGCCGGTGATTGTGCCGGACTACTCCGACACCCTGGATGGCCCGGCCTTAAGCCACTACCAAAATATCCCGGCAGGCGGCACCACCATTGACGAGATCAAAAAAACAGGCAGCGGTCGGGCGGTGATTGAATTTGGCCGTACCCTGGTCGATTACCATGGCGGTGGCGAACTGCTCTCGAAACGATTCGGCCTGACGCGGCATTGCCTGGGGTTGCCCATGGGCATCCGCGAGACCGATGCCTTCTTCGCGGTCTTGACCTCTCTAAGCGGTCTGGGCGCCATGCCTGTCAGCTACTTTGCCGAGCGTGGTCGCTTGATCGATTCCATGGTCGATGGCCATAAGTACATCTCCGGTAAAAGGGCGGTGATCTACGGCGAGGAGGACCTGGTGGTGGGCTTGGTCGCCTTCCTCTCTGAGATTGGGGTTAAGCCGATTATCTGCGCCTCGGGCGGCAAGAGCGGCCATTTGGCCGAGGCGATCAAGGCGGTCACCGAGGGCATCCTTGCGGAAAAGCCACTGGTCCGCGAAGGGACTGATTTTTTCGAGATCGCCGAGGAGGCTACGGCCTTGGCGCCGGACATCATCATTGGCCATAGCAAGGGCTACCCTTTGGCCAGAAAATTGAACATCCCGCTCATCCGTTTGGGCTTTCCGATCCATGACCGCATGGGTGGCCAGCGCATCCTGCATCTCGGCTATCGGGGGGCGCAGCGTCTGTTTGATGAGATCGTCAATGCCATCATCAATCAGAAGCAGGCGGCATCACCGGTGGGCTACAGTTACATGTAACCATTAATTGTTGCGCGAAAGTCCCCTCCCCCCTTGCGGGGCTCTGTTCAGTCCCCGCTTGACGGGGGGAGGGCTAGGGTGGGGGGATGCCATCATTGTCCCAGGTTGAGGCTTCACCCTCCCCCTAGCCCCCTCCCGTACCCCTCAAGGGGGTATTGAACTGAATCGAGGGAGGGGGATTCTTAACCGGACGTGAGTCCATACAAGGAGAGTCAAATGAAAAAACAACTGGATATGAGCCGGCACCCATGCTTCAACCCCGGCGCTAAAGGAAAATTTGGCCGCGTCCATTTGCCGGTTGCTCCGAAGTGCAATATAAAGTGCAACTATTGCAACCGCAAGTATGACTGCGTCAACGAGTCCAGGCCGGGGGTGACCTCCACCGTGCTTACCCCGGACCAGGCGGGCGAATACATGGAACGGGTGCTGGCCAAGGAACCGCGCATCAGTGTCGCCGGCATCGCTGGTCCTGGCGACCCTTTCGCTAATGCCGAGGCGACCATGCAGACCATGCGCATGCTGCGTGATGATTTTCCGGACATCATCCTCTGTCTGGCCTCGAACGGCATGAACATCGGTCCGTACATCCCGGAACTGGCTGAGATGAATGTCTCCCATGTCACCATCACCATCAACGCCGTCTATCCGGATATTGGCGCTAAAATCTACAGTTGGGTGCAGGATGGCAAAATCGTCCATCATGGCCGCCAGGGGGCGGAGATTTTACTGGCCCGGCAGTTGGCAGCGGTGGCGAGCCTGAAGCGACACGGCATCACCGTCAAGATAAACACCATCCTCATCCCCGGCATTAATGACCACCATATCGATGCGGTGGCGGCGACGATGCGCGATCTGGGCGCAGACCTCTTTAACTGTATGGCCCTCTTTCCCAATGTCGATACCCTCTTTGGCTCCATTGAGCAACCCAGCGCCGCCCGCATGGAAGAGGTGCGCAGCCGGGCCGAAAAGTATCTGCCTCAGATGCGGCATTGTACCCGTTGCCGGGCCGATGCTGTAGGCCTGCTTGATCAGGACCGGACCGAAGAATTTCGCGGTTGCCTGTCGGCCTGCGCATCCTTGCCCGCCGTCAGCAAGCCGCGCCCCTATGTGGCTGTGGCCACCCAAGAGGGGGTACTGGTCAACCAGCATCTGGGTGAGGCCCAATCGTTTGAAATCTGGGAGAGCCATGCAGACGGCTATCGCCTGCTTGAAAAGCGGGGTGCGCCAGATGCCGGGGGCGGTCTAAGGCGTTGGCTCAAACTGGCCAGGACTCTTGGCGACTGCCGGGCGGTGCTGTCCAGCGGCATCGGCGAGACGCCGAAGGAGACCCTTGAAAAGACCGGCCTCCAGGCCATCACCATGAATGGCTTTATCGAAAATGGCCTGGCCGCCGTCTATGAGGGCAAAAATCCGGCGATACTCAAGAGCCGCAGCCTGTCCTGCGGCAACAAGAGTTGTTCGGGGAGCGGCAGCGGCTGCCTGTAAACGAATCAGTCAAATCTAAACACCAGGGAGGTCCCAATGTATCCTGAAAATCTTCCACTTTTTATCGCTGTGATCTTGCTGGTCGCCTTTCTCTACTCCTCAGTCGGTCACGCCGGTGCTTCGGGCTATATTGCGGTCATGGCTCTTTTTGGCATGGCGCCTGCCACTATCAAGCCTATCGCCTTGATCTTGAATATCCTTGTTGCCTGCCTTGGCGTCTGGCAATTTCGGCGGGCCGGTCATTTCTCCTGGCGACTTTTCTGGCCGTTTGCCGTCCTCTCGATACCCTTTGCCTTTATAGGCGGGGCGCTCAATCTGCCGACCCATGCCTTCCGGATCGCAGTGGGGATTGTTCTGCTGTTCTCGGCCCTGCGGTTTTTTATCAAACCGGCGACGGAAGAGGCGGGGCAGCCGCCGACCCTGCCAACTGCGCTCGGGGTTGGGGCCGGGCTTGGCCTGCTCTCGGGCCTTACCGGGACAGGTGGCGGAGTTTTTTTGACTCCCCTCATGCTCTTTATGGGGTGGTCTCGCATCCGGGTCGCCTCCGGCGTCTCGGCCCTCTTTATTTTGGTCAACTCGATCGCCGGGCTCATGGGTAATCTGGCCGCTACCCATCAAGTCCCGGCCTTTGCCGCACCCTTGGCCCTTGCCGCCATCGTCGGCGGGTGGCTGGGGGCGTATCTGGGCAGTAATCGATTCTCGGTGCTTGTCATTCAGCGGCTTCTCGCCCTGGTCATGGTCCTGGCAGGGTTCAAGCTCATTTGGACTTGAAAAAATTAGCAGAGGCTGAGGGGGGAATTTATGTTGGGATTAATCGACTCCACCTTGCGTGAAGGGGCACAGACATCAGGGGTGCTGTTTACTCTCTTGCAGAAAATCGCCATTGCCAAGGCCATTGCCGCAATCGGCATTGAAGAGATTGAGCTAGGCGTCGTCACCCGGCAGGATGCCGATCTGCCGGCCCTGGTTGCCGCCTGCCGGGACCTTGAACGATGTCCAAGGCTCGCACTCTGGTGCCGATGCCGGGCAGAGGACATTGTCTTTGCCGCAGGCCTAAGGCCGGATGTCCTGTCGCTGTCGCTGCCCGCCTCTGATCTCCATATCAACAAACGTCTTCGCAAGACACACGCCTGGGTGCTTGCTCGCCTCAAGGAGTCGGTTCGATTGGCCAGGGACTCGGGGGTCAAGGTCATTTCGCTTGGGGTCGAAGACAGCAGTCGGGCCAACGCCGGATTTCTGGCCCAATTGGTTGCCGAGGCGGTTGAGGCCGGCGTAGGGCGGATTCGCTTCGCCGACACGGTGGGCATTCTGACCCCCAGTGAAACGAGCAGCTTGATTGCTTTCTGGAGGCAGCGGTATCCGGCCCTGGAGTTAGGGTTTCATGCCCATAATGATTTTGGCATGGCCACGGCCAATGCCCTGTCCGCCCTCGATGCCGGAGCAGATTGGGCTGACGTCACGGTGCTCGGCCTTGGGGAGCGGGCCGGCTGCGCCCGGTTGGAAGAGCTCACGGGGATGTTGACCCTTGTGAAGAATATCACAAGGTACCGTGTCGACTGCCTGTTACCGCTCTGTGCTTTGGTGGCCGAAGCGGCTGGTCGAACAATTTCGACAAATCATCCGTTGGTCGGTAGCGCCATTTTTACCTGTGAGTCCGGCTTGCATGTCCATGGCCTGTTGGCCGATCCCGCCTCCTATGAGCCATTCCCGCCGGAGCGGGTCAGGTCCTGTCGCACGCTGCTTCTGGGGGCCAAGAGTGGCCGCCAGGCCGTGGCCGGCTATTGCGCACGACTTGGAATTTTGCCTGTCGCTTCACCGGCAGACTTGGTTTCAAGGGTTAGGCAGCGGGCCATTGAGCTTGGTCGGCCAATGCTCGATTCCGAAATCAGGTGTCTTGTCTAGGTGACGGGCAAATTTTGTCTGTGCCCTTTCTTGGCTTCATTTTTTTCCGCCTCTTAAGTATGCATCGTATTTCACCATGCCCCATATTTTTGATACGTTTTTGTTTTGCAGTTAATTTGTTATTAACAATAATGTATTAAATGTTAGTATTGGGCCGCTTATTATGATTACCAATCAATACTGTATCACATTGATATGGTTTTAAATTTTAAATAAAATTGTGACATGGCATATTTGGTGCTTAATCAAATGACAACGATTACTTATCGATTATCCAATTGGCTGCTACCCTGATCAAACTTGAGCTGGGGAATTAGAGCGTAGCGCCGAAACCATCATGGGGGGGAACAGCATGAAAAAGATTGAGGCAATCATTAAGCCTTTCAAACTCGATGAGTTGAAGGAGGCCTTGTCCAAGTTGGGAGTCGCCGGCATGACCATGAGTGAGGTCAAGGGGTTTGGCCGGCAAAAGGGGCACACGGAAATTTACCGGGGGGCAGAGTACGTGGTGGATTTCATCCCCAAGACCAAAGTGGAGATCGTCGTGGAGGCGAGTCGGGTGGACCTGGTGGTTGAGGCCATTGTCAGTTGTGTCCGCACCGGCAAGATCTGCGACGGTAAGATCTTTGTGCTGCCGGTGGAGGAGGTCTGTCGGATCCGTACCGGAGAAAAGGGTAAAGAGGCAATCTGACAGTTGAGGGTAGATCCCCTGCCGCCGAGAAGAGTAAATCACAAAACAAATAGTGACAGACAAAATTTATTGAACCATCGACCATAAGGAGAAAAGAAATGAACACTGGTGATACTGCTTTCATGTTAATTGCAACTGCGATGGTCATGCTGATGACCCCAGGCCTGGCCCTTTTTTATGGCGGCCTGGTCCGCTCTAAAAACGTCCTGGGGACCATTATGCACAGCATGATATGCCTGGGCGTCGTCTCCATTATTTGGGTGCTGTATGGCTACTCCCTTGCCTTTGGGCCTGATAATGGCGGTCTCATCGGCGACTTGAGCCTGATGGGCTTAAATGGCGTTACCCTAACTCCCGGGCCATACTCCAAGACCATCCCCGATCTCCTGTTCTGCGCCTTTCAGCTAATGTTCGCCATTATCACCCCGGCCCTCATCTCAGGGGCCATCGCCGAAAGGATGAAGTTCAGCGCCTATTTACTTTTTATCACCCTGTGGTGTAGCCTGGTCTACCTGCCGATCTGCCATTGGGTCTGGGGCGGCGGCTGGCTGGCCAAGATGGGCGCCCTGGATTTCGCTGGCGGCACAGTCATTCATATCAATTCCGGTGTCGCCGCCCTGGTGGCCGCCATTATGCTCGGCAAACGGAAAGGCTATGGCCGTGAATCATTTCATCCCCACAATCTGCCGATGACCATGCTTGGGGCAGGGCTCCTCTGGTTTGGCTGGTTCGGCTTTAATGCCGGATCTGCCCTGTCGGCTGGCGAGACTGCAGCCCTGGCCTTCTTTACCACCCAGGTCGCAACCGGCGCCGCCGTCCTCTCATGGTTGGCCGTTGAGTGGCTGGTCCAGAAGAAACCGACAACCCTGGGCGCAGTTTCAGGGGCCCTGGCCGGACTGGTGGCGATTACCCCGGCGGCAGGTTTTGTCAGCCCGGGATCAGCAGTCATCATCGGCTTGGCGGCCGGCGCCGTCTGTTACCTCGCCGTCTTGAGCAAGAAAAAATTGGGCTACGACGATGCCTTGGACGTAGTCGGCATCCATGGGGTAGGTGGGCTTCTGGGAGCGCTGGCCACGGGACTGTTCGCCTCCGCTGCCATCAATCCGGCAGGCAATGGTCTTTTCTTCGGGAACCCTCATCAGCTTGTCGTCCAGGCGATCGGCGCCGGCGCGGCCATTCTGTACTCCGCAGTCCTGACCTACATTATTTTGAAGGTAGTCGGTATGCTCACCGGTGGGCTGCGCTTAGAGCAGGAAGACGAGATCCAGGGTCTGGACCTTTCTCAGCATAGCGAAGTAGGCTACACTTCATAAACCGTTGTCAAAAAATAACATGGCCATTCGAATACAGCCAAGACGGCATAAGGAGCCGTATAGGAAAGTTCAAAATGGCCATATTATTTCTTGACGGCTCCTAAACCTTGATCAGGGAAAAATTATGAAAAAAATCGAAGCGATAATCAAACCATTTGCCTTGGAAGCGGTGAAAACCGCCCTCCATGAAAAGGGTATCAACGGCATGACCGTCAGCGAGGTGAAGGGCTACGGTCGGCAAAAAGGACATACCGAGGTCTATCGTGGAGCGGAGTACGTTGTTGATTTTATTCCTAAAATAAAGATTGAGATGGTCGTCGCCGCCGAGGATGCGGAATCGATTGTGGACTGCATCCGCCAAGCCGCCAGCAGCGGCAAAATTGGCGATGGCAAGATCTTTATCCTGCCGGTAGATGATGTTGTCCGCATCCGCACCGGCGAACGTGGTAAGACCGCGATTTAACCAATGAGTCGGGGCGGCGGTTGCTGCCCCGGCCAAACACTTACAAAAAAGGAGAAAGGAATGGAAACGAGAAAAAGAATCAGTCTGGCAGTCTTGGGGGCCTTGTGTTGTGTGCAGTTCGGCGTCGTCGCTATGGCCGCGCATGAGGACACCCCACCGGAACCCGCTGCAGACCATGTGAAGCAGCACGTTCCGAGCGGCATCATAGCCGAAGAGGAGAAGCCCACGGCGAGCCTGGCGGTCATGGCCATGAGCAAGTACGTCTGGCGCGGCTTTGAGCTCAGCAAGGACAGCATCGTCATCCAGCCGTCGATGACGGTGGCCTACAAGGGTTTTTCCGCCAATGTCTGGGGCAATGAGGATACCGATGTCTTTGTTGCCTCTGCCGAGGGTGCCGATACCAACAACTGGACGGAGACCGATCTGACTCTGGCCTACGACTGGACCGTGGGGCCGGTGGGGCTGACGGCGGGCTATATCTATTACAGTCTTGTCGGTCTTGACAGTCAGGAAGTCTTTGGCCGCGCCACCCTCCACACCCTGCTGACTCCGACCTTGACCGTCTATCGAGATTACGATCACTTCACCGGCTGGTATGCGACCCTCGGCGTGTCGCACAGCCTGCCGATCACCGAGAAGATTGGCCTCACCCTGGGGGCGCAGGTCGGTTATTTGGCCGCCGAGGACGCCAGCTCCTACCCCGAATATAATGGGGTCGGCAATGCCACCACTGATGCCTACAGCGGCTTTCATGACGGGGTGCTGTCGGCTTCGGTCGCCATCCCGGTGGTCGAGTACATCACCATCACTCCGATGATGATGTACTCTTTCCCACTAACCAGTGATGCCGGCGACCTGATCGAGAGTTGGAGCCAGGATGTCCTGAATGGCAGTTCTACCGGCAATGATGACTTCATCTATGGTGGGGTGACGGTTTCCATGGCCTTCTAAAATGTGGGCCAACCCCGTGAAGGCGGCAGGCTGGTGGCCCGGTTGCGCCGGCCAGGGCTGCCGCCTTCATCCTCTCTGCTCCGCACAACGGCTTGTAAAAACGAAACGGTTACCGATAAGCCGCAGGTGACAACTGTTCAGTCTGCCCACCCAGCCCGCCCCAGCCAACCCATTGGA
>JANNQL010000115.1:0-4662 GCA_031400755.1 Pseudomonadota bacterium | reverse complement strand
CCAACCGGCTCTGTCAGGCCATCAACCAGCTTGATGTGCCGGGGGCGGGCACCGGCGTCTTAGGGGTCAGCATTGGCCTGGTGGAGTGGCAACCCGGCCTGAACAAGAAACAATGGATTCAAAAGGCCGATGAGGCCCTCTATAAGGCCAAGGCTGCCGGACGTTGCCAAGTCTGCACCATGTAGTTCAGGATTCTACAAATAGCCTTCGCAGTCGCTCCAGATAAGCCGGCGCAGAAGAGTCGCAATCAGCAGGCGCCCACGGGGCTTTTTCATTGTCCACCAAGGGTAGAAAGGGGCCGGCCTTGGCCTCGTAGAAAACAGTGCCGGGTTCCAGGCTGACGGCGGTGTGATAGACGCCGTGCGGGATGTCGACCGCCCGGTTGCCGGTGGCTGGCGACATGAGCACGGTTTCAGCGACTGTGCCGTCATCGCTAAAGGTGATAATCCCCAAAGAGCCGCTCATCAGGATAAATCCCTCGTCTTTTTCGGGGTCGAGATGGCGGTGCGGACGGATGTAGGAGGCCGGTTCCATGGCGTTCAGCATCCGGTGGCAGCGGGCTTGATCTGAAGGGTGAATGTTGTGGTTCTGACGCAGGCGGGGCGATTTCAGCGCCATGGCCGAAATCTGGCTCAGGAGTTCTGGTGTCACAATCTTCATAAGTGATGTGCCAAGGTGGGTTCCTGGAACAGGCGAGTGGTCAAAATCTGTTGATTGGGAAGGGCACCCCATAGTGGCTGTTTGAGCAACCTGCCGCCACATCCTCACGGGGGTAGAGGGTCAGGGTGCCGGTGTTTTCCGAGGCGAACTGCATGACATAGTACTCCGGACAGGCATCCGAATCGCTGTCTAGCATCAGATTCAATCGAGCTGGCGTCCCATAATAGGTAATATAATACGGGGAGCTCGGTTCCAAGCCGAACTCGATCATACCGTAATCGCCACTGGCTACTTGGGTGATCATGAAGTAGCCGGTTTCCCCGCCGCCGGAAGCGATCCACACCCCGTCATATGCCGCTAGAGCTGGACTCGGACAGGCGAAATTCAGGCTTGCCATAATAGTCAAAATGCCAATGGTGTTAAAGAGTTGACGAAAGGTGCGATGCATAAAGATCTCCTCGTATAAGATGGTTATGGATGAAAATGGATTTTTCTGCCAAGGGGGCTGACCTGATGCGCTCATCAGCTACGGATACTTGACCTTGCTGTAGAATGCCACGCTAAAACTGAGAAAGGGGAAATGTAAGCTCATAAGAAAAGTCCTCCTCTTCATGACCAATTATCAAATATAGCCCTGTTCGGCCAGGAAGAGCAGGATCTCCTGCGCCCCTTCAGCCGGGGTGATCTCGCTGGTGTCGATGACCAAGTCGGGGTGGACCGGCGGGATATAGGGGTCGGAGACACCGGTGACCCCATGGACCAGACCGGCCCTGGCCTTGGCGTAGAGGCCCTTGCGGTCGCGCTGCTCGCAGACCTCGATCGGGGTGGAGACGTAGACCTCAACGTAGCCGCCGTAGCGACTGATCAGCTCTCGATTGGTCTGGCGCGACTCCTCATAGGGGGCGATGGGGGCGCAGAGGGCGATGCCGCCGTTTTTGGTGATCTCGCTGGCCACAAAGCCGATGCGGGTAATGTTGAGGTTGCGGTGTTCTTTCGAAAAATTCAGTTCAGACGACAGGTTTTTGCGGACGATATCGCCGTCCAAGAGGGTCACCGGTCGGTCCCGCATCTCCATGAATTTGACCATCAGGACCTTGGCCAAGGTCGATTTGCCGGAGCCGGAAAGTCCGGTGATGAAGACGGTGAAACCCTGCTTGGCGCGCGGCGGGAAGGCCCGCTTCAGTTCTGCCACCACCTCTGGGTAGGAGAACCATTCCGGGATGGCGAGGCCCTGCTCTAGGCGGCGCTTGAGTTCCGCTGACGAGATGGACTTGATGTTCATCTCCGGCCCGGCCTCGTCTTTCAGGAGGTATTGGGCCCGGTCCTCGGCATAGACCATTTCTTTAAGCGGCACCATGATGATGCCGGTCTCCCCCTCATACTGCCGCACCAGTTCCTGGGCGGCGTGGGTCGGGTAAAACAGCTCGCGGCCCTGCTGGCAGGCAAAGGGGTCGCCGTGGCCATCGGCCACCAGGAAGTGGCTGCAACCGAAATTTTTCTTGATGATGGCCTGCCAGAGCGCCTCCCGCGGCCCGGCCCAGCGGTAGGCCATGGCGATCAGGCTCAGCATGGCCATGTTGTTAGGGAATTTCTTGACGATCTCCTCGTAGCAGCGGACATGGGTGTAGTGGTCGATATTGCCGGGGTGGTCGAGGCCGACCACCGGTTGCAGCAGGATGGTGGCGTTGGCCTCGCGGGCGGCGTGCAGGACCATCTCCCGGTGGGCGCAATGCAGGTACTCGTCGGTATGAAAACCCATGACCCGGCGCCAGCCGTTCTGGGTAAAGCGGCGGGAGGTCTCGGCAGGCGTCAGGCGAACCTCTTTGAAATCGTAGTGCTGGGGCAGATGCAGGCCTTCCAGACTGCCGCCGATATAGCAGCCGCCCGTCTGTTGCAGGAGGTGGCGGACGCCGGGGTGGGCCGTAGGGTCATCGGTGCCGTAGACCGCCAGGGCCTCGCGCTTTTTGTCCGGCTGCCAGATGTCGCCGACCGTCAGTACGGCCAGCATGAAGCCCTCTTCATCGTTGATGGCGACTTTCTGGCCAGGGCTTAAGCCCTTGGCGGTTTTTTCCGGGACGTCAAGACAGATGGGGATGGGCCAGACCGTGTTATCGGCCAGACGGAGATGATTGAGGACGGAGAGGTAATCAGCCTGGTTGAGATAGCCTTCCAGGGGATAGAAGGCGCGGTTTAAGAGGAGTTCGAGGTCGCAGAGCTGGCGCTTGTTTAAGTCAATGTAGGGGTACTTGAGGGCCTCTTTTTTGAGATCTTCCGCCCGCCTGAAATGGACGAGCAGGCTTTCGGAGTAAGCGAGCATAGGGTGATCTTGTTCCTTTTCCTTCCACCGTTGCCCGGGTTTTATTCGTCCGGGCAAAAAATATTTTTCATGGTGGCCATCAATTCGATGATGCGGGGGTCGGCAATTTTATTGAAGATGAAATTGGCGTCTTTCCGGAAGCTGATAATATCTTTGTTCCGCAAAATGGTCAGGTGCTGGGAGACATTGGCGTTGGTGGTCTTGACCTCGTCGCGGAGTTGGCCGACGGTCATCTCCTTGTCTTGCAGGAGGCAGAGGATCTTCAAGCGAAGTGGGTGGGCCATGGTCTTCAGCATGGCTGCAACATGGTTTACATCTTGGTCATTCATAGTTTTGCCGTTTGCTAGAGGTTGGTTAGGGGTGATTGAGGGGAGCCTCAAAAAAACCAGGTACCTTACTTACCATAAAAAGGAAAGGGTTATTTAGCAAACAGAAAGTATGACGTTGTCGTTAATTTTGCACGCCAGGCTGTTGGCGGCGTGGCCCTGATTGATGGCGACCTCGATCAGGCCGGAGCTGTTGATCAGGATCAGGGCCTGGCCCGGCGCTGCCTGGCTGTAGTTTTCGTGCCAGGAAGTGATGCTGTGTTGGCCGATGGACAGGCTGATGAGCGCGGGACTTGCTGCCAGTTGCTGCACATCGGCGCGGCTGATGTTGGTGATCAGATTGCCGAAATGATCGATCCGGATGATGCAGCCGCTGATCCGGCCGCAGCTTCGGTCAATGGTGGGGACGGGCAGGCTAAGGACGGTGAGCTTTTCCAGGGCCAGGGTCTGGCCGATGGATTCCGGCGGATGGCCTGCCGCCAAGTGGGCCGCGAGCGGCGCCATGATGTCTCGGCCATGGAAGGTGCAGCTGACCGGCTGTTGGTAGAGATCGGGTCGCTGCGCCAGGAAGGCCTTGGCCTCGGCGTCGATCAATAAGCCCAAAACCCCATTGTCCGGGGCCAGGAAATAGTGGCCATGGGCGGCCAGCAGGATGATGCCCCGGTCGCTGCCCACGCCGGGATCGACCACAACGACATGGATGGCGCCGATGGGGAAAGAACTGAAGGTGTCTTTGATGATATAGGCCGCCTGGACGATGTCCTGGGGGGCGATGGCATGGCAGAGGTCAACGATTGTTGCCTCCGGGGTCCTGGACAGAATAACGCCCTTGATGGCGGCCACATAGCCATCGCTCAGGCCGAAATCAGTCGTCAGGGTGATGATAGGGCGGGGGGCAGGCATTATTGATTTATTCTGCCAATTCATGGATCGGCACCATGGTGATGTCCTGGGTGAGTCGCGTTTGGGCGGCGCTTAAGGCCTCCAGGGTGGCGGGGTAGGGGTGGCCAATGCCGATGGCGCTGCCATGGCGGTGGGCGAGGTCGATGAGCTTGCCGATTTGGGCCATGATCTTAGTCTGGTCTTGCTCATTATCCAGGAAGATGTCGCGCTTGGCGGTCTTGACCCCCAGGTCGCGGGCCAGATTGTAGCCAACGCTGTTGAGGGAGGTGAGACTGTCGATGAAGAACAGGTCTCTCGACTTGATGGTGTTCAGCAGGATGCGCATGGCGACCGGGTCTTCAGAAAATTTTGAGCCCATATGGTTATTGATGCCGATGGCCCGGTAGGGGGTGTCCAGATCCTGGTTGATGGTGCTGATCATCTCATCTTTTGACATGGCTAGCAGCAGGGTGCCGG
>JANNQL010000114.1:0-9004 GCA_031400755.1 Pseudomonadota bacterium | reverse complement strand
GTATCGCGCCTAAGCGTTCAAGGTTCTGTTGCTGTTTTCTTATGGCGGCGAGTCTTGCCTCGATGCGGGCCGCTTCCTCCTGCTGACGGGTCTTGATCGAGGCGCAGTACTCTTCGAGTTGCCGGGTCCGTGGATCACTGGCCTCGGCTATTTCGCGCCAATGTTTTTGGAGCTGCTGGGATTCGGTCAGGGCTTGCCCAAGGTTGGTGGATTCGGTCAACTGCCGGGCCTGATCTATAAGACTTGCCCGCTCCATCTCCAGCCGGACCGGCCGATTTCGTTCTTCTTCGATCTCATCGACCTTCTGCTGGGCCCGGGCCCGGGCCGCGCGACTGGCGGCGTCAAGCGCGATACGGCGGAGCAACGGTTCGTCGGTGATCTTGTCGACGGCGGCCAGGGCCGCAGCCTTGCCGCAATTTTTGGTGACAAGGTCGGCCAGTATTTTTGGGTCTGAGATCCGCGCCACTGCCGTCAGCCGGATATCGGTCTCTTCCTCTTCTTCGGCAGCTCGGGCCAGTAGTGACTCCTTGTGGATGGCATCGAGTGCAATCATCTTTGCCTCGATACCTTGCGCGGCCAGGAGCCCACTCAGTTGCAGGGCGTCAATCCGCTCGGTCAATTCGTTAGTGATGGCTTGCTCAAGATCGGACGTGAGCAGTCCGCTCAGGAGATGCCAATCGCTGATTTTGCCTTGGGCGGCCTGACGGATCTTGGCATCCGCATCACCAACGGCAATCTGAGCAATGGTCTGTTGCTCGGCTTCCGGCAGATTCAGCACCGCCTGCAGCCGGACCGCCGGGTCTGAATGCTGCCATTTCGGCTTAAAGATATTTAAGAATGCCATGTCAAGACCAAGGGTATGTGACGATCAATATTTTTGGTCGGCATAGACCAACCAGCCGCCAGCTGTGACTAAATCCCGGTCAAAGCTATTGAGGGTGAATGGATAGATTTTCTTGGTAGCGCCGCTGGCGATCACCTGGCCCTTGACGAGGTCAACCATAATTTCCGCCGGTCGGGACGCAAACAGGGCCTCGATGTCGGCGGCGGGCAGTTCAATGGCCAGCATGCCGCAATTGAACATATTCTGCCGAAAAATACGGGCGAAACTTTCACCTATGACCACGTTGATGTCGTTGACCTCGAAGACCCAGACGGCGTGTTCGCGGGACGAGCCGCAGCCGAAATTTTGGCGGGTGACAATGACCTTGGCTGCTCGCGTCGCCGGGCTCGACGGATCAAAGCCGGGCAGGCTCAGGTCTTCAAGCATAAAGGGTTTAAGCGCCAGTTTCGAGTTTTCAGTCAGATACTTGGCCGGGATGATCTCGTCGGTGTTGATATCGTTGCGGTCCAGAAAAAGGCAGGCGCCTCCGAATTTTTTCATGACATTCTCCTTCTTAGAGATAAGTTCTGGGGTCGGTGATGACGCCGGTCACGGCCGCCGCGGCGGCGGACAGCGGGCTCATCAGATGGACCATGCCGCCCTTGCCCATGCGGCCATTGAAGTTACGGTTGGTGGTCGAGGCGCAGACCTCGCCCGTTGCCAACACCCCATTGCTCATGCCGAGACAGGCGCCGCAAGTCGGGTTGGTGACGCAGAACCCGGCCGCCATGAATTGCCCAATCAGACCTTCGGCCAGGGCCTCGTTGTAAATTTTAGGCGTGGCCGGTGATAAAATGCCCCGCACCCCGGGGGCGATAGTGCGTCCGGCCAGGATGCGGGCCGCCTCCCGCAGGTCTTCCAGGCGACCGTTGGTGCAGGAGCCGATATATACCTGGTCGATCCTGGTGCCGGCCATGGCGGTGATGTCCTTGACCTCGTCGGGCTTGTAGCCGTAAGTCACCTGCGGGGTGAGATTGGTGATGTCGAAGCTGATCTCCCGCGCAAAGACCGCATCCGGATCGGAGTGCCATTTTGTGAAATCCGTAACTGCCTTGTCGAGATCGCCATACTGGTCTTTGATGAACGGCCACAGGTACTGGGCCGTGACCCGGTCCGGCAGGCAGACCCCGCAGGTGGCGCCAGCCTCGATGGCCATATTGCAGAGGGTCATCCTCGATTCCATGGTCATGGACTCGACCACCGGCCCGACAAATTCCATGATCTTGTCGGTGGCGCCCTTGACCGTCAGTTCCTTGATGATGTGGAGGATGACGTCCTTGGCGTAGACCCCGGCCGGTAGGCTACCGTTGATGGTCACCTTGATGGTCTGCGGCGTGCGGAATGAGCAGACCCCCTTCAGTATGCCGACCTCCAGATCGGTGGTGCCGACGCCTGCTGCAAAGGCCCCGAAGGCGCCATGGGTGCAGGTGTGGGAATCACCCATGATCACGGTGTTGCCCGGCCGGATGAAGCCTTTTTCCGGGAACAGGGCATGGCAGACGCCATTGGCGCCGATATCAAAAAAATCCTTGATCCCCTGGCGTTTGGCCCAGTCCCGGAGAATCTTGGCCTGGGTGGCGGTCTTTGAGTCCTTGGAAGGGGTGACATGATCAATCACCGCCTTGATCTTGGTGGGATCGAAGACCCGATCCATGCCGCGCTCCAAGAGGTCGTTGATGGCGATAGGCGTAGTGATTTCGTGGCACATGACCACATCTATATCCAACACGACATTGTCCCCGGAAGGATTGTCGCGGTGGTGCGCGGCAAAAATCTTTTCAGTTATCGTCTGGCCCATAATCGGTTGCTCCATTGAATATTTTTTTAAATGCAGGTAAATATAGTAAAAAAAGAAGTAATCTATACCAAGCTCATCAAAAAAAGGAAAGTTATAAGATGGCGCATATCAGCGATACACCCGGCCAGGTTGACGTTCACTTGCATACAATTAACATGATTTGCGACATTTTCCAGGAGGAATATCGTGATGGCTCGACGGAGTTGGGCCAGATTCTCCATGATGTAGTCGATTTGTACGCCGGGCGCTGGCCTGACTACGAGGCCTGCCAGGTTGGTTACCACACCATTCAGCATTGTACCGACGTGGCCTTGCTCACCGCCCGCCTCATGGTCGGTTGGAATCGCACCGAGGCCGGTCTTTTTTCGCAACAACACTTCATGATGGTCATGGCCGCGTCCCTTTTTCACGACAGCGGTTACATCAAGGACCGGGGCGATCATGAAGGGCATGGCGGTAAATATACCTTTAGCCATGTCCAGGGGAGCAAACGCATCCTGACTGCCTATCTGGTCGGCAAAAACTGGCCTGCTCCCATGGTCACTGACACCGTCTCGCTGCTCGATGCCACAGAATTCAGCCAGACACCTGACTTGGACCGGCTTTACCCGGAGGCCATGAGCCGCCGTCTGGCCTGCATCTTAGGCACCGCTGATCTGGTGGCGCAGATGTCCGATATCAATTACATGGCCAGTCTTAATGCCTTATTTAAAGAAGTTGAGGAGGCCTACACTTTTTTGGGCCGGGATGAACTACAGCGTCAGGGGCACAGGGTATATGACTCAGCCACTGAAATGTTGAACGAAACCGTGGGGTTTTATGAAAATACCATCCTGCCCAGGCTGAGACATTTTGGCCGGGTTGATCGCCATCTCGTCGCCTTTTTCGGCGATGGCCGCAACCCTTACTTGGAAAACATCACCGCCAACCTGGCCGGACAGATATTAAATAACGATGTTAAGTGGCAGCGGATCGGCGCAGTCCTGAGTGCCCTCGGCACGATCAGCCAGGAGCAGCTCAATGAGGCCCTCCGTCGCCAAAATAAAGCAGCAAAACCGGTAGAGTCGCCAGCGGCTGGCTCATTTCAAAAGCGTTTTCTCAATTGGGTCAACCTGCAAAAAAAGCAGGGCACTCTCGGCGACATCCTGATCGGCATGGAGGCGGTGGAACCAAAGGTCCTCTGCCAAGGGTTGCTGGCGCAGATCCTGCCGTCGGCCGGCCTTGCTGATCTGGGCCGGGAGCAGCTGGAATTGTTGCTTAAGATTTCCATCATACTGCACAGTTCGTCCAGTGACCCCTGGATGTTTCAGCAGGTGCTGACCCTGGTGGCCGAGCAGCTTGACTGCGTCGGCGGCTCCATCCTCCTGGCCGTGCCGGACCGCCAGGAAATGATCGTGGCGGTGTCCACCCTTTTGGCCAAAGAACATTTCGAGGGCAAGGTCATCCCGGCTGACAAAGGTCTGGCCGGTTGGGTCTGCCGTCGCGGCCAACCTGCCATTGTCAACACCATTGATCAGGACTGCCGCTTCGACAACAGCTGTGACCGGCGCAGCCCAGTCTTACCCGAAACATTGCTGGCCGTGCCCATGTATTACAACGGCGCTCGCTTCGGGGTGGTGGAGATGTTCAATAAGCGCGGCGCGGGTTTCAGCGAAGCTGACGCCGCACTCATGGTCATGGCGGCCAATATCATCTCGGTGGCGTTAGGCGCGATTCTGGCCTGAAGTTGATGGCGTCGCAAAATGACCGATCTACTGCGTTGCAGTGTATATCGGCCCTTTTGCTTAGCCATCCCGTGATTTTTTGCGAGTTAGGTAGATCGGTGCGTATGAAGAGGCCATGCACACCGAACTTGGCAATTAAGAGCAAGTTAACCCGCCGTTGCAGCGGAATTTTGGGGTCGGCGTACCGTACGTAGTCTATCGTATCGAAGGTCATTTCGTTTGTTAGGCATCGATGACAGAACAATGAAAAATGAATTCAGAAGAGCATATCGCAATCTAGACCAGCGGATGAAGGCCCTCGCTGAATCTGACGGTGGCGTGTATTTACCCAACCCCGAACCAACGGGAACGGTCGACTACATTTTTGTCTGCATGGAGCCGTCGCTTGGTCACTGGGCTAGGTCTGCGGAAGAGGCGCGGGCGAGAGTCGCCTCTGGCTTTAGAAATTTCCTTGCCGGTATCGAGCCGATGCTGTTGCACTTTTCTGCGCGACGGTTTCTTTGCGATACCGGCCAGCGGTATCACATCACCGACTTTTCGAAAGGGGCGATGCTCGTCGAACACGCGGGCAAAGCCAGAACTGACCGCTACGACAAATGGTATGCACTTCTACAAGAGGAGATTGATCTGATTGCTGCGCCTGGGGCTAGCGTAATAGCAGTGGGAAAAGCTGTCGCTGAGCATCTGCGCCGATATGAGTTCCATAGGAAGGTCACACCGGTGATCCACTATTCGCCGCTGGCGAGCCGGGCGAGAGCCGCTCGGCTTGAGGGGCACGAAGATCGGTTCCGCAAATTCGCAAGTTCGATTTCAACACAGGACATTCTAGCCACCGCCCGGAAGGTGCTCGAAGAGTCGAAAGTGCCCTCAGCGATTTACAGTGAGGCCTTTTCCATTGTGGCGCGAAGTCAGCTTTCGGAGTCCCGGCGCAAGCTCGTCTATTGCTACAAGTTGGACTTCGAGGCCATAAGAGCATGAATCAATATGAAGCGATGTTCGATGAAGAATCATTGCCTAACAAATTAATCCAGCCGACCCGGAACACGCGCGGTGCAAATGGCAGAATCAGGGGCCGGTCGGCTGATCATGGTCGTTCTCTGCTGCGCCACTAATCACTCATTTTTACACATCCATCAATCCATGAAAATCACCAACGCTATCCTGCTTATTTTCCTGTGCTTTATTAGTCTCCTAGCCCCCGCCACACCAGCCTCCGCCGCCCATGGGGTAAGCCTGGACGGCACCCTTAAGTACCCTGCCGACTTCACCCGTTTTGACTACACCTCGCCTGCGGCCACGGTCGGCGGCAACCTCATCCTGCACGACATCGGCAGTTTCGACAAGATGAACCCCTTCACCCTCAAGGGCAACGCCCCGGAAGGCCTCTCCGCCCTGGTCTTCGAGTCCTTGGCCGTCAAGAGCCTGGACGAGCCCTTTGCCATGTACGGCCTGATCGCCAAGGATATTGAACTGGCCGCCGATGGCCTGAGCGTCACCTTTATTCTGAATACGGCGGCCCGCTTTTCGGACGGTACCCCGGTGACGGCAGAGGATGTCAAATTTTCGCTCGACACCTTGAAGGGCGAGGCCGCCCACCCCTTTTACCAGAGCTATTTCCAGGACATTGCCGCAGCCGAGATTGTTGCCCCCGACAAGATCGTCTTCCGCTTCAGCCGCAAGAACCGGGAACTGCACCTGATCGCCTGCGAACTGCCGGTCCTCTCCAAGGCCTTTTATCAGGCCCATCCCTTCAGCGAAGAGGGCCTCACCCCGCCCATCGGCAGCGGCCCCTATACGGTCAAGGAGGTGGTCCCCGGCAAGGCCATTACCTATCAGCGCAACCCGGCTTATTGGGGCGCCAGCCAGCCCACCCGCCTCGGCATGTTCAACTTCGAGACCATGACCTACAAGTATTACAAGGACCAGGTGGTGGCGGTGGAGGCCTTCAAGGCCCATGACTTCGATTTCCTGGCTGTTAATATCGCCAAGCAATGGGTGCGGGACCTGGCCGGGGCCAATTTCGATGAGCAGAAAATCATCAAGGAGAGCCTGCCCCACCGTAACAACGCCGGTATGCAGGGCTTTGCCATGAACATCAGGCGCCCACTGTTTCAGGACCGCCGGGTCCGCCAGGCCTTGAACCTCGCCTTTGACTTCGAGTGGACCAACAAGAGCTTGTTCTTTGAGCAGTACACCCAGAGCAATAGTTACTTCAGTAACTCCGAGCTGGCCGCTACCGGTCTGCCCGCCGGTCTTGAGCTGGACTACCTTACCCCATTTAAGGACAAGCTGCCGATGGAGGTCTTCACCACGCCGCCGGCCCCGGTCTCCACCAAGCAGCCCTCAAGTCTCCGCCAGAACATGGGCCAGGCCAAGGAGTTGCTGAAAGCAGCGGGCTACACGGTCAAGGACGACACCTTGGTGAACAGCGACGGCCAGCCCTTTACCTTTGAGCTCCTCCTGGTCTCGTCGTCCTTTGAACGGGTGATCGAGCCCTACGTCAAAAATCTACAAAAACTCGGCATTAAGGCCACCTACCGGACCATTGACCCGGCCCTCTATAATCTGCGGGTCAAGGACTTTGATTTCGACATGGTGGTCAATGTCTATGGCCAGTCCCAGTCGCCGGGCAACGAACAGCGCGACTACTGGCACTCCGCAGCTGCCGACCGTCCCGGCTCCAAGAACCTGATCGGTTTGAAGGACCCGGTGATCGACAACCTGGTGGACAAGATCATCTATGCCAGCAAACAGGAAGAACTGACCGCCGCCTGCCGGGCCCTGGATCGGGTCCTGTGGTACGGCTATTATGTAGTGCCCAACTGGTATGTCGGCACTCACCGGCTGGCTTACTGGAACATCTTCGCCAAACCCGCCACCCTGCCGCTCTATTACCAAGCCGACCAGGCCCTTATGACCTGGTGGATGAAGGCCAAATGACCTCCTATATCCTGCGTCGCCTCCTATTTATGATACCCACCCTGTTCGGGGTGATGCTGGTCACCTTTGTCGTCACCCAGTTTGTGCCTGGCGGCCCGGTGGAACGGATGCTGGCCGAGATCGAAGGGCGCGGGGCCGGGGGGCATGAGGCCAGCGCCGGCCGCACCGGCCTCTATCAGGGGCGCCAGGGCCTAGATCAGGAGCAGATGGAAAAACTTAAAAAAATCTACGGCTTCGACAAACCGCCGTTGACGCGCTTTGTGACCATGATGAGCAACTACCTGCGTTTCGATTTCGGCGAGAGCTACTATCACCACAGGCGGGTCGCGGACCTGGTTATCTCCAAGCTGCCGGTCTCCATGTCGCTCGGCCTCTGGAGCTTTTTCATCGTCTACCTGACCTGCATCCCGCTCGGCATCAAAAAGGCGGTGCGGGACGGCTCGACCTTTGATGTCATAACCTCGGTCGCCATCCTGACCGGCTACGCCATCCCCGGCTTTGTGCTGGCCATCTTGCTCATCGTGCTCTTTGGCGGCGGCAGCTTTTGGAGCATCTTCCCCCTGCGCGGCCTGGTCTCGGACAACTGGTCGGAACTGCCGCTCATCCATAAAATTCTTGATTACCTCTGGCATATGGTGCTGCCGGTGGTCTCAAGCACCGTAGGCAGCCTGGCGGTGATGACGCTGCTCACCAAAAACAGTTTCTTAGAGGAGATCAGAAAACAATACGTCATTACCGCCCGCGCCAAGGGCCTGAGCGAAGGGGCGGTGCTCTACCGCCATATCTTCAGGAACGCCATCATCCCGATCATCACCGGCTTTCCCGGCTCCTTCATCGCTGCCTTTTTCACTGGCTCACTCTTGATCGAGACCATCTTTTCGCTCGATGGCATGGGCCTTTTGGCCTACGAGTCGATGATGAACCGCGACTACCCGGTGGTCTTGGGCACCCTATATTTTTTCACCATCATCGGGCTCTTGGCCCGCCTCCTCTCCGATCTTAGTTACGTGGTGGTTGATCCCCGCATCTCGTTCGACAGCGTGGAGACGGCGTAAGGCAATGGCGGTCAATAGTCTGGGCAGGCGGCGCTGGCGGCGTTTCCGGGCCAATAAACGTGGCTTCGTTAGCCTGATCATCTTCATGGTCCTGTTCGTCGTCACCCTCCTGGCCGAGCTGGTCAGTAACGACAAGCCCTTCCTGGTCACCTATCAGGGCGGCCTCTATTTCCCGGTGCTGAAATCTTATCCTGAAACTACCTTTGGCGGCGATTACGAGACCGAGGCCGATTACCGCGATCCCTATATCCGCGAGAAGTTGGCAACGGGCGGCAATCACCTGTTCTTCCCGCTCAACCCGCACAGCTTCGACTCCATCAATCAGGAACTTGACCAGCCGGTGCCGTCGCCTCCCAACCGGGCCAATCTCCTGGGCACCGACGACCGCGGTCGGGACGTCCTGGCCCGCTTGATCTACGGCTTTCGGCTCTCCATCCTCTTTGGTCTGGCCCTGACCAGCATCGGCACCATCATCGGCATGGTCAGCGGCGCGGTCATGGGCTACTTTGGCGGCAAGACCGATCTGCTCTGCCAGCGCTTCATCGAGATCTGGGGCTCGATGCCGGAACACTATCTGTTGATCATCTTCTCCTCGATCTTCAAG
>JANNQL010000113.1:0-15808 GCA_031400755.1 Pseudomonadota bacterium | reverse complement strand
CCCATACTCAGACTCATAAAAACGAATCTGGCTCTCCTCCAGGCCGGTCCGGGCCACCAGGGCCTCAATCGTCAATAGTTGGTCCATTATAATACCCAAGTCATCATACCTTGCACGAACCTGATCCGGTCTTACCAGCGGCTAATGCCTCGCTGACCTTGGCCAACACCTTGTCCAGTTGAAACGGTTTTTTGATGCAGGCAAAAGCGCCGTTCTTCACGGTCTCCTTGATCTCCTGCATGGAGGCCAAGCCGGTGACAATAATCACCGGGATGTCCGGGTACTCGCCCTTGACAAATTTCAAGACCTCCAACCCGTCCTTGCGGGGCATACGGATATCGAGCAGGATCAGGTGATATTTCTTATAACGCAAAAGTCCGATACCTTCAACCCCGTCATAGGCGCCATCAACCTCATAACCCGCCGAGCGCAGACACTCCTGCAGCATCTCGTTCAGCAAGCGTTCGTCATCAACGACCAGGATGCGGCATTGTTCGTCGACCGGCATGACCTTCTGCTTCTGGTCTACCGCCCTCTTCATGGTCTGCAAGCGACTGCCCTGGTCCACCGGCAGACGCACCATGAAGGTGGAGCCCACCCCCACCTCGCTCTGGACCTGCAAGGCGCCGCCGTTATGCTCGACAATCGAGTGGCAGATGGCCAGACCCAGACCGGTGCCCTCCCCTTCCTTCTTGGTGGTGAAAAACGGATCAAAGATCTTGCCCAGGTTCTCCTTGGCAATGCCGCTGCCGGTGTCGGAGATCGACACCACCACCCGGTTCTTGCGGTCAACCTCGCCCCGCAGGCTGATAGAGCCGCCATCCGGCATGGCGTGGTTGGCGTTGATCAACAGGTTCATGAAGACCTGCTCGATCTGACCGGCGTCTACATAGACCTTGGGCAGGTCTACCGGGATCTGGTTGTCCACCGTAATCTTGACCATCGACACCCGATCACCGATCACCATCAGCACATCGTTCATCACCCGGGCAACATCAGCCGCCTCCAGTTTGGGCTGGCTGGGCCGGGCAAAGCCCATCAACTCACCGATGATTTTCGATATGCGCTGTTCCTGGCCGGAGATGACCTTCAATCGGTCGCGGAGCTCCTGCAGATTGCCCTCACCGTGGGACAGCAGACGGTCCATGATCTGCAGGTTCAAGGAGATGATGGTCAGGGGATTGTTGATCTCGTGGGCGGCGCCGGCGGCCAGACGACCGACAGTGGCCAGGCGGTGGGAGTGAAAGAGCTGGCGCTGGCTCTCTTCCATCTTGCGGGAGGCCTCGGCCATCTCCCGGGCCTGGGCCTGTAGGTCCTTCTCCAGCAGGATCCGTTCAATACCGTTGGCAGCGGCGGTGGCCAGCACCTGAAAATTACGGCTGAGCGCCTCCATGCCGCCAACCCCACGATCCACCCCCTGAAAATCAAGCACCAACTCCCCGATGATCCGCTCCCGCCGCCCGTTGGATTGCTTGTCCGCCACAAAGAAGCTGGCCATGAACTCGGAGCCGGCGATAATCTCGGCCATCCCGGACTCGATGACCCCGCCCTGATCAAACTCCAGGGTCGCCTGTTTGAGCCGCCGCAGCGCCTCGGCCTCAAGATCGGCATTACTGCCATCAGCCACCAGACCCGGCAGCACGCCATCGGCCACGACCACCTCAAAATTTTCAACCCCGGCCGTCGCATAGATCTGACCGACAAAGACATCCTTACTCGACCCCAGCACCATGCACAGACAGCGGCAGGCCCCGAAGGCCTCCCTGGCCCCGAGAATGACCTCCTGGACCGCATCACCACTCGCCATGCCTGATTTCAGCCGACGGGTCATGGCATAGGTGGCGTCGAGTACGCGATTGGCCTGGACCAGTTCCCGGTTGCGGTGATCAAGGTCCAGGCTCATGTGCCCCAGGCTCTGGTTGGCGGAACTGACCAGACTGCGGTATTTATCGGCATCGTTGATGCCCAGGATACTGGCCATCTCCGTGACCCGCGCCATCACCTTTTTAACGATATCCTCAAGGTCGGCAGGGCGCAAGTGATGGTGCAACAGCAAGTTTTCAAGGGCAAAGTGATAATGCTGATGATCATAGGCGTTGCTGCTCAGGAAATAACTGGAGCCGATCGAATGGGAAACACAGAGGACATCGGCGAAGCGGACCAACTGGCAGAGATTGTCCGCTTCCGGCTTGATGGCGGCGAAGACCGGCTGATGATGAAGCCACATGGCCTTGACCAAAGACGCTGGAAACAGCCATTGAGTCGCCACCAGTTTGCCGACCTCGGTATGGGTGGTGCCCATCAGCTCCTCCTCCACCTCCAGGGCCAGGGGCGCCTCGATCACATAGCCCCCCTGCCGCTCCAGTTCCTGACAGACCTTGATAAATGAATCCGGCAGGTGCAGAAAACAGACGAGTTTGCCGATATCGTGGACCAGGCCTGCCAGATAGGCCTCGTCCGGCTGGGCGAAACCAAGTTTGGCCGCCAGAATTTCGGCGGTGGCCGCCACCCCGATGGAATGGAGCCAGAACTTGACCAACTCGTCCCGGCGGCTGGCCAGCTGGCCGGAAAAGCAATCAAAGACCGCAACCGACAAAATAATGCTGCGCACCGTGGTGAAACCAAGCAGAGAAATGGCCCGGGCAATGGTGGTAATCTCGGTGCGGGACCCGACAAAGGCCGAATTGGCGTAATGGAGGATACGGCCGGAAAGGACCTGGTCATTCTGCAACAGGTCGGCGATGGAGCTGAAATTGGACTGGTCGCCCTCCATCAGGCGGATCGCCTCCATGGCAATGGCAGGCAGGGTAGGAATGCTGTCAATATCGATATGTTTGTCAAAACGAATTTTGCTCATAACGACATCTGATATCCTGCATGAACCACGTAGGGGGGAGAGGAGAAGCCTGTAGCAGGCCAAAACCGTCTACAGGCTATTCTCAATTACTATAATACAAATTATTGCCGACCGCCAAAATGATCGTAACCCTGAAAATCGATGGCCGTCTTCTGACCATCAGTGACCAGGACGACGCCATGACCTTCGACAATCTCACCGACCATAATGAGCTGCCCGTGAGCGGCATGGCAGGCCAAGGCCTGAATTTCCTTTTCCGCCGCCGGCGGCGCGGTAAAGAGCAATCGATAATCCTCGCCGCCGGCAATGGCAAGCTTGAGCTGATCAAGGCCAAGCAAGCGGGTCGCCTGCCGACTGGCCTCCGAAACAGGCAAGTCCGTCGCGCTCACAATAGCGCCGACCCCGCTCTCCTGGCAGATATGGGCCAGGTCAGAGGCCAGGCCGTCTGACATATCAATCATGGCCGAGACCAGACCAGACCCGGCCAAGGCCCGACCCAGGGCCAGCTCCGGCCTGGGGTCCAGATGGGCCGCCACTAACTCCGGCCAGACCGGTTGGCAGTCGATCCGGCCCTGCCGACAGATCTCCAGACCCGCCGCCGCCTCACCCAAAAATCCGCTGACCCAGATCTGATCGCCAGGCCTGGCCCCGGAACGGTACAAGACTTTGGCCCCCGCCGCCTCGCCGATAATGGTGACCGACAGGACCAGGCCCTGATCGCTCTTGACCGTATCGCCGCCAATCAGGGTGACCTGGTAACGGGCCAAGCCCGCCATGAATCCCTGCATGAAAGGGTCCAGCAGCTCAAGCCCGACTTCTGCGGGTACCGCCAAGGACAGCAAGGCAAAACAAGGGCTGCCCCCCATGGCCGCGATATCGCTGACATTGACCGCTACCGCCTTTTGCCCCAGGAGTACAGGCGGGTGCCAGGCCAAGTCAAAATGCACCCCCTCCACCAAGGTGTCGGTGGTGACCAGGGTTGCGTTTTCAGCGCCGCTGGGCGCAAAGACGGCGCAGTCATCGCCAATCCCCTTCAGGAGCTTGCCATCGGCAGGAACAGCCTGCTCTCTGATCCGTTGAATCAGATCTAGTTCCGAAATCATCCGCCGCCCTGCCCCGCCTACTTAACCCGCTTCAGCATGGGCCGCGGTCCCGTCGCCTTCTTGCCCGCCCCGGTCTTCTCCGGCAACGGCTTGGACCCGCTGAAGTCAACCGCCTGCATGAAACGACCGTCACCGGCCATAGTAAAGATCTCCTGCCCGGTAAATTGCGGCTCGCGCAGGGTCCAGACCACCTCCTGGGGCGGCACGCTAAGGACCTGCATAGTCACGTTCCACCACTCGTCGCGTCGGCTTGTGTCGCGGACAATATCCGTCACCAGGGCGTAAAACACCGACTTGGACTTTTCCACCGCCACCAGGATCAAATCCCCTGGCTCCGTAGTATTCTTAAATGTAACTAATTTCTTAAGTTCCTGCACCATCATTTCCATGATCACCTCCGCCCGCTGGCTGGCTGCCAGCCTGCCGCAAAGAAAAGCAAACCGTACGCTACAGGAGAATATAGTATTGAAAAAGTAGAGAAAGTCAACCACTATCCGAGCAACTGGCACAGAGGGTCGCCGGAGGCCATGCCTGCCGGGGAGATTTACGGCCTGGCCGCGCTGCCATCAAGCACCTGGCGGATCAAGAGGGCCAGATCCTTCTTGGTCAGAGGTTTCAGGGCAAAGCCCTTGATACCAACGGCCTTGGCCGATTCCTCGTCGATAAGATTGCTGAAACCGGTACAGAGGATGACCGGGAGGTCGGGCCTGATTTGCATCATGCGCCGCGCGAGGTCGAATCCGGTCATGCCGGGCATGGTCTGGTCGGTGATCACCAGGTCGAATTGCTCAGGGTCGTTCATGAAAAGCTCCAGGGCCTCGAAGCTGCTCTGTCTCACCGTCACCCGATACCCCAAGCGCTCCAACATCGAGGCGCCCAATTCGGCAAGAAAGTCTTCGTCGTCAATATAGAGGATGCGCTCTCGGCCGCTGGGCATGGCCGCCGTTTCTTCGGTCTCCTCGGGCTCTTGCCCGACGACGGCGACGGGCAGGTAGACATGGAAGGCCGTGCCCTGCCCCAGAGTGCTCTCCACCGTGATGGCGCCCCCATAGCTCTTGACGATGCCGTGGGTAATGGAGAGCCCCATCCCCGTCCCCTTGCCGAACTCCTTGGTCGTAAAGTACGGGTCGAATATCCTGTCAATGATATCCGGGCCGATGCCGGTCCCGGTGTCGGCCACGGTGAGCTCGACATAGTCGCCTGCGGCAAGCTGCCGGGCCGCCGAGTCATCGCCGTCGGCAATATGCGCCATCGCAAGCCTCACCTGCAGCACCCCGCCACTCTGCTCCATGGCGTGGAAGGCGTTGGTACACAGGTTCATCATGATCTGGTGGATCTGGGTCGGGTCGGCGACAATCGTCTCGCACTGGGGATGGATATCCTCTTTGATCTCGATGGTGCTGGGGATCGAGGCCCTGAGCATCTTCAAGGCCTCCTTGATCAAGGGCTGGATCTTGATGAGGATGCGATCAGCGCTGCCCTGGCGGCTGAAGGCCAGGATCTGCTTGACCAGGTCCTTGGCTCGAAGACCGGCGGTAAGGATGTGCTCGATGTCACGTGCGAAGTGCGAGTCCGGCGGCGCATCGTCTTTTGCCAAGTCGGCATAGCCCAGGATCGCGGCCAGGATATTGTTGAAATCATGGGCAATGCCGCCCGCCAAGGTGCCGATGGACTCCATCTTCTGGGCCTGATTGAGCTGCTGCTGGAGCCTCTGCCTCTCCTCCTCGGCCAGCCGAAGCTCCGTCACGTCCCAGACGATGCCGTTGACCCGTTCCGTCTGACCGGCCCCCTCCCGGACCAATCGGCCCCGGGCCGAAAGGTGCCGGACGGCCCCGTCCGGCCACAGGACGCGGTATTCTGCTTCGTAGGCCGCGCCATCGGCAATGGTCCTGGCCAGGGCCGAGCGGATTGCCTGCCGGTCATCCGGATGCACGACCCGGAAAAATTCCTCGGCCGAGCCGCTGAAGGTCTGCGGGTCGAGGCCAAAGAGGCGGCAGGCCTGGTCGTCAAAGGTCCGCAGGTTGGTGTCAGTCTCCGTAGAGAATACGCCCATGCCCGCCGAACGCAGGGCCAGGTCGAGCCGGGCCTGGTTTTCGCGCAGGTCATCCGCCATCCGCTTCTGTTCCGAGATGTCGGAGATCATGGCCAATCCCCCCGCAAACCTCCCCTGTTCATCAAGAATGGGGGTGGCGGAAACCATGGCCCAGAGCTGGGAGCCGTCCCGACGCCTGAACCTCCGTTCAAACCTGGAGCTCTGTCCCTGTCGGCGCAAGGCCTCCTGTTCACGATGCAGGGCCTGCTCCTCGTCGACCAGAAAATAGGAGGCGGGCCGACCGATCATCTCCTCAGGTTGATAGCCGAGCATAGCGGCCAGGCGCGGGTTGACAAAGATGGTCAGGTACTCCGCGTCTACCACCGAGATGCCTTCGTCAGTGGTCTCGACGATCTGCCGATAACGCGCCTCGCTGGCCAGCAAGGCCTGGTGGGCGGCGCTCAGTTCGACGGTGCGCTTCTCGACCTCGGTGGCCAGGTCCTGGTGCCAGTGCTCAAGACGGTCGGCCATGCTGTTGAAGGTATGGGACAACTCCTGCAGTTCGCGGCTGCCGTCAGGCACGGTGCGCACGGTAAAATCGCCGGCGGCGATGGCAGCCGCCGCCCGGCTGAGGGCGGCAAGGGGGCGGGCCAGACGGGTGGCGATGAGGAGGATCACCAGGCCGCCGGCCAAGAGTGTCCCGGCCAGGACCAGGGCATGGGCGACCATGGTCTGCCTGATGGGGTGGCTGACCTCGGCCTTATCGATCTTGACGATCAGGCCCCAGGCCAGTTCGGAGGAGAGCCGCAGATGGCGGGTGGCAGCCAGCACCTCTACGCCCCGGTAGTCTAGGGCCTCGATGACGGTCTCCACCCCCTGGGCGGCCAGCTTGGCCGGTTTGGTGGTAACGACAAACTCCAGGGGCTTGGCCACGCTGCCGTCGGCCAGGGGATAGCGCAACGGCGCCATCAACCACCCATCCTGATCCACCAGGACGATCTCGCCGCTGCGGCCGATGCCTTCATGCAGCAGGGACTTGGTGATCCTGTCCATGGGAGTATGGAGAACAAGAACACCGTGAAGGGCAGTCGCCCCCTCTCCTCCGGGCCCATGGATGGCGCGGGCAAAGACCAAGTCCGACACCTTACCCGCAGCCAGTTCTTTGGCCACGACCTCCTCCACCGATGGGTTCAAGGCCTTGCTGAAATAGGAGGTACGGGAGGCATCCTGTCCCTCCTCCGCTTGCCGCGTGGAGACCAGGACCTTGCCGCTATTGGCCGCGATGATCTCAATCTTTGCATACTCGCCGTAATAACTCTCCTGTATTTTGTGCAGATATTCGCGCAGTCGCTTGAGCGCCACCTCGGCCTCAAGGGCGGACGGGGACTGCTGCACAATGTCCTGCACCGCCGCCTGCAGCAAGGGATTCTCGCCAATGGCCATCGAGTCTCCCCGCCGTTCAAAGGCCCAGGCCTCCAACTGGCCCTTGCGGACGTCCGCCATGACGGAGGTATCTCTAACTGCCTCCTGGCTCAGACTGGCCCACAAACCGGTAAACGAAGTATGCGGCACCCCGAAGACGACCAGGGCCTGGGAGAGAGCGAAGATGAGGAGGGTGGCGAGACCGTAAGAGAGCAGCAGTCCCTTGCGGAATGACCAGCCTGCTGACGGTCGGTTATTCGTCATAGTCAAAAGCGAGGATCTTGGACCTCTCTGGTTCGGCAAGGACCTTGTCGGTCAGGGTGGTGTCAAAACTCTGTTCGATCTTGGCCCAGGGGACGGTGGCCGCAATCTTGCCCTGGGCCTGCAGGAAGGTGAAGGCCCGGTGGATGCTGCCGTTCGCGGCCAGATCCTGGCGTGGGACCACCGGCGAGGCGGCAATCTTCAGCAGGTCGTCGGTGGTGGTCCTGACCATGTCTTCAGATGCAAGCGTGGATGGCTTACCCAACATCTGCCCCGCGTCTTGCAGAGCCCAGTCGATGGCCCTTAGCAGATTCGTCCTGTCTTCCCTCATCCAGCGCAGCGCCCGGACATAGGCTGCTGTCACCAGCTCGGCGATCTCGGGATTCTGCCGCGCAAAATCGGCCGAGAGGTAGACATAGCTGTTATTCATGAAACGCTGCACCACCGAAAACTCCGGGTGGGTCCGCAGGGCATTGTTCGGCACCGGCTCCCAGGCGGCAAAGGCATCTACCTTGCCCTGGGCCAGGGCCTCACTCAGCTCATTGGCCTCCATGGGCACTATGGTGACGTCAGACTCCTTGAGGCCGACGCTGTCAAGGCCCACCAGCAGGCCATAGTGTGCCGAGGAACCTGGGGGCGAAGCAATGCGCTTGCCTTTGAGATCCGTCATCTGTCGCGGGCCTTTAGCGATGACCGACGAGAAACCCTGCTTGGCCAGGCCGAGCACCTGGATGTCCCAGACGGCGGCCAGGGTGAAGGTGGGCCAGTCACCAGTAAGGGCGACGTCGAGGTCACCACGCTGGAAAAAAAAATTGGAGTCGACCCCCTTGAGGAAGGAGTGGGTCCTGAATTCCCAGCCTTGTCCCTTGAGAGCTGACCTCAACAGGCGGTCGTGCCCCAGGGTGGCGCCAACGATGCCAATCGGCACCCCCTGGGGCTGGGTGCCGAGATCCACCACCTTGGCCCCTTTGCCGCCGAACTGGTATTTGGCATAGAGTGGATGATTGGCGTAATCCGGTTCGCCACCAGCGCCAGAGGCGGGGGCCGTGACAACAGGCAAGGACAGCATGACGGCAAGGACAATGCCACGGATCTGGTGCATGGGGCTCCTCTGGCTATTGGTTAGGAGATACGGCGCTCTGCATGCCGAGGACTGGGCGCGGAGGACTGAGGGACGATGACCGCCAGCCAGTCCTCGGTACTGCCCAACCTAAGGACCAGCCCCAAGAGCATCCTCGTCTGAGGCGGCAAGGCGGGAGAGATCTCAATGCTTTCCTTAAGTCTATCATACCGGAAATGCGCCTGTCAAAGGGTATCTCGCCGCACGATTTGAGGCCTGAGGCCTCCCTTCCCTTGGAAATGACTTCACGCTTCTCCCGTCCTTCCGGCGCAAGACGAAAGCCAGCATTCACCGGCTGCAAACGATGCAGGAGCAGTGAGAGCGCAGCGGCAGCGAGCCTGCGAGATGCCGTTCAGACCCCCGGTTCAAACTTGTAGCCCACGCCATAGACCGAGTGGATGATCTCCTCGTCCGCATGGGCGACGGCGATCTTCTTGCGCAGTTTCTTGATATGGCTGTCGATGGTGCGGTCGCTGACGATACGCTGGTCCTGGTAGATGCGGTCCATGAGCTGCTGCCGGCCGAAGATCCTGCCCGGACTGGCGACCATGATCTGCAGGAGCCTGAACTCGACGGCGGTCAGATCCAGGGCCTGGCCGTTTAGGGTCGCCAGATAGCGGTCCTCATCCAGGACCAAGCCCGATGGCGTCCGGGCCTGTACTGCTCCGGCCCGGCGCAGCACTGCCTTGACCCGGGCCACCACTTCCCGGGGGCTGAACGGTTTGCAAATGTAGTCGTCGGCCCCGAACTCAAAGCCCAACAGACGGTCTATCTCCTCAACCCGGGCGGTGACCATGACAATAGGGACGCTGGAAAAAGTCCTGATCTCCTTGCAGATATCCATGCCGTCCCGACCGGGTAGCATAAGATCGAGCAGAATTAGTTTGGGCTGGTGCTGCCGGACCCAGGCGATGACTTCCGTGCCGCTAGCGATCCAAAAAGGCTCGAATCCGGCCTGGCGCAAATAATCGCTCACCACCCGGGCCAGTTTCTCCTCATCTTCGACGATCAGTATCTTCCCTAGATCCATGGTTTTTCCTTTTTTTAGGAATGAGTGCTGACTGAGGACTGAGGACTGAGGACTGAGGACTGAGTAAAAACCATACCGCCCCCCAGTTCTACTCTTTTCCAACTCAGTCCTCTTCACTCAGTCCTCAGTCCTAATCTTTCCAACTAAGTCCTCAGTCCTGCTCCCCTCCAACGGCAACGTCACCCTGATCCACACCCCGCCCAAGGGCGAGGACCGGGCGCTGATCAAACCGGCATGGGCCTCGACAATGTTCTTGCAGATGGCCAACCCCAGTCCGGCGCCGCCGGCGCCGCGATGGCGAGACGATTCAACCCGGTAGAGCCGTTCGAAGAGCCGGTCGAGCTTCCCCTCCTCGACGCCGGGCGGGCTGTCCTGAAAGTCCAGCACCGCCTGGCCGCCCTCCCGGCTCAGGCCAACGACCAGACGACCGCCAGCATCGGTATATTTCAGGCTGTTATCAAGGAGGTTGGCCATAAGCTGCCGGAGGCGCTCGGGGTCGCCGAAGACGATGGCCCCCTGGCCGGTGTCCTCCAGTGGGGCCAGGGCAATACCCTTGGCCTCGAACTCCACGCCGTAGTCGGCCAGGACCTCGCCGACCAGGGCGCCAAGGTCAAGCGCTTCCTTCCGGTAGGTGAGCCCACCCAGGTCAGACAGCGACAACTGGTAGAGGTCATCGACCAGCCGATTAAGGCGAAGGACCTCGCCATGCAGGGAACGGATGGAGTCGGGCGTGGTCTGGCGCACCCCATCCTGCAGGGCCTCGATCTCGGCGCGCAGCACGGCCAGCGGGGTCCGCAGTTCATGGGAGATGTCCGCTACCCACTGCCGCCTCGCCTTTTCGTTTTTCTCAAGGGTCAAGGCCAAGAGGTTGAAATCCTGGGCCAGCTGGCCCAATTCGTCAGAGGAGGCGACCTCGACCCTGGTGGAAAACTCGCCGGCCGCCATCTTGCGGGTCGCCATGGTAAGCCGCTTGATCGGCCGCAATAAACGCCCGGCCAGCGGCAAGGCGAGCCCGGCCACCACCAGGACCACCGCCAGGGCCACCAGACCCAGGGTCAACCTTTGTTCCTTGACGAAGCGCAGCTCGTGGGCCTCGGTCAAATCGACCAGCGGCAGCAGGCCCAGATAGCCCACGGTCTTGTCCTGCTGGCGCAGGGGCAAAAGCGTGGCATTGGCGGGAATCAGTTCGGGACCGATAATGGGAGTCTGCCGATCGTCAAGCACCAGCAGACGCATCATGAAATGACGTCCGCCCGGCAGCATCGGCTGACCAGGGTGGCGGCCCATACCATTGCCCATGCCATGCCTTGAAGGCGGGGAAGGCGCCATCATCCCGCTCATGTCACACTCCTGACCAGGCAACGACTCGATAATCAGCCGCCGCCAGTAGTTGGGATTGTCCCGCAAGAAGTCCCACGACCCCTCCCGGCCATAATCATCCGTTAACTCCCCGGCGATGCTCTTGAGCTGCATCTGCTCCACGGTATTGACATAGCGCAGGAAGCCCCGGTCAATGCTCCACTGCATGATGATGTGCATGGCGATGACGGCCATGGCCGCCGCCAAAAAAATCGCCAGAAAGAGGCGGTGGGTGATACCAATCTTCATGGTCTTTCCTCGCTAATTAAAAGAGAACCACATTTTTGCCTGCCCTTTTTCTAACACAGCCCCGACCAGCCTGGGCAGTATTTTTTTTCCTGCACGCCGCATTTCCTCATTTCCTCCGCAATTCTTCCACATTGTCGGGTTATTGTGAATTCATGAAGAGACAACTGGGGATGATCCCCAGCCGGATACCATTCATACTTTGATAAGGAGAAGAGACCATGAAGAAACAGGTGATGATCGCAGTCTTGGCAGTAATCCTGGCTGGCGGCGGATACGCAGCTCAGGCCGGGGCCAAAGGGATGGGGATGGGCCACAACGGGCCACAAGCCGAGGCCGGGGCCATCGGTTGCCGGCAGCAGGCAGGATGCAGACAAGGTGGCGACCCTGCTCAGCATGTGGAGAGGATGGCCGCAGAACTGGGGCTGAGCGACAGCCAGCGCCAACAGATCGAGGCCATCATGACCGCCCAGCAAGAGCAGGACGCGCCTCTCATAGAGAAGATCGCCGCCGGCAAACTCCAGCTCTGGGAGACCACCCGCACTGGGGCAATGGACGAGGCGGCAGTGGCCGAGCTGGCCGCCGCCCAGGCCAAGCTGATGAGTGAGATGATGGTCTCGCGGCTGCGGGTCAAAAGCCAGATCTTTGCCCTCTTGACCCCAGAACAGCAGGCCCAGGCCGATAGCCTTGGTGACGAACGTGGTGCTGGCTGCGGTGGACCAGGCTGCGGCCATGGTCCAGGCATGGGTGCGTCAGAGGCCTATCCGCCGGCCCAACCGTGAGACGAGGAGGAATAGTCATGAAACGAATCCATCTCCATGTCATCCTTTGCACCCTGCTGGCCCTCCCTGCCTTTGCCCAAGGCGCGGGCGGCGGACGCCAGCAGGACCAAGCCCGGCAACAGGCGAACAGCCAACTCGTTAGCCCAGAAGAGCGCGCCGCTTACCAGGACAGAATGCAGGCCCTCGGCACCCAGACGGAACGGGATGCCCTGCGCCAGGAACACTTAGACCTCCTCAAGACCAGGGCCAAAGAGCAAGGCCTGCCTGAACCGCAAACGCCGCAAGGCCAGATGGGCGCCACCAACGCCAAGGGTAGCGGCGGCCGAGGCTCCGGATCACACGGCGGCATGAACGGCGGCGGCATGGGCCGCGGTCGCTGACCTCAGTTCTCTCCTTCCCTCTAACGACAAACGGGGCGCCCACAAGGCGCCCCGTTTGTCTTCTCACCTGCCGACCTGAAAAAAATCCCTCAGGTCATGGCCTACCGTCGTCGGCCTGCCGCACTTCGGCACACAACTGCCGGACCTTATCGAGGTCCTTACGGCCCGGACTGAGCTCCACCCCGGAGTTGACATCCACCGCAAAGGGCCGGGCCTGGCCAATGGCTTCGCCGACATTGCCAGGGGCCAAGCCACCGGCCAGCACCAGGGGACCGGGCAGGGCCAACTGCTGCACCAAGCCCCAGTTAAAGGTCGCCCCGGTGCCGCCGGCCTGGTCCGGACGATAGGTGTCCAACAAAAATCCCTTGACGCTCTGACGATACGGCTCAAAGACCGGCAGGGCCTCTTCCCTGACCCGAAAGGCCTTCAACACCGGGCGGCACATGGCCCGGCAATAGTCCGGCGACTCATCGCCATGGAGCTGGATCATGGTCAGACCGCAATAGCGGGCAAGATCATTAACCAGATTGGCGTCCTCGTCCATAAAGACCCCGACCGCATTGACAAAGGGCGGCAGCTTGGCGACAATGTCCCGGGCCTTCTCGGCCTCGACAAAACGCGGGCTTGATTTGACGAAGATAAAGCCCAGGGCGTCAACCCCGAGGGCGACAATCGCCAGGGTCTCAGCCAGGTCCGTCATGCCGCAGACTTTTATCCGGGTCCTCACACTCATCACTCTTGCCTGGATGCGCCGATCAGCTCAAGCAGACCCTGGCGGCGATCGGCCAGACGCATCAGACTCTCGCCAACCAGGGCGGCAGTGACGCCATGCCTGGCCAGTTGCTCCATGTCGTGATGGTCGCGGATGCCCGACTCACTGACCACCGGCAGCCCTTTCGGGAGCTCGGCCATCACCCGGAAGGTGGTGTTCAGATCAACGGTAAAATCCCTGAGGTTACGGTTGTTGATGCCAATCAGCCGACTGCCGGCAGCGATAGCCATGGCCGCCTCCTGCTCGTCGTGGACCTCAACCAGGGTGTCCATGCCCAAGTCCAGGGCCAGGGCCTGGTAGTCGGCAATCTGCTGCTGGTCAAGGATAGCGGCGATCAACAGGATGGCGTCGGCGCCAAAGAGGGCGGCCTGGCGGATCTGGATCTCATCGATAATGAACTCCTTCCTGATCACCGGCAGACCGACTGCGGCCCGCACCATGGGGACATAGGCCAGCGAGCCCTGAAAATACTGTTCATCGGTCAACACCGAGATGGCCTGGGCACCGCCGGCCTCATAATCCAAGGCAATGGCCACCGGATCGAAATCCGGGCAGATGACCCCTTTTGAAGGCGAGGCCTTCTTGGCCTCGGCGATCACCGCCACCCCGGCATAATCGACCAGTGCCGCCTGAAAGCCACGGGGGGCTGGCACCTCGCAGTCCGGGCCGCGCAGGCCTTTAGCCTTTAGGGCCTGCACCTCCTGGCGTTTGGTTGCAACAATTTTATCTAGGATCATGGTGGTCTCTGTGGTTCATGGGGGGTTGAAATAGGACATATCAGTGTTGTCCGGTTAGTTAGACCATGTTGCATGGCGGTCAACATCCGATGTCGCCTGCCATGCTCCCTCACCCCGGCCCTCTCCCCCTGGGACTCAGTTCAGTCCTCGCTTGACGAGGAGAGGGCTGGGGTGAGGGAAAATGAACGGTGCAATTTCTTAACCGGACAACACTGATCTGTCCTATACGTCCCAGTTCAACGAGGGTTAGCAGCATCCCTCCGATCAGCTTTCCAGCTATCCCCGGCAAAAGCCAACCAGGGCCTCCAGTTTCGCCAGGGCCGCCCCTGAGTCGATGACGCCGGCGGCCAGATCAATGCCGGCCTTGATGCTCTCGGCACGATTCGCCGCCATGAGGGCGGCCCCGGCGTTCAGCAGCACCATGTCGCGGCGCGGCCCCGGTACGCCGCTCAGCACCTCGCGGACTTGGACGGCCGATTCAGCAGCGGTCAGGCCGCCCTTGATTTCGGCCAAAGTCACCCGGGTCAGGCCCAGCTCCTCCGGGGTGACGGTATAGTTCCGCACCTTGCCGTCACAGACCTCGACGACCTTGGTGAAGCCGGTGGTGGTCAGCTCGTCGATATTGCCCTCGCCCCAGACCACCAGGGCCCGCTTGACCCCAAAATTATTCAGGGCCCCGGCGATCTTCTCGGTCAACTCCTCGGCATAGACTCCGAGCAGATAGACATTGGCCCCGGCCGGGTTGGTCAGCGGGCCCAGGATATTGAATACCGTCCGGATGCCGATCTCGCGGCGCGGGCCGATGGCGTATTTCATCGCCCCGTGCAGCATGGGCGCAAACATAAAACCAATCCCCAGCTCACGGACACAGCGACCAATGCGCTCCGGGCTCAGGGTCAGGTCCACCCCCAGGGCCTCCAGGACATCGGCGCTGCCACAATGGCTCGACACCGAACGGTTGCCGTGTTTGGCCACCGCCAACCCGGCCCCGGCCACCACAAAGGCCGAGGTGGTGGAGACATTGAAGGTGCCGGAGGCATCGCCGCCGGTGCCGACGATATCAACGAGGATATCGCCAGGGTCGGCGGCGTCAATCGGCGTCGCCTTCTGGCGCATGACCCGGGCGGCGCCGGTAATCTCGGCCACTGTCTCGCCCTTCATGCGCAGGGCGGTAATAAAGGCGCCGATCTGGGCGTCGGTGGCCTGGCCGCTCATGATCTCCTCCATGACCGCGACCATTTCCGCCTCAGTCAGGTCCTGACGGCAGACTACCTTGTTGATTGCCTCGCGAATCATGGCGTAAGTTCTCCTTACCTAAATTACGAATTAAAAATTACGAATTGAATGAAGTTAACGATTAATTCGTAATTTTCCTTCTCACCGCAGCATGGACAAGTAATTGTCCGCCACAAAATTTCGCAACAGTTGGACGCCGTCCGGGGTCATGATCGACTCGGGATGGAACTGCACCCCCTCCACCGCCAAAGTTTTGTGGCGCAGGCCCATCAGCTCACCCTGATCGGTGCGGGCCGTGATGGTAAGACAATCCGGCAGGCCCTCCTCCGCTACCACCAAAGAGTGATAGCGCATGGCTTCAAAGGGCGATGGCAGGCCGCTGAACACCCCCTTGCCGTCATGCGTCACCGGACTGGTCTTGCCGTGCATGACTCTTCCCGCCCGCACCACCTGGCCGCCAAAGGCCTGGCC
>JANNQL010000112.1:0-5212 GCA_031400755.1 Pseudomonadota bacterium | reverse complement strand
GGAAAAGGCATCCGCTGGAGGCAAGACGGTATCTGGCCCCTTTAATCCTTGTCACTCAAAAATCCATGTGGTATTTGGAGGAAAAGCTTATTCGTTTCTTCTCCTCAGGGCGGTGTCAATCATCATGGATTACAGTAAATTAAAAGGCCGTCCACCCTGTCCGTTCGAGACCATCGGGGTGGCGGTGGCATTTTCTCCCCGGCTGGAAGCGGTCCTCGCCGAGGCCAAGCTGTTGGCGGAGAAATTCGGCGCCCGCTTGCTGCTGATCCACATCGGTGAACGGACCCAAAGCAACGAAAGCACTTTGAACCAGATTCGTGAGCGTTTAGGGCTCGACACGGATGAGATCCGGGTGATCTGGCAGGAAGGCGATCCGGTTAAGGCCCTGCTCAAACTCTGCAAGGACAATCTGGTCGATCTCTTAGTCCTCGGGGTCATACGCCGTGAAAATGTGCTGCGCCATTATCTTGGTTCGGTGGCGCGGGGCATCAGCCGGGCCGCTAAATGTTCCCTGCTCCTGCTCACCGAGCCCAAGGTCGGCGGCACCTCCTTCCGTAAGTTGGTCGTCAGCGGCGTCGAGAACCCCAAGACGGTTCACACCATGAACACGGCCGTGTATTTCGCCAAGCAGCTTGGTTGTGATGACCTTACCGTGGTCACCGAACTTGATCAACCTGGCTTGGCCATGGTCATGGCTGACGACAGCACTGCCGGCCAGGCCTCCCTGATCAAAAAACAGTTGACCAGCGACGAGGCCGATAAGGTGCACACCATGGTCAGCCGTTGCTGCCCCGACGGAATTCAGATCACCGAAAAAATCATCCCCGGCAGGCCGGGCTATGCCATCCGTCAATATGCCGGCGAGAGCCAAGCAGACCTGCTGGTGATCAATTCACCTGATGTCAAATACGGCCTCATCGATCGCATCTTCACCCATGACATGGAGTATATCCTTGAAGATCTGCCGTGCAGCATGCTCATCGTCCATTCCCGGCTTGACTGAGCGTTGACGGCGGCTACCCAGAGTGTTTGCGCGCCTGACCATTATACTATGGCCAAACTGACCCATGACGATCTGATTATCCTGCTCTTGGCCATCAGCGCTATGCTGATCCTGTCGCGCATGGTCGCCGAGTTCGGCAAGAAATGGGGGTTGCCCATGGTGATGGGCGAGCTCTTGGTCGGCATCGTCCTCGGGCCAACCGTGCTTGGCACATGGTACCCTGCCGCCTTCAACGCCCTCTTCCCGCTTACCACTAACGCCCATGTATCCATCGCCCTTGACGGCATTGTCTCCCTGGCGGTGATCATGCTCTTGTTCGTCGCCGGCCTGGAGTTGCAACTGTCGCAGGTCATCCGGCAGGGGAAGGTCGCCATCTACACCGGTTTCGGCGGTATGGTCCTGCCCTTTGCCACCGGCTTTGCCGTGGCCTGGCTTTTCCCGCAGTGGTTTGGCGTCGTGCGCGGTAGCGCCAACCATTTTCTCTTTGCCCTGTTTCTCGGCACGGCCATGTCGATTTCGGCCCTGCCGGTGATTGCCCGGATCCTGTTGGACATGAATATGCTCAGGACCAATATCGGCATGGTCATCATCGCTGGGGCCATCTTCAATGATATCGCCGGCTGGCTCATTTTTTCCTTTATCCTGTCGATGGTGGGCCAGGGCCAAGACAAGAGTATGATAGGCCACACGATCATGTATATTGTGGCCTTTAGTGGCTTTATGCTGATTATCGGACGCCCCATGCTTAATCGCATTCTGCCCTGGATTCAAACGAAGCTGTCCTGGCCGGGCGGGGTGCTGGCGATGAGCCTTGGCCTGTGCCTGCTCTCGGCCGCCTTTACCGAAAGCATTCATATCCATGCCATTCTCGGCGCCTTCATTGCCGGCATTGCCATCGGCGATTCGGTCCACCTGCGGGAACAGGCCCGGGAAATCATTCACCAGTTTGTGACTAATTTTTTTGCGCCGCTGTTCTTCGTTTCCATTGGCCTCAAGGTCAACTTCATGCAGCACTTCGACGGACTTATTGTCGGCATCGTCCTGGTCCTGGCCTTTGTCGGCAAGGTCTTGGGCGCAGGCCTTGGCGCCCGTCTGGGTGGCATGTCGGGGCGCCATGCCCTGGCCGTTGGTTTCGGCCTGAATGCCCGCGGGGCCATGGAAATCATCCTCGGCAGTCTGGCCTTCGAGGCCGGCATCATCAGCCAGCCGGTCTTTGTGGCCCTGGTCGTGATGGCCTTGGTCACCAGCATCACCAGCGCCCCGTTGATGCGGCATTTTGTGGATGAAAATTGATGGTTAGCAGGTAAGCGAGCCTGCTTAGCTATCCCGTTACTTTTTTAACAGCACATACAGTTTCAGCTCTTGTTGGGGTCAACAAGACTACCGCTTCATTATCGAAAGGGGCTTATTTTCATGCCAGCACCAACCTCTTCAAGCAGTGCCACCTATAATTTATCACTTACAGGTTCTTTACAGGTCAATGCGCTCCTCTACGGTTCCAAATGGGGAGGTGCTGTAGGGACTGGGGCAACCTTGACCTGCAGTTTCCCCTTTGTTTCCGGCACTGCAACCTTTTCCGGACCAACTGGCCCAGAAAATTACTCTCCGCTCAATGAATACCTCGTTGCCTACGGTCTTGACGCTACCGAACAGGACGCAGCCCGAAGCGCCTTGCAGGCCTGGGCCAATGTCGGCAACCTCCAGTTTCAGGAAGTTGCCGATACGGCTTCAAATGTCGGCGATATCCGCTTGGCCTGGACTCCGCCGACGAAAGCCAGCAGGTATGGGGATGGGCCTATGCGCCCAGTTCCTATCTTGCTTCGGGCGGCGACATCTGGATCAGTACGGCTAACACTGACCCTGATTGGACAGAGGGGTCCCATAATTTCATTGGTTTAATTCACGAAATTGGTCACGCCTTGGGATTTAAACACTCCTTTGAGGGTTATCCTGTTCTTCAAGTCGATCAGGACTCCAATCAGTACACCGTGATGTCCTATGCAAAACACCCTCACAGTCTATTCCTCCAGATTAGCACGAATACAGACGGTTCACATGCCTGGCGATCCTTCGATGTCGAGCCTGATACGCCGATGTTATATGACGTTATGGCAATTCAACACCTCTACGGTGCAAATCTGACTTACAGAACCGGAGATGACGTTTATTCCTTCGATCCCTCCACGCCTTTTTTAAGGACAATCTGGGACGCAGGCGGGACCGACACCATATCAAGCTCGAACTTCACGAAGGGCTGCATCATCGATTTGCAACAGGGGCATTTTTCTAAGATCACTATTGAGTCCGATCCATTACCACTTGGCGTCACGTGGGATGATCCTCCTCCAACCGCAACGTATGACGGCACCGATAATCTCGCTATTGCCTATGACGCCGTGATTGAAAATGCCATAGGTGGCAACGGTGATGACACGCTGATCGGCAACGATTCCAACAATACACTCACCGGTGGGGCAGGAAATGACACTTTGACTGGCGGGAACGGGATCGATGTGGCAGTCTATGGTGACAACCGGGCTGCCTATATTGTGTCTGCAACAGCATCGGGATTCACCGTGAGCGGCGGTACTGACGGATTTGATTCTCTGACCGGTATTGAGAGACTCCGGTTTAGCGATATAAGTCTAGCACTTGACCTGAGTGGCGCTGCCGGCAATACAGTAAAATTACTGGGGGCCGCGTTTGGCCCCGCCAGCGTTTCCAATAAAGCTTATGCAGGGGTAGGGATTGAACTACTTGACGGAGGCATGGCCTATGTCGATTTAGCGGCACTTGCCATTAGCGTAGCCGAGGCTACGACGCCGCAACAGGTGGTGAATCTACTTTGGACCAATGTTGCAGGCAACGCGCCTTTAGCCGAACAAGCACAACCATTTATTGATATGCTCAATAGTGGTATAACATTTGGGGAGTTGGGTGTATTGGCTGCTGACTCGACACTCAACCAGCAGAATATCAACCTTATTGGGCTTACAGGCTTAGAGTATGTTTGAACTAGACCATTTTACGGTAACTTAAAGAACAAAAAAAACAGCGAGCCTATGACCACCGAACACACCATTACCTTTTTACCCAGCAACCGCAAAGTGGCGGTAGCGCCAGGGACCAGTCTGATCAAGGCGGCGCGCGACGCAGGCCTCCATATCAACGCCTCCTGCGGCGGGGCCGGGGTCTGCGGCAAGTGCCGGGTGATTGTCGAGCAGGGCGAGGTCGAAGGCGGCCGGAGCGAGAAGTTGAGCGCTGCCGATTATGCGGCCGGCTACCGCCAGGCCTGTGTCGCCCTGGTAACTGGCGACCTGACGGTCAGGATCCCCCAGGAATCGGGGATCAGCGGCGGGGTCCTGTCAACCGCCGTGCCGGAAAAGCGACACCGGGCCAGGATGCATGCCTTCGCCATGGACAGCTTAAAGCAGGAGGGCATCTTCGAGCCGCCGGTGGAGAAGATCTGTCTGGAGCTCAATCCGCCAAGCCCGGAGGACAACCGGGCCGATGCCGGACGCCTGATCCAGGGCCTGGCCGATCAGTACAATCTGCACCACATGGTGGCCAGCCTGCCGGTGCTGCGCAAGGTGCGACGGGTCATGCGCGAGGGGGACTTTTTGGTGACGGTGACTGTCGGTCGCCCGGTCAATGAAAAATTCAAGACCTATATCGTCAATATTCAGCCCGGCTGCTGGCGCAGCCGTAATTTCGGCCTGGCCATCGATATTGGCACCACCACGGTGTACGGCCAGCTGCTGGATTTAAACAGCGGCATCGTTCTTGCCGAGGAGGGCGATTATAACGGCCAGATCAGCTATGGCGAGGACGTCATCTCGCGGATTATGTACGCTGAAAAACCGCACGGTCTGGCCAAGATGAACGAGCTGGTGGTGAGCACCATCAACGGCATCATCAAGCGGCTCCTGGAGCGCGCCGTGCCTAACACGGGGCGGCCTACTGATCGAATTTCAGTCGACGAAATCAATTCAATCACCATCGCCGCCAACACCACCATGACCCATCTCTTCCTGAATCTGGAGCCGGACAATATCAGGCGGGCCCCCTACGTGCCGGTATCGACCTTCTTCCCGCCGTTTCGGGCCTCGGAGCTGGGCCTCGATCTGCCCCCCCACGCCCTGGCCCTGATGTTTCCGGCAGTGTCGAGCTATGTCGGCGGCGATATTGTGGCCGGGGTCATGGGCTCCG
>JANNQL010000111.1:0-3480 GCA_031400755.1 Pseudomonadota bacterium | reverse complement strand
ACCAAGGAGGCCCTGACCTATATTGAAGAGCATTTTAACGACGAAGGTATGGCTGCGGCCGCCAACCAGGTGGTCAATAAGTTTCAAGGCCCGGACGAGAAGCAGGCAGCGCTGATCGAGGCGGCAAGGGATACAGTCCCTCCCACGTCACCCCCGGCGGTGAAAATGCCTTCAGCCGCACCAACAATCGACCTCGATATGTCTCCTCAGGACCTGGTCACTCCAGACACCAGGCATAAATTTTTACAGGAGGCTGACGATCTGCTCCAGGAGATCGAGGCCGACCTCTTGTCGCTCGCCAATATCGAAAACGACCTGAGGCCTCTGGATAGGCTCTATCGCAACATCCACAGCCTCAAGGGCAATTGCGGATTTTTAGGGTTTAACGAACTCCAGACCCTGCTCCACACCGAAGAGACCATTATCTCCCTTGCCAAGGATGGCAAGCATCGGGGCATCAAGCGGGTGGCCGACATGTTTCTGGAGTTGATCGATGTCATTAAAGAGACCCTGGCCGCCATCTCCCAAGGTGGCGATGGTGAAGTCCAGGGCCTCGACCTCTACATTGAGATCCTGAACCACCATATCCCCGAGGGACAGCGGACGCCAACCTCTGCCTCGCCCAACCGCCTTGGCGATATCCTGGTGCAGCAGGGGGCGCTCAGTCAGGCCGAGCTCGACCAGGCCCTGGCCTCCCAGGCCAAGCCGATCGGCGAACTCCTGGTCGAGCGCGGCGTCATCAGTCAGGAAAAGGTCGCAAAGGCCCTGAAGGTCCAGGAACACCTGCGCGTTGCGGCCGGCGTTTCGGGTCCAAGCGGCGTTGCCACGGACAACAAACGCCAAGACATCAGGGTCGATCTCGACAAGCTCGATGCCCTGATCAATCTGATCGGCGAGATGGTCATTGCCGAAAATATGGTCATTCTCAACCCTGACCTGCAGGACCTGGAACTCGAGCGCTTCAACAAGGCGGCCCAGCACATGGGCAAGATCGTCCGCGAGTTGCAGGAGATGGCCATGACCATCCGTATGATGCCAATCTCCAGTCTCTTTAGGCGCATGATCCGCCTAGTCCACGATCTGTCCCGCAAGTCGGGGAAGAAGGTGGATTTTAAGCTGTCCGGCGAAAATACCGAGGTCGATAAGACCGTCATCGAGAAGATCAGCGACCCTCTGGTCCATCTGATTCGAAACGCCATGGACCATGGCCTGGAGGAGGCAGATGGCCGCAGTCGGGCCGGTAAGGACGAGACCGGCAGCATCAGTCTGAGCGCCAGCCACGAAGAGGGCGAGGTGCTGATCACCATCACTGACGACGGTCGCGGCCTGGACCGCAAGAAGCTGATCCAGAAGGGCATCGAAAAAGGCCTGGTGGAGGGCGATGGCTCCCAGATGAGCGACCAGGATGCCTTCAGACTCATCTTCCACCCTGGCTTTTCGACTGCCGAGCAGATCACCGATATATCCGGTCGTGGGGTCGGTATGGATGTGGTTCGCCAGAACCTGGAGGCGATCAAGGGCCGGGTTACGATTAACAGCGTCTTTGGTCGAGGCACCTCCATCTCGCTACGCATCCCCCTTACCCTTGCCATCATTGACGGCATGCTGCTGCGCGTGGGCCAAGCCCACTACATCCTGCCCATCCTCTCCATCCGCGAATCATTCAGGCCAGAAGTCAATGCCATCACCATAACCCCGGACGGTCAAGAACTGGTGCGGGTCCGTGAGTCGCTGTTGCCTGTAATCCGTCTTCATGCCATGCATGGCATCAAGCCCGACCAGGAGCGGCTGGAAGACGGCATCCTGATTGTTTTGGATTGTCTGGGCAAGAGCAATCTCTGCCTGTTTGTCGATGAGTTGCTTGGCCAGCAGCAGACCGTGATCAAGGGATTATCTGACTATATTGGACATTTAGGTAACGTCGGCGGCGTCTCGGGTTGCACGATCTTAGGCAATGGCGAGGTCTGCCTGATTCTGGATGTGCGGGCCATGGAGGAGATGCAGGGAAGTGAGCAGGTAAAAAAATAACGACTGCCCGGCCATTCTGAGTCAACACTAATAACGGAGATATAAAAATGAAGGCGAATTTAGGTTTTAAAATGGGAGCAGGCTTCGGTTCACTCATCCTGATCGCATGTGTCCTTGGCGGTATCGCTGTTTTCAATATGAACAAGGTTGGGACGCTTGCCAATCAACTTGATAATGAATTTCTCCCGGAAATCAAATTGGCGAACGAAATTGAGGGATATACCCTTGAGGCCATGCTCGCATTTCGTGGCTATGGCTTGACAGCCGAGGAAAAATATCTGGAAGAGGGCAATAAAAACCTGGCGGAAGCAAAAAAATATCTGGCTGAGGCCAAAGCCCTGGCGGATAAATCACCACACCTCCAGGACCTCAAGGGACAAGTCGAGGTGGCGAGTCTTGCCCTTGATGAATACACGAAACAGATTGAGGACACAGTTGCCTTGAACGCCAAGATTGCTCAAAACCAGCTCTCCATGCGTGCAGCCGCCACAAAGTTTATGCAAAACTGTTACGATTATCTTGCCGATCAGAACAAAAAGATGGAAGCAGAAATCGTCGAAGGGGCAAACCCCGCCAAGCTCAACCAGCGATTTAAAAAGATTAGTTTGGCAAATGCGGTCATTGAAGCGGGTAACAAGACGATACAGGCCGGTTGGCAGGCCCAGGCCCTACGCGATGCCAAAATTAATGAGGAAGGTCAGAATAATTTCGAAACCATGATCGGCAAGTTTGAGGAGATGAAGGCCGTTACCACGCAGCAAGTCAATCTCCAGCAGATCAATAATACCATTGAGGCTGGGGCAGAGTACAAGAAACAGATGAACGATCTCCTGCAAAATTGGCTTACCCTTCAGGCGCTTGGTCAAAAACGACTCGAAACCAGCAGCAAAGCAGTGTCAGCCGCAAAAGCCACTGCTAAGTCCGGCATTGTTCAGACAGATGAAATTGCTACCGAGACTGTAACCTCACTGGCCCATGCAGTAACAGTTGTACTGGTTGGACTTGCCTGCTCCCTTATTCTCGGCATGGCCATCGCTGTATTCATGACCCGCGCAATCACTCAGCCTGTTAGCCGGGTCGTCTCAATGCTTGACGAACTGGGACGCGGTCACATGGGCAACCGCTTGCGGATGGACCGGCAAGACGAGATCGGCCTGATGGCCAGCACCTTGGACAGCTTCGCCGACACCATGCAGAACGAGATGGTAAAGGCCCTGACTATGCTTGCCGACGGCGACCTGACCTTTGCCGCCAATCCCAAGGATGCTGGTGACGAGATCGGCAATGCCCTAAAAAGGGCGGGCGACGACTTAAACGTCATGGTGGCCGAGATCAACAACGCCACCGAGCAAATTGCCGCCGGGTCGGGCCAGGTCTCCGACGCCAGCCAGGCCCTGTCACAGGGGGCCACTGAAGCGGCGGCCGCCATGGAGGAGATCACCAGCTCCATGA
>JANNQL010000110.1:0-3757 GCA_031400755.1 Pseudomonadota bacterium | reverse complement strand
GCGTCGTCGCCGACGTCTCTGCGCTGGAACTGGACCTGCTCGAGCGACAGCGTCGGCAACGCCGCCAGCGCCGCCGTGATGAAGGCCCGGACCAGCGTGTAGCTGCCCTGGATCGGCACGATCATCTGATAGCGGTCGAGCCTGCGCTCGGGCTGGCTGTTCAGCCGGTACTCGGCGCGCTTGATTTCCAGGCCCAGCGAGCGCGCGATGGCGTGCACCCGCGCCAGGCGGTGCGTCAGGCCCTCGTCGCGGGCGAAGTAGGCGTGGAAGCTGCTCAACTGCGCCTGCGGCGAATCCTGGCGCGCCAGGTCGTCGCCCAGGCGCCCGAGCATCGCGTCGCGTGGCCCGTTGCGCTCGCCTTGCAGCGCTTCGACGCGCTGCTCGAGTGGCTTGACGACCAGGCCCTGCAAGGCCAGCGACGCGACGATCAGCGCCACCCCGGTCGACAGTGCGAACAGGCCGCTGCGCCGCCGGAGCAGCCACGTCAGGCGCTTCACGGCAAGGTTCTCCAGCTCGCCGATAGCGTGAACTGGACCGGTCGCTCGGCGACTTCCTCGCGGATCTGGTGGTTCAACAGGTGCACACCGGTCAGCACCTGCAAGTCCTCCAGCCGCAGCATGAAGTTGAGGATCTCCAGGTAGCTGCGTGCTTCGCCGCTGATGCGAACGATGCGCTTGCCGGCGTCGGGCTCGATCGCCAGCAGCGCGGTATCGGCGCCGATCGACGCTTCGATCGAGCGGAACAGCGGCTCCCACGGCAGCGCGAGTTCCTGCAGCACCTGCCGTGCCGCGTCGAGTTCGCGCCGCGTCTGTTCGCTCAGTGGCTCCTTGGGCGCCGCCGCGGCAAGCTGCGGCCCGGCGCGACGACGCTGCAAGTCCTGGATTTGATCGCGCGCGCCGACATAGCCGAACAGGGCGTCGGCGGCGAGGACCAGGCCCACCACCAGCATCAGCCAGGCGGGCCAGGTCGGACGCCGGCGCACGAAGTCGAGATCGAGCGCAGGCATCACCCGGCTCCGCACATCGCCAGAGAGCGCCGGCTGCCGGGGTCCGGACGGCCCAGCAGGCGCGTCGGCAGGCTGGCCCGCTCCGACCATGGGGTGTCTTCGCCGACCAGCAGGACATCGAGCCGGGGCGGCGCAGCGCTGCCGTGGGTGGCCAGTTCCTGCTCGATCGCAAGGGCCAGGTCGGCGCCCGCGCGGCGACTGGCGATGTCGATCCAGCGATCCTGGTCCAGCAGACCCAGGCAGACGCGGCCGGGCTCGACGACAGCCAGGGCGGTGCTGCCCTTCAAGCTGCGGCGCACCTCGTTGTACCCGGCCATCAGCAGGGGCTGCAGCGACGCCAGGCGCAGGCCGTGCGCGGCCAGGCGCGCGCGCAGTCCGGCGATCATGGCGGTGTCGACCGCGCAGGCGACATGCGCCGCGCCGTAGCCCGTGTCGCAATTGCGGATCGTCCAGCCCGCCGCGGCCGGGCCGAAGCTGCGATCGAAGTGCAGACGCGCCAGTTGTTCGACCTCGGCGGCGCTCGTCACCTCGGGCTGCCATGGCAACACGGCATAGCGAACCCAATGGTTCGACAGCACGACCGTCGCCGAGTCGCCACCCGACGCGAATTCCGCCAGCGCAGCGTCGAGCGCATCCAGCGCCGCCTGCCAGGGCGCTTCGCCAGCCTTGGCCGCGCAGGCGACGCTGTGCTCGCGGATCGCTTTGCGCCGCGGACCGAAGCCCAGCCGGGCCAGGTCCACCCGATCGGGCGCCAGGCCGATGCGGATGCGTTCAGCCGACCAGGGTGACACGGTTGATCTCCAGCAACGTCGATTCGCCGCGGCGAACGCAATCCAGCGCCGCTTCGCGCAGGAAGCGGGTACCGTGGCGCGCGGCCGCCTCGCGCAGCACGCGCACCGGCTCGCCGCGCACGATGAGTTCACGCAGTTCGTCGTTCAGGACCAGGATCTCGGCAATCGCGCGCCGGCCGCGGTAACCGGTGCCGCGGCAGCGGCCGCAGCCGCGGCCGACGCGGAAGCGAAAGCCCTGAACGCGCTCGCGCGTGAGGCCCGAAGCGGCCAGCAGCGCGTCGTCGGGCGCCTGCTCGACGGCGCAATCGGTGCACACCTTCCGGATCAGGCGCTGGGCGACGATGCCGTTCATCGCCGACACAAAGATATACGGCTCGACACCCATGTGCGTGAAGCGGGCCATCACGTCGAAGGCATTGTTGGCGTGCACCGTGGTGTAGACCAGGTGGCCGGTCAGTGCCGCCTGCACCGCGATCTCGGCTGTCTCGGAATCGCGGATTTCACCGACCAGGATGCGGTCGGGGTCATGGCGCAGGATCGAGCGCAGGCCGCGCGAGAAGGTCAGGCCCTTCTTTTCGTTGACCGGGATCTGCAGCACGCCCGGCAGCTGGTACTCGACCGGATCCTCGATCGTGACGATCTTGTCCTGCCCCTTGTTGATCTCGGTGAGCACCGCATAGAGGGTCGTCGTCTTGCCGCTGCCGGTCGGGCCGGTGACGAGCAACATGCCATACGGTTCCCGCGCGAGCTTGCGGATGCGCTCGATGCTGTCGCTGTCGAACCCGAGGGTGGTCAGTTGCAGGCCGAGGAGCTGGTCGGTCAGGGCCTGCTTGTCGAGGATGCGCAGCACCGCGTCCTCGCCGAAGATGCTGGGCATGACCGAGACGCGGAAGTCGATCTCGCGCCCCTTCATCGAGACCTTGAAGCGGCCGTCCTGGGGCAGGCGACGCTCGGAGATGTCGAGTTCGGCCATCACCTTGATGCGCGACAACACCTGCTCGGCGAGTTCCAGGCCGGCAATGTTGCCGACCGCGACCAGCACGCCGTCGATGCGGTACTTGATCGTCAGTCCGGTCGACGTGGTCTCGACATGGACATCGCTGGCCAGCGACTTCAACGCGTCATAGATGGTCGAACTGACAAGTTTGACGACGGGGCTGTCGTCCTCGCTGATCGACGTGATCGACAGCGACTGCGCCATCTCGGCGCCTGCAGCGTCGCCGGACAGCGTGGCGCCGAGCACGGAGTCCATGGCGCGCAGTGATTCCTCGTGGCGCGACAGGTAGGCGCGGATGTCGGCCGGGTGCGCCAGGCGAAAGCTGAAGGCTGCGGCGATGCGTTCTTCCGCCCAGGCACGCAGTCCGGCGTCGAACGGATCGCCGAAGACCACCAGCAGTTCGCCGCCGGGCTGGCGCAGCGCCACGCATTCGTGCTGCGCGCTTTCAGCGAACGGCAAGACGTCGAATGCCGCCTGCAGCCGGTGCAGATCGTCCATGCTGAGCGACGCGAAGTGCACCGTCGCGGCGAGGCTGCGTGTGAACTCCGCCGGCGGCACGCCGACCATCGCCTCCAGCGCATCGACCACGCGCGTGCCCGCCGCGCGCGCCTCAGCCCGCGCCGAGGCAATCAAGTCGGCAGTAATCGGCTCCGGTCGGAATACCTCCGGTGCGTCAACCAGTTTCATGGGACAAACGCCCGCAGCGATGACGAAGATGCTAGCTGCTATTGCGGCCGCGTAGGCGCCGGGGCCCGCGTCAAAACACCGCAGGGTCGCGGCGAAAACGCCTGGACAGAGGGGTCTACTTGACGTTCTCGGCGAGTTCGAAGATCGGCAGGTACAACAGGACGACGATCAGGCCGACCAGCGCGCCGATCAGCACCATCAGCGCGGGCTCGAACAAGCGCGTGAACCAGTCGATCCAGCGCGCCAGCTCGTCTTCATAGAACAGCGCGATGCGTT
>JANNQL010000109.1:0-6623 GCA_031400755.1 Pseudomonadota bacterium | reverse complement strand
CAACTGCTGGAACCCCTGCTCCTGCACCAGGGCCTCGATAAGGTCGCGGCTTACGGGGAGGCCATCCGGCTGCTTGAGCGTTGCGGCATTCAGGAGGCGGAGGTCAAGTTCAAGCACTTCCCTCATCAGCTCTCCGGTGGCCAGCGGCAGCGGGTCATGCTGGCCATGGCCCTGGCCTGCCGACCGGACCTCCTGATCGCCGACGAGCCGACCACCGCCCTCGATGTCACCATCCAGGCCCAGATCCTGCAACTCATTGGCGAGATCCAGGCGGAAATGGGCATGGCACTCCTCCTAATCACCCACGACCTGGTCATGGTCAAAAAGATCGCCCGTCAGGTCTACATTATGAAGGATGGTGAAATTGTCGAGTCCGGGCCAACCGAGGTGATCTTCAACCAGCCGCAGGCCGACTATACCAAGGAACTTCTGGCCAGTATGCCCGGCGGCAATCGGCAGAGGAACAATAGCGAAAAGACCTTGATCTCAGCGCACGACATCATCGTTGACTTTAACGAGAAGGCCTCGCTCTTCGGGCGGCGGGGGCGGCGGACCCGGGCCGTCGATCAGGTCAGTATCGACATCCGGCAGGGCACGACCTATGGCATTGTCGGCGAATCCGGCTCGGGCAAGAGCACCTTGGGTCTCGCCCTGCTAAGGCTGCTCAAGGCGAGTGGCGAAGTCCTCTATAGCAACGACGATCTCAGCCGCTGCTCAGCCAAAGAGATGCGGCACCGGCGCCGGGACTTGCAGATCGTCTTCCAGGACCCTTTCTCATCGCTCTCGCCCCGGCAGACCATCGGCCAGATCGTCAGCGAAGGGCTCTGGGTGCATGAACCGGCCAAGGGCAAGCAGGAGGTGGCGGCGCTGGTGGCCCAAGGTCTTCGGGAAGTGGGACTGGGCCCGGAGATGATCGACCGCTATCCCCACGAATTTTCCGGCGGTCAGCGCCAGCGCATCGCCATTGCCCGGGTCATTGTCTTAAAGCCCAAGTTCCTGGTGCTGGACGAGCCGACCTCGGCCCTCGACATGACCATTCAGGCCCAGATTATCAGTCTGCTGCGCGACCTGCAGGCCAAATACCAGATGACCTATCTCTTTATCAGCCATGATCTCAGGGTGGTGCGGGCCTTAGCCGACGACCTGGCGGTCATGCAACAGGGCAAAATTGTCGAGCAAGGCCCTGCTGACGCCATCTTTGCCGCCCCCCAGCACCCGTATACCAAGGCCTTGTTGGCGGCGGCCTTCCTTCAGTAAATCAGCTCAAGTTTATGTCTATCACTGCCGAATACCGTGTGCAGCACGCCGCATGTCTTGCCGACTTCCTGGCTTTGCAGAGCGGACTCGCCAAGGCCAGGCTCAAGGACTGCATGAATAAAGGCGGGGTGTGGCTGCAAAGGGAGGGCGGCAAGGTGTTGCGGAGCCGCAAGGCCAAGACCATGCTGCGGCCAGGGGACAGGGTCTTGTTGTATTACGACCAGGGCATTCTTGACCAGAAACCGCCGGCGCCACGATTGGTGGCGGACCTGATCGACTACAGCGTCTGGGACAAACCGCCTGGACTTCTGGCCCAAGGCAGTCAGTTCGGCGATCATTGTTCCTTGCTGCGACTGGCGCAACTGGCCTTCGCGCCAGTCAGAGAGGCATTTTTAGTGCATCGCCTGGACCGGGAGGCCAGCGGCCTCATGCTCATCGCCCATAGCAAAAGGGCTGCTGCCGGGCTGAGCCGGATCTTTCAGGCGCACCTGATGCTTAAGCAGTATGAGATTACGGTGCGGGGACTGTGGGACAGAGGCGAGAACGGCAGCATCACCCTGCCCTTGGACGGCAAGGAGGCGACCACCAGGTATCAGCTCCTGGCCCAGGAGCAGGCAGAAGGCAATTCCCGCCTGTTGATCACCCTGGAGACCGGCCGCCTGCATCAGATCCGTCGCCATTTTGCCATGAGTGGTTTTCCGGTGATCGGCGACCCCAAATACGGCACGAACAACAAGAATCGGACCGGGCTCGCCCTGCGGGCGGTGCGCCTGGCCTTTGACTGCCCCTTAAGTGGGCAGCATCGAGATTTTCAAGGGGGGGGCATCTGCCTGAGTGCTGATCGGAGGTTGGCAAACCCGGACAAAAGCTGCTCCATGCAAGTTTATCTCAGATAATGCAAATAGGCAGGTTCAACTAAACATTTCCAGCAGAACAGGATGCCAGAGGGAGTGGTCGATTTCTCCTATCTTGCTGGTCAAACGTATTTTGTCGACGCAGCGCACCTGATCCAGGAGGATTCGAGCCTTTTTGCCGGCTACGGTGACCTTTGGACGGCAACCCAATGGTTGCCCCTTGCTGGTGAGAGGTGCGATGATAACCCGAGGCAGGACGGCATTCATGTCATCCGGCGAGACAACCAGCGCTGGACGTGTCTTTTTTATTTCCGTACCCACGGTTGGATCGAGATTGACCCAGTAAACCTCACCGCGTCTTACCATTGCCAATCCTCGGTTTCGATAGCTGTTTCTTCAAGACCTGCCCAGACGTCTGTATCCTTGGCTGTTTGATAGCCGTTAAACCATCCTGCCCGTAAGGTTTTGACCGGTTCGATGATAATACTCCTTCCCTCCTGCCTCATCTCGATTTCATTACTGATTTGACACGCCGAGAGAAAGGCCACGGGGATAAGTACCCCACGGGAATTGCCCACTTTTCGTAATGTTGTTCGCATATTGATGTCCTCCGTTATTATAACAATGTTATAATTTGCTGACAAAAAAATCAAGCGGTATTCTTCGCCGAGAAATATATGTAAGCAAAAATCTGAGAAATGGGCCGAGTGATTATGCTTTCATTCGGCCTTTATTTTTGCTAGTTTAAAGATGTGCCCTGCGCTTTCTCATTGAAAAAGCGTGATGATAAATACAGCAGGTTACACGGCTTATCAAAAAGCTGCGTAATAATTTATCCGGAATGTCTTGCCAGATCAGCCAGCGAGAAAAATTGGAGCAATTGCCATGAATGGATCTCATGTTTTGTTGGTGGAGGACAATGATGCCGTCGCCCGCTACATCGAGCAGACGCTGGCGAGCAACCACCTCGGCGTGCTGCGTACCGTCGATGCCGAATCTGCCTGGCGGGAACTGGAAGGCCATGGCGCCGATTATGGCGCTATCCTACTCGATCGCCATTTGCCGGGAATGAGCGGCTTGACGCTGTTGCAGTGGATCAAGAACAGCCCAAGCCTGCGCGACATTCCCGTCGTCATGGAAACATGTGAGGATGACGCCGAGAGCATTCGCGAGGGGCTGGCCGCAGGCGCCTACTATTACCTGACCAAGCCGGTGCAACCCAAGCTGTTATTGGCCGTGGTGGGGGCCGCGCTTGCCGAGTCCCGCCAATTGGTCGAGAGCCAGGCCGCTGTTCACCAGGCAGCAAAGGCCCTGCTCTATCTCGAGTCCGGCCTCTTTCGTTGCCGCACGCTGACCGAGGCGCGCGAGCTTGCCTACGGTCTGGCGGACAGCTACCCCGAACCGCAACGAGTGGTGATAGGGTTGCAGGAACTGCTTATAAATGCAGTGGAACATGGCAATCTGGGTATAAGCTACGATGAAAAAACACGTCTGGTCATAGACGACCGATGGGCCGAAGAGGTCGAACAGCGACTGGTGCATCCTGATTACCGCCAACGTACGGTGACCGTGATTATGGCGAGGGATGCAAGAAACCTCTCGCTGACCATCCAGGACCAGGGCGCCGGCTTCGGCTGGGAGAAGTACCTGGACTTCGATGCCGAACGTGCTTTAGACCCACACGGTCGTGGCATAGCCATGGCCCGAACGATTAGTTTCGATGCCCTTGAGTATCAGGGAAACGGCAACACGGTAATCGTGAAAATCTTTCAGCCTGGTGTGTTGAGCATAGAGTAACGGAGTGAAAATTCGTAACTCAATGCTCAGGTTGCTGGAATTGCGGCCTACCGGCAAGTGAGTTGAGGCTAAATCTCTTTGAAAATTTCAGTCAGCAAGCGGCAGACATTTTCTTCCGCCTTTTTGACCTGGGCGAGGATATCGTCCAGAATGATTGGTTGCATGTGGTCAGGGTCATTGACATTGGCGATGATTGACAGGCCAAAGACCTCAAGGCCGGCGTGGACCGCGACGATAACTTCCGGCACGGTGGACATCCCCACCGCATTCGCCCCGCAATTTTTGAGGAACCTGGTCTCGGCCGGGGTCTCCAGGCTGGGGCCGGGGATGGCGACATAGACGCCGTTATGCAGCCTTATCCCCAGTCGGGTGGCGGCATTGATAGCAATCTGCCTGATCCGCGGTGAGTAGGCCTGCGACATATCGGGGAAGCGTGGACCCCAGGCCTCGTGATTGGCGCCGCGTAAGGGGTTTGCGCCAATAAAATTCAAGTGATCGTTGATCACCATCAGCTCACCGGCGGAAAACGCGAGATTCAGACCGCCGGCGGTGTTCGTGATCACCAAGGCCCTGGCGCCGAGTTCGGCAATGGCCCGCAGCGGCAAGGTAATTTCCGTGGTCTCATACCCTTCATACCAGTGAAACCTGCCCTGTAGAAAGAGGCATTGCCTTTTCGCCAGGCTGCCATGCACCAAGCGCCCACGGTGCCCGGCAACCGTTGCCTTCGGGAAGTTGGGGATGTCCTCATAGTTGATGATGCCATCAACAGTCAGGCCATCCGGAAGAATTTCCTGGCCCGTGCCCAGGATGACGACGATGTCAGGCCTTGCCGCCAGGTGGGCCTTGAGAAAGGCCGCGGTCGCCATGACCTTTGTATGGTACTCGTCGGCGTCAATCATGATGGCGTCGCAAAAAAAGTCAACCGTGCAGTTGGGCAGGGGACAGTGGCAAGGCAATCCTGAAGGTGGAGCCGGCGCCTTCCTGGCTGTGGACGGTGATGGTCCCGCCATGATAGGTCTCGATGATTTTTTTGCAGGAGGCGAGGCCCAAGCCACTGCCGTTCGCCTTGGTGGTGAAATGGGGCAGAAAGATTCTGTCTTGGATTGCTTTGCTCATGCCGGCGCCGTGGTCTGAAACTTCCAGCACGGCCTGGCCGTCAATGGTGGCGACTTTAATCAGGATCGAGTCGTGGGCCGTGCTGGCTTGGCCGGCGTTAATGACCAGGTTGGTAATGACCCGGCTGATGTCGAGTCGGTTAAAAGAAAATTCAGGGATGGGCGTGGTGCTTTCAATGACAATCTGCTTGTCGCGCAGATCAGGGTGGCAGGGGAGGGTGGCAGCCAAGTCATTGACCAGGGCGGGCAACGAATTCAACTCTAATCGTTTGGCAAATTGCAGGCGTTTGGCATTGGCCATGGCCTCATCCATCATGGTGGACATGTCCCGTCGCCCTCTTTTCAGTAAGTCGATATAACGTTTTTGCTCTGCTGACAGTGAATCATCCGCCATCAAATCAAGCAGCACAAAGGCGGACATGGCATTCCGCATGTCATGGATCAGAATATTGGCCTTTTCGTACTCCTGGGCCAACTGTTCGGTGTCATTCCTGATGCGCTGACTCAAGGTCTGCATCAGAGTGACGAGGGATTTGGGTTGGGAGGCGAGGTATTTGTTGAATTGGTTAGATGTGATCCGAAAGAGCCGGACCGGTGTATTGCTGATTACCGTGGCGGAACGGGGCTTATTCTCGATAATGGCCATCTCACCGACATAATCAACCGGGTGGATGGTGGTGATGGCCCGTTTGTCCTTGAAGATTTGCAAGGCGCCCTCCAGGAGGATAAACATATCCTGCCCAGGGGCGCCTTCGGCAAATAGGACGGTATCAGCGGGAAAATCAAGCTCTTCAATCGTTTCGGCGAAACTGGCAAGTTCGGCTGTGCTAAACGAGTGGAAGAGGTCAATTCCCTTTAGCAGGGCTATTCGTTTTGGGCTGTCCATTGTTTGAGTTGTGGAAGAGTTCAACTTTAGCTTTTTGCCGTTCATCCTTGATAAAGGTGTCGATTTTTTTCTGAATTTCCTGTTGCTTTAAGAAATTCCTTAATTTTTCGGAGACATCTTCATAGGGTACGACCTCAGTCGGTTTTTTGTCGGAGGCCTTGATCAGGTGATAGCCGGACTTGGTTTGGACGATAGCTGTTTTGTCTGACTCAAGGCTGAAGGCCGCCTCTTCAAAGGGCTTTTCGGTCTGGCCACGGAGGACAAAACCCATCATGCCCCCTGAGGGGCCGCTGGTGTCTTCTGAGTATTTTTTTGCCAGATCGGCAAAGGCGGCGCCCTTCTCCAGTTCTTTCTGGATGTCTTTCAATTTGGCCGTGGCCTTATTTTTTTCTTCTTTAGTGGCATCCTCTTTGACCTTGAGCAGAATGTGGCTGACTAAGACCTGCTCCGGTCTGGTGAAGTCGGCCAAGTTGGTCTCATAGTATTTGCGGCCTTGCTCGTCGGTGATGGTAGTGGTATCGGCAAAATTTTTGGCGATGAATTTTTCGGTCGCGATTTTTTTGCGGATGTCTTGTTCCGTGAAGGTGTTTTTGAATTTGTCGGTATCAGGAAAGTCAGTCTTGCTTTTGGTCATCTGCTCCTTGATTTCTTGATCGGAAACCGGGATATTGTCCTTGGTGCTTGCCTGGTAGAGCAGTTCGCCGCCAATCATGA
>JANNQL010000108.1:0-12974 GCA_031400755.1 Pseudomonadota bacterium | reverse complement strand
GGCGTCGCCTTCAAGACCGATTTCCGGCTGGAAGCGGTGCTTGAGAAAGAAGGCTAGCAGGTCGCCTTCCAGTTGGCGGACCGGGGCGTTGATGAAGCAGCGTTCCGGGCTGGTTTGAAAAGACATGGTCAGCCCGCGGCTCAATCGATTTTTTTGGCCTCGTCAATCAGCATGATGGGGATGTCGTCGCGGATTTCATAGAGCAGTTTGCAGGTCGCGCAGACCAAGCCGTCACTTGCGGGGGTGAGGGTGAGTTCGCCTTTGCATTGAGGGCAGGCAAGGATGTCCAGCAGTTCTTTACTGATCATGGTGCATTTCTCCGGGGAAGGATAAGTCGAAAGCAGATAAAAAGTTGATGGGGCTACAATAAAAGGTGGAGGGACTGCCGTCAACAATTACTCAAAAAATATTTACGGCTCACGAGGGGAGGTGTCCCATCTTGCAGTCGAGATTAGTGTTGTCCAGTTAGACTGTTGCATGGCGGTCGACATCCGATGTTGCCTGCCATGCTCCCTCACCCGGCCTTCGGCCACCCTCTCCCGGAGGGCGAGGGGATGAACAATACTCCCTCTCCCTCTGGGAGAGGGCCGGGGTGAGGGGGAAATGAACGGTGCAATTTCTTAATCGGACAACGCTGAGTCAAGATGGGAAAACGAAGGCAGGGGACTCCGGAACAGGGCTACGGTAATGCGGCATTTACCGCCGCCACCAATTCTTCCTTGGTGATGGGTTTGCTTAAGGTCATCTTGGTGCCGATGCTTTCGGCGAGCGTCAGGTAACGCTTGGCCTCAATGACGCCGCCACCTGAAATAGCGATGGTCGGGACGTTGGGGAATTCTTTTTCCAGTTCCATGATCAGCTTTAGTCCATCTTTGACCGGCATGACCATATCGGTGATGACCAAGTCGAATGGCGCCTGGCGGAAGTGGTCCAGGCCTTCCTGGCCATTGGCGGCAGTGATGACTTCATGCCCCTCAATTTCAAGGATTTGCTGGAATATTTTCAAGACCCAAGGGTCATCGTCTATGACAAGGATGCGGGCCACGGCATTATCTCCTGATTGGTGGGCTGTTTTTCATAGATGGGTGCGGGGCTGCTGGTCTTGATTACCGCCAGTCCTTCAGCCTGATAGCCTTCAGTCTATAGACCTGAGCAGTTATAAATCATGATCCATGATGGGGCTGATGGTGTCAACAGGAATTTGCGATCCTGGAATTGCGACTCACAGGAATTTCGTTGACAACGGCATTGATTTTATGGATACTGGTCTAATTAAACTGATATTTTTATAGTTTTTTTTTGTGTATAGTAATCATTGTTATGGCCATGAAGGCCCAGGCCGTGGAGGAGTTGTTCAGGGTAAAAAAAACCAGGACCCAGAAATCGCCAACTCCTGACGAGGAAATCTCCTTAATTCACGAATTACGGGGGCATCAAATCGAGCTGGAGTCGCAGTTTAAGGAGTTGAGCGCGGAGTTAAGGCTGTCCACTCAAGCCCGCATTGCCGAGCTTTCCCATGGTTGCAAACAAACATGGAGTAAAGTATGAAGATGCAACCAACTGAAAAATGTCATTTGCCAACAAAGGATGAACCTCTGGCAAACAACTCAAACAATGGGGGGGGCACGCCAAAAAAAATACTGGTGGTTGAAGATGATTTTTTGACTGCCTTGAATCTCAAGGAAGATTTGATGATGTCCGGTTTCGAAGTTCCAGCCATTGCAAAAACCGGGAAGGAGGCGATAAGTATGGCAACTGAGGTGCTGCCGGATCTGATCCTGATGGACATTACGCTTGATGGCCCCATGAGCGGGATAGAAGCTGCAGCTGAGATACGAAAGGCTCACGCCATTCCCATTATCTATCTGACCGCCCATGCCGACGCCAAAACGATCGATAACGCAAAAACGACAGCGCCCTTCGGCTATCTTCCTAAGCCTTGCAGTGTGGTCACTATGGTGAGCGCGATAGAAGTGGCGCTTTCCAAAAATAAAATCGACACAGAAAGACAGAGGCTGGAGAGGCAATCGTTTGAAGATGAACTATTAACAAGCTCCGTCAAATTACAGGAGGCAAATACTGCCTTAAAGGTCTTGCTGGAGCAAAGGGACCTGGAACGGTGCGAAGTTGAGCAAAATATTCAAACCAATGTTTCCAAGTTGATCCTTCCCTCGGTGTGTGCATTAGAAAATAGTAAAATGACTGAGAGTCAGAGGATCTCGCTTGAATCAATTAAAATAAATTTACAACTGCTTACCGAAGCGCATGTATCTCAATTTGGTGGAAGCATCACCAAGCTCAGCAGCACTGAAATGCAAGTGGCAAATTTTGTGAAGGCAGGAAAAAGCACCAAGGAAATTGCCCAATTTCTCGATATTGCTTCCAGCACGGTTAATACCCATCGGGATAGCATCAGAAAAAAATTGGGGATAAAAAATATGAAAATGAACCTCAAAAAAGAACTTCAGAAGACACTTTAATATTGAGAAAACATCCAGATTTCCATCCTCTTAAATAGATTATTGCCTGTTGAGTAAATCCCCTTCTGTATATCCCCAGTCCTCTAACTCTAAAGTTGTTTTCGTTATCACCAGTTACGTTCGACAAGCTTCGCAACTGGCAGTAATTTTATCTGACTGTTAAATCCCTGATGAATTGGCTGGAGCAACCCAAAAATTGCCCGATTTTTTTATTGTTTTTCCGTGTTTGCCTGACCCCCCCCCCCCCATTTATTGCAATAGCATAATTAAAATATGGGTAAAAAAACAGCAAGCCAACTGTCTCAATGATTGATACGACATCGACTTATTGTTGAGGAAATATCCATATTCCCCCCCGTAAAAATAGATTTGCATTCTCATTCACAATTTTATCATGATGGTTTTAGGGCGCAACTTTAGACACTGATTGACACGTTGTCCGTGTAGAAATTTGCAATATGATTGAAATGCTTATTCTGCGCAAAAAATTACTCGACACCTGGATTTTGCGAGATGAGAGCATATTGGCATGGACTGCCAGACAGGCCATGTCGTGGACGAACGATAACATTCCAGAATGAATTACTCGTCTAATCCAAAATGGTACGCCACTAAATAAACCATCACCAGGAGGAGGAGTCGGCATGGGACATGACACTGCAAACACTTCAGGTCAAGGCAACAGTGCACTTATCATCGCTAGCGACAGGCGACTGACTATCAAAAAAATGGCTGCTGACCTCGCTCGACTCATGCGTCGGACCAAAGTTGTTGCGGATGAGGTGTCGGCGGTTCTTAACCAGGTCATTGACCAACATGAAGCCAGGGGGCGCAAGTTTGGTGTGGAGCTTTAACCAAACACCCAAGCTGTTAAGCGGCCTGATCCCAATCTGTGCTTCGTGTGAAAAGATCAGGGACGACCGCGGCTATTGGAGCCAGGTGGAGACTTACATCGCAACACATTCGGAGGCCAAATTCAGCCATGGAATCTGCCCTGACTGCATAAAGACGCTTTATCCTGAGATTTATCCGGAAATGTTCCCGAACGGACACGAGCCTAATGGAGATCGACGTCGGGTCGCGCCTCTGATTTCCGCTAAGCTTGGGGATAAGGACGCCCAGGGAATGCTGGTTCCGGTAGAGTTGTGTAACATTGCGCTGGCAGGCGAAGAAAAGGGGGCAGTAAGTGTAACAAAACAAGTCACGATCTCACTAAGGAGGGGGCAATGCCGTTGACTTAAGGCGCCAGTCGTTGCCTTTCTCCGCCACCCCGGCGAAAGCCGGGTCCAGATTGCTTGATAAGACTGGATTCCGGCCTTCCCCCGTCAAGCAGGGACTGGACCCCGGCCTTCGCCGGGGTGACGACGTAAAGCAACTCCCATGCACCTTAAGTCAACGGCATTGGGGGGGCTGTTCCGGGTGGTACCTTCGGGGGGGGATTGATGGTGATGGGGGGAAATAACAAAACATTAAGGCGTTGAAGAAAGAGGGAAAGGAATTGACGACTGGATTAATCCAGGTCGCCAGTAACAGCTGCATCAAATCTGCACAGGGAGGGGGCTATGTTTAAAGACATGAAGATCGGAACAAGGCTGGCGGCTGGATTTGGTGTGGTCATTCTCGCTATGATGGCGATTGCGGGGATTGCTGTCGTCGAACTCAAGGGCATGATGGGCGATACCGACACCATCGTCACCGAGATATGGCCGAAGACGGTGGCCGCAAACAACATCATCGAACAAGTTAACATCGTCCGCAGGGCGTCATTTGCCGCCATTATCGCTGATGACCGTAATGAGGTGATGAAGGAGATCGAGAGGATCCCCAAGGCCCAAGAGGCGGTCGGCAAAGATTTAGAACAGCTTGAAAAGCTCGTTTCGGACCCCAAGGAAAAAGAACTCTTGACTCAGATGAAAGACCTGCAAACAAAGTACGTTCCGACCGTGGACAAGTTTGTTGAAATGGTGCGCGCCGATCAGAGTATGGAAGAGTGCAAAAAGTATTATATGACTACGCCACGTATTCTAGCCCGCCCCTATACCGAAAAAATTGAGGAGTTTATCAAGTTTGAACATTCGCTGATGGAGGCGGCAAACAAAGAGTCAGACGAGACCTATAGCAGTGCACGAAGCGGTTTGTTCGGGCTCAGTGCCGCCGCTCTTCTGCTGGCGGCAGGCATCGCCTTCTGGATTACCCGGAGCATAACCAGGCCTCTTGCCTTGTGCATGGGTAGTGCCAACCGGATTGCTAAAGGCGACATGAGCGTGGCCCTCGACGCAACCAGTAAGGACGAAACCGGTCAGTTGATGCGCGCCATGCAGGAAATGGTCGACAAGATCCAGTTGATGGTTGCGGATATGGACATGCTCGCCAAGGCAGCCGTAGAAGGAAAACTTGCCATTCGCGCCGACGCCAACAAGCATCAAGGCGCCTTCCAGAAGATCGTCGAAGGGGTGAACAAGACCATAGATACCCTCGTCGGACTTATAGATTCCATGCCACTGCCAGCCATGATTATCGATAAGGAGTTCACTATCAGGTACATGAATTTGTTGGGCGCGAAGATCTTAGGCAAGAGCCAGACGGAGTTGATCGGGGATAAGTGTTACAACAACTTTAAGACATCCGACTGTAACACCGACAAATGCGCCTGTGGACAGGCCATGAGAAAGGGAGCGGAAGCCTCCAGCGAGACCGACGCCCATCCTTCTGGCATGAATCTCGACATATTGTATACAGGCAGGCCGATGAAAGATTCTGACGGCAACATTATCGGGGCTTTTGAAGTGGTTGTGGACCAGACTGCAATCAAACAGGCTGCCAGGCAGATGCAAAAGATCGCCGATTACCAGGCAGTCGAAGTGACAAAACTGACAGAGGGCCTGACCAAGGTCGCCCAGGGAGATCTTAATGTCGATATACAGGCAGAAGTAGGTGATGCCGATACCGCTGGCACTCGAGAGTCATTCGAGACTATTTGCCGTGCGGTGAACAAGACGACGAATGCCATAAAGGCCTTGGTGAGCGATGCCAATATGCTCTCCAAAGCGGCAGTTGAAGGCAAGCTCGCTACCCGCGCCGATGCTTCCAAGCACCAAGGTGACTTTCAAAAAATTGTGGCCGGGGTCAATAACACCCTGGACGCCGTGATCGGGCCACTCAAGGTGGCCGCCGAATATATTGACCGGGTGGCCAAGGGTGACATCCCGCCCAGGATTACCGACACCTATAATGGCGACTTCAACGATCTGATGGAATCCCTGTCCGCCATGGTCGTCAAGCTGAAAGACGTTATCATGGAAGTGCAAGGCGCCGCCGACAACGTCGCATCCGGTGGTCAGCAAATGTCGGCCACGGCCCAGCAGCTGTCCCAAGGGGCGACGGAACAGGCGGCCAGCGCCGAAGAGGTCTCATCCAGCATGGAGCAGATGGCCGCTAACATAAGGCAAAATACCGACAACGCCTTGCAGACTGAAAAGATCGCGGTCAAGAGCGCCATAGATGCCAAAGAGGGGGGGAAGGCCGTTACCGAGACCGTTTTTGCCATGAAAGAGATCGCCACCAAGATCTCCATCATCGAAGAAATTGCCCGCCAAACCAACCTGCTGGCCCTTAACGCCGCCATTGAAGCGGCGCGGGCCGGCGAACACGGCAAGGGCTTCGCCGTGGTCGCCTCTGAAGTAAGAAAACTTGCCGAGCGCAGCCAATCCGCCGCCGGTGAGATCAGCAAGCTCTCGACCAGCAGTGTCGCTATTGCCGAACAGGCTGGCGATATGCTGAACAAGATGCTGCCCGACATCCAGCGGACGGCGGAGTTGGTCCAGGAAATCACCGCCTCCAGCAAAGAGCAGGACGTCGGCGCCGAACAGATCAACAAGGCCATCCAGCAATTGGACCAGGTCATTCAACAAAACGCCAGTGCCTCAGAGGAATTGGCCTCTACCACTGAAGAACTCACCGCCCAGGCCGAACAACTTAAAGACACTATTTCCTTCTTTACCTTGGATACTGGACGGCAACAGGGTTTAGCCGCGCCACGCCAGAATAAGGCCAAGCATCTTGCCCTTATTCAGCACGCCCAGCCTGTCAAAAATGTCAAAAAGTCCGCCCAAGCAGACAAGGGAGCCGGAGCCGTACACTTCGATATGAGGGCGCAAGAAGAAACAATGCACCTCGACCTGGGGACGAATGAGGCCGATGATCATCTTGATGACCAGTTTGAAAATTACAAATAACCGTAAACACGGGGTGAGGCTTGATCAAATCAAACCTCGCGTCCTGTCTTCTACCCGAAGGAGGGCTGTGCCATGAGTGTCCCTGGAATTACTGAAACTGTTCAATATTTGACCTTTACGTTGAGCGATGAGGTCTTTGCCATTGATGTGGTGAAGGTGAGAGAGATACTGGAATTTACCTCAATCAGCAAAGTCCCGCAGACGCCGGAGTTTATGCGGGGGGTTATCAACTTGCGCGGCAGTGTGGTGCCGGTCATCGACTTACGGCTTAATTTCGGCATGGCGTGTACCGAGCAGACGGTAAACACCTGTATCATTGTGGTTGAGGTGAACCTTGACGGGGAAAATATCGTGCTTGGCGCGTTAGCTGATTCCGTGCAGGAGGTGGTTGAGATGGAGCCAGGCATGATCGAGCCGGCACCGCATCTCGGCACCAAGTTGAATACTGATTTCATCAAAGGGATGGGGAAAGTTGACCACGATTTTGTCATGATCCTTGATGTTGACAAGGTGTTTTCCGCAGATGATTTGTCGGTGGTCCAGCAGCGCAACCAAATCGCCAGCCCACAGGAGGCCATGGCGGCATGAAGGTCGCGGTTTCCGAGCAGTGTTGTCCGTATAAGATTTTGTACTGCATTGAGGGGGTAGGGGGTAGGATAATTCCTATGTGACAAAGTAGAAATATTGCAGGTCTTGACCAAGGAGGGGCTGTCGTATGGCATTGAACCACACCCTGTTGGAGAGTCTGGAGCCGCTCCTCGCCTTCCTTGCCGCCCGGCGTCTGTTCGACTTCAGCGCCTACCATCCTGCCATGCTCCGCCGCCGCATCCAGCTCCGCCAGCGGATGCTCTCTCTGCCTGATATCAGCGCCTACCAAGCCTATCTGGGCGAACACCCTGACGAGATCGACCGACTGCTTGAGGCACTCAGCATCACGGTGAGCCATTTTTTTCGAAACCGTCTCACCTTCGCCCTGCTGCAGGAACGGATCATCCCCGCCCTTGTCACCGCCGCTGGCGGCGAAGGGGTACGGATCTGGTGCGCCGGTTGCGGTCAGGGCGAAGAGGCCTACTCCATGGCCATCCTCGTCCATGACTATTGCCGGAAGGAGGGGGGCACCGCGCCGGTCATGATCCTGGCCACCGACATCGACCGGGAGGCCCTGATTTGGGCGCAGCGGGGCTGGTACCGGCCCGAGGCCCTGGACGAGGTCAACAAGCGTTACCTCGACCGCTATTTTTCCGCCGCTGGTGGTGGCTACCAAGTGGCAACGACGGTCCGGGCGCTGGTGAGCTTTGTCCACCATGACCTGACCAGCGGCACGGCCCCACCGGAGGGGATCTTTTCCGATTATCAGCTCATTTGCTGCCGCAATGTCCTCATTTATTTCAAGCGGGAGCAGGGCGGGTTGGTCCAGCAGCAGCTGGCGGCCCAGTTGAGACCTGGCGGCTGGCTGGTCTTGGGGGAGGCGGAGACCATTGCCGCCGCGCTTGGCAACAGCCTGCGCGAGGTCATACCAGGCACGCACATTTTCAGGAAGGAGGGAGAATGAATGATTGACTGGATACTGCGCAAGCGGCGGCGGATCATCATAGTTGGCGTTCTGATGGCGGTCATCCCCGTGCTCGGGCTGGCCTTGTTTGTCTATGTGACCTTGGTCGATCACCTGGTTCTGCAGTCGAATGAGAAGCGGCAGGTCATTGTCCATGCCGTGACTGAGATGCTTGCCAGCAGACTGGATAACGAGATCGTCTTGGGACAGGCCTATGTCATCCGGCCCTTGCTGGTCAGCGCCTTGCCCCGTGGCGACAGAGACGAGATGCTGTACCACCTGAAGAGTTTGGTCGAGACCTCACATTCCCTGGAACGCGCCTTCATTGCCTCGCCCCAGGGGGTTCTGCTCCAGGATTACCCCACGGACCTCAGCGTCATCGGCAAAGATTTTTCCTCACGCGACTGGTATCAGGGGGTCTCGCGCTCCTGGACGTCCTATGTCTCTGAGTTCTATCAGCGTCAGGCCAGTCCGCGGCGGTTTTTGTTCGCCATTGCCGTGCCCATCAAGACGATAGACGGGCAGGTGGTCGGCATCCTGGTCATGCAGCCCAAGGCCGATTTTATCGGTAGCACTATCAACAAGTTAAGAGAGGCGAGCGGCGCTTTTTATGTGGTCGATCGCAACGGCAGGCTCATTTATCACTCCCTGCACCCTGGCTGTACCTTAGAGGATATGGCCGATCTATCCGAGGTGCCTGTCATGGGCAAGGCGAGACGCGGCTTGAGCGGGACGGAAAAGGGGCACAACCCGGAGACTGGCATTGAGGTCAATGCCGCCTATGCGCCGCTCATCAAGTATGGCTGGGGGGTGGTTACCGAACGTTCGCTCGCTGAGATTCTGGCGCCGGTGGACCGTCTTCTCCAGGGGCTGGCAATTTTTGCTGTCTTCATGATATTCATCGCCATCTTGGGCGCCTACCGTTGGGCCGACATGTTCAGCACCAGCCAAGCCGCCACCGAACGCCTGCGGAAGGAGGAAATTTTTGACAAGGCCCATGCTGAGCTCCTGACCATCCTGAACCAGCAGGTGGGCGGCATTGAGGAGTTAGGCCGTTTGCTGCTGGCCAGGCTTGCCGTCCTTGCCCACGCCGTTGCCGCGCTCCTTTATGACTACCAGGAGGGGCGGCTTGTGCCTTGCTGCGCCTTGGCGGTGCCTGTGCCGCCGGAGGCCGACCAGCAGGCCAAGGAAGCCTTGAGCCAGCGGCAGTTGGTCAGCCTCAGTGAGATCCCGTCCGAGACCGTGCTTTGCCTGTCAACCGGGGTGGGTGCGTTTGTCCCCCGCGAGGTCATCGCCCTGCCCCTCGTTTTTAAGGGCGATCCCATGGGGGTGCTGGAACTGGCCTCGCTGCACGGTTTCTCCGGAGATGACCGCCGCCTTGTCGAGCATATCGCCCCCCAGCTCGGCATTGCTATCAACACCATCAAGAATTCTCTGGCCCGTCAGCTGCTGACCGAAGACCTGGGGCGGGCCAACGATGAACTGCAGGCGATGAACGCCGAGTTCCAGTCCATGAACGAGGAACTGCAGGCCCAGCAGCAGGAGATCAGCCAGGCCAACCAGCAACTGAAGGAGGTCTCACGGGCCAAGTCCGATTTTCTGGCCAACATGAGCCATGAACTGCGCACCCCGCTTAACTCGATCATCGGCTTCTCCGAGGTCTTACAAGATCAGATGTTCGGCCCCTTGGCCGACAAACAGCAGGAGTATGTTGGGCACATCCTGTCCAGCGGCCAGCACCTGCTCGCCCTGATCAACGACATCCTCGACCTGGCCAAGGTGGAGTCGGGCAAGATTGAGTTAGAGTTGGGTTGTTTCCAGATCAAGGATCTGCTGGAGACGGCGTTGACCATTGTCAGGGAAAAGGCCATGAAGCATGGGATCACCTTGGGTCTTGACCTGGCCCCGGAGGCTGACTGTGAAATTGTGGCCGATCAGCGTAAGCTCAAGCAGATCCTCTACAACCTGCTCTCCAACGCCGTGAAGTTCACCCCCGACGGCGGCACGGTCACCGTGGCCGCAGGGAAGCTGATGGCGGATGTTGAGGCGGGCGAGTGTCTTGAGATCAGCGTCCAAGACACCGGCATCGGCATCCGGGATGAGGACATACACCACCTCTTCCAGGCCTTTAGTCAGCTGGAGTCACCCTATGACAAGAAGCACGAGGGTACCGGACTCGGTCTGGCCTTGACCCGGCGTCTGGTCATGCTGCACGGCGGCGTCATTCGGGTCGAGAGCCGTATTGGCGAGGGGAGTCGTTTCATCTTCACCTTGCCGGTGCACGCCGCGCCGGGGCAGCCACAGACAGCGCCTGTAGTTGAGCCGGTGTCTGTGGCCGCCCCGGCGAACGCCAGTGTCCTGTTGATCGAAGACGATTCCCTGGCGCGTGCCGCCATGGAGAGTGTGCTGGCCGCGCGCGGCTATCGGGTTGCCGCTGCCAGCGGGGGTCAGGAGGGGATTAACGCTGCCCTTGCCGAGCCTCCTGATCTTATCATCCTTGACCTGTGCATGCCGGACCTGAGCGGTTTTGAAGTGGCGGAGCGGCTGCGGGCTGCGAAACTGACCCTGAATGTGCCAATTATGGTGCTGACCGCCATGGCGTTGTCGTCGTCCGAGCGGGAGCGGCTGCGGGGGCTGGTCTGGCAGATTTTCGAGAAGGGAAATCTCTCCAGCCAGGACTTCGCCGAGCTGGTGGCCAACACCCTTGCCTCCACGGCTCGTTAAGGTGGGGCGCCCGAAAGAGGTGCTATTACCTTATAGTAGGTTTGAAGGATGATCATATGCCCAAGCAGATACTGATTATTGATGACAACCTCCAGAACCGGCAATTGGCGGGCGATATCCTTACCTTTCACGGCTATGCGGTGACCATGGCCGGAGATGGCCTGGAGGGGATCGCCTTGGCCGAGAGACTGCGTCCTGACTTGATTCTGATGGACATTCAGATGCCGGTGCTGGATGGTTTTGCCGCCTTGGTCAAGCTGCGGGAGAATCCGGCGACGCGGGGTATAAAGGTCGTCGCCCTGACTGCTCTGGCCATGCAGGGCGATCGTCAACGAATCATGGCCGCAGGCTTTGACGGTTATCTCGCCAAGCCGATTAACAGCCGTGAATTGCCACAGGCAGTGGCCCAATTCCTTGAAGAGGTGACAGCATGAATCAACAACCGGTAATTCTCTGTGTGGACGACGAGATCCGCAACCTGTCAATGTTGGAGGTGGTGCTGGCACCCAGAGGTTACCGGATCGTGCTGGCGCAAGACGGGGAGGCGGCACTTGCCAAACTTCATAGTGAGCGGATCGATCTGGTGATCCTGGATATCATGATGCCGAGGATGGACGGTTTCGAAGTCTGCCGCCGGATCAAGGCCGACAGCGCCACCCGCGCCATTCCCGTGCTATTTGTCACCACCTTGGAAGACACAACCGTCGAGACCAGGGGACTGGAACTGGGGGCGGCTGATTATCTGGTTAATCCCTTCGCCCCTGCCGTGCTACAGGCGCGGGTCCAGACCCATCTGGATCTCAAGGCGCATCGTGACCGCATGGAGGAACTGGCCGAGACGCGCGCCCGGCAACTGGTTCACGCCGAACGGCTTTCCACCCTCGGCACCCTGGCAGCAAGCATTATGCACGAGATCAACTCCCCGCTTTCCTGCGTCCTCGGGTTTGCCAACGAATTGCTCACCGACATGCGGCAACTCGCGAGCCAGATGCCTACCCTGGTGGTTCCCGAAGCTGAGCCTCTTGCATCCTTGCGGCATTTTCTTGAGCAGGATACGGAGTGCGCGGTCAACGTAGTCGAGAGTGCCAATCGTATTCGCGTCATCATGGAATCCATGCGAAAATTCTCCCGCCGTGGTCAGGGGGGAAAGGCCCCGGTCTCCTTGGCCGGCTGTATCGAAAACGCCCTTACCCTCTGTCGCAACGCACTGAAATACCATGTGACCGTGCACAAGGAACTGGCTGCTGACCTGCCGTGGGTCATGGCCAATGCCCAGCAGCTGGAGCAAGTTTTCGTGAATCTCTTCAAGAACGCCGCCGATGCCATAGGCGAACAAAAAAAGGGAGAGCTTGCCATTACCCTCCGTCAGGCAAACGGATTTATCTGCTGCACCGTGGAGGACAACGGGCCGGGGATTCACCCAGAACAGTTGGAGACGATATGGGAGCCGTTTTTTACCACCAAGGATGCAGAGACGGGCACCGGCCTGGGGCTTTCGGTCAGCCGGGGGATAATCGAGGACCATCGGGGCCGTATCTGGGCCGAAAACCGGGGACATGGGGAGGGCGCGTGCTTTGTTGTGGAGTTGCCCTTGACGCCGGAGGAACAGATTGAACCCATTGCTTGGAGGAGAGGTAATGAACAAGAGTCAAAGGATTCTAGTGCAGGAAACCTTTATCGACATCATCAACCGCATTACCCTCGCTGTGGAGTATAAAGACGAGGGCAGAGGAGGTGTGACAAGATGAATCAGCAACCGGTAATTCTCTGTGTGGACGATGAGTCCCGCAACTTGTCTTTGCTGGATGCGGTGCTGGCGCCTCGAGGCTACCGGACCGTGCTGGCGCAAGACGGGGAGGCGGCACTTATCAAACTTCGCAGTGAGCGAATCGATCTGGTGATGTTGGATGTCATGATGCCGGGGATGGACGGTTTCGAGGTCTGTCGCCGGATCAAGGAGGATGAGGCGCTGCGCGGCATTCC
>JANNQL010000107.1:0-20140 GCA_031400755.1 Pseudomonadota bacterium | reverse complement strand
AAATTTGTTGGGGTTTATTACCTATTTACCCCAAAACATCTCACCCAACGCGGCACCGTCCCTTCGACCCCCCTCTGGGGCCGGCGGGGGGAATCGCCCCGTGAGCGGAGTCGAAGGGGCCGGGTAACAGACCTATTTTATATTACAATAGCCGCCCTTGCTTTTCTTGGCTTTACTGTGCGATACTGCAACAAGGTGTTCCAAATTGCACTAAGCAACAAAGCCAACGTGGGAGGTGCATTTCATGAAGAAGATTATGGGCAGGGCCGGTGACGTTTTTTTAATTATGGCCATGTTGGCCGCCTTTGTGATTCCGGCCCGCTGGGCCAGCGCTTCCTTGCCGGATATCGAGGAACAGATCAGGAACAAGGCGTTCACCGACCCTGCCGACAAGTTATCGATGCCAGCGGAGTGGGTCGAGCGTCCCATTCAGTACACCGATGAAGCTAAGGGAGCGGACCTCACCATTGTTCTCGATCAGGATATTCACCACACCTTCGTGCCGATTATCCACAGATTTGCCACGGCCAACAAGCTCAAGGTCTTTGTCAAGGAGGCCACCTGCGGTATCGCGGCCGCCATGCTCGCCAAAAAAAATACCGATATGGGCGGTTTTTGCTGCCCGCCTGGCAAGGAAGACAGGTTGCCGGGAATCCAAGTCCATACCATTGGCATCGTCGCCAAGGCCATCCTGGTCCATCCGGACAATCCGCTTGACAACATTACAACCGAACAGGCCAGGCGAATCTTTCAGGGCAAGATAGCCCGCTGGTCCGAGCTTGAAACCCCGCCGGGCACAAAAGGGCTCGACCTGACCATCCAGCCGATGGGCCGCTTCCACTGCAAGAACCGGCCTGGTCATTGGTATCAACTGTTGCCGGATGAAAAAATGTTTTCGCCGCTCATCCACGAGGTCGGCGCTATTCCCGATATGATTTCCCTGATAAGTTCAACGAAAAACGCCATTGGCTGGGAAGTCTTGAGCATGGCGGACTATTACAAAAATCTTGGCAGTGTCAAGCCGCTTACGATCAACGGCCATCCTCCCACCGACAAGGAGGCCATTGCCACAAGGGCCTATCCTTTTTACCGGACGTATAACGTCACTACCTGGGCTGGTGATAAGGTGAAAAATGAGAATGCCAAAAAACTGGTCGATTATCTAATCAAAGAGTCGGAAGGCATTGATTCCAGATTCGGTTTTGTCCCATCGAACCAGCTGCGAAAGGCTGGCTGGCGTTTTCTTGACGACGAATTGATTTCTGAACCGTAACTACTCAGGTTTTGACTTCTATGAAGGAAACGGGAAAAAGCCCTTTTTTTACAAGCATCTCCCTGACTTGGAAGATGCTTGTAACGACCCTTCTCTGCGGCGCACTCGTCTGGGGTGTGATGGATCATGTGCAGCAGCAACGCCTTGGACGCATTCTTTACGAACAGCAGGACAAAAGACTCCAGAGCGAAGCCCAAACAGCCCGCCGATATTTTGACGATTATATCATGGCCTTCAGCCGGGCGGCCAAGTTCTTCCTGTCATTCAAGCAATTTGGTGATTATCTCCAGCAAACCTCCTGGAACTCCCCGTCTGCCTCGATAAAAATCCATGATAGCATCCCGCCTTGGCTCCCGGATGCCTCGGTGATTAGAACATTTACCCATGTGCATTATGCGCTTTTGCTGGATGAAAATGGTGCAACTCGAGAAATCTATCAGGCAACCTCCGAGCCTCCCCCCCAGCCTCTCCTGCAGCAGGATATTTTGTTGCCCTTATTAAGCAACAGTGGCAGCAGCTATATGACATCGCTCGTTGACGAACCGTATATTCTCACGGCGGAAACCTATACAGATGAGATAAGCGGCAGGAAGGCGACCCTGATGCTGGCCAGCCCATTAAACGACGATTTTCTGAAATTTTCACAAGGATTTGCCGCCTCTGATCATATTATCGCCTTAATATCTGGCAACCCACTTCAGGTTATCGCCTCAAGCAAACCCGATATCCTCCCTGACGGCAGCAGGTTAGCGAACCTGGAAGGCCGTTTTATGGTCATGGGCAAATCTTTTTTTGATTATGGTTCTTCCGACATATCGTTACAGTTTACCTCCCTTATTTCCAACGAGGAGTATGCCAGCACGGGCAGAAGCATTCTCATGGCCGAGCGCCGCATGTTGACGATTTCGGCCCTGATATTTGTGCTTGTTATGACTGCCGCCATGCTTTGGCTTACCCGTCAACTCCATGGACTGACTGTACTAATTATGGATTTTTCCAGGAAAGTGCTCCATGTGGATATTGCAGTTAGGGTTGGAGGCGACGAACTATTCTTGTTAAAGAAATATTTTTACCGGTTGACCAGCGAGGTTGACGCCTCGCAAAAGGCGCTCATTGCGGAAACCGTGCGACTGGAAGAAGCGCAAGAGGAACTGAAAACTATTAATGACGAGATCGTGGGGCATCGGGAAATGCTGCAAGAAGCGCTTGATGAGATAACCAGGCTTATTGAAGCGGTGGCGCGCAGAAGTGCTTTCGATGTCCGGTTCTCTAATCCAAATCTCGTGAAATGTTATGAACTTCTGGAGTGTTCCCAACAGAAATGCCCGTGTTACGGGCAACCGCTCGTCCGGTGCTGGCAGATATCCGGCACATATTGCAAGGAATCGCCGACAGGAAAGTTTGCCACCTTGGGTGAAGACTGTACTCGTTGCAAGGTTTACAGGCAGGCCACCAAAGACCCCATTTATATGATTGGCGAGTGTTTTAATAATATGATGAATATTCTTGAGCAACAACACCTGAAGTTAAATGAGGCCTACAAGGACTTGAAGGCTACGCAGTCCCAGATGTTGCAGCACGAAAAAATGGCCTCGATCGGCCAGATTGCGGCTGGCGTTGCTCATGAAATCAATAATCCGACCGGATTTATCATCAGCAATCTCGGAACGCTGAAAAAATATCTGGAAAGATTAAACGAATTCAACAGATTTTCCGAAGAAGCGCTGGCCTCCTTGGAGTCCAAAGAAATCGAACAAACCATTCAGGAAAAAAAGAAGCAATTGAAGATTGATTATATCAGGGAGGACTTGGACAATTTGGTCAGGGAAACGCTTGAAGGGGCGGAACGGGTCAAGGCCATTGTCCAAAATCTCAAGACCTTCTCCCGGCTTGACGAGGCCCAGAGCAAGATGGACGATATCAATGCCGGTATTGAAAGCACATTGAATATCCTCGTAAGTGAGGTCAAGGACAAGGCGGTGGTGAAAAAGGACCTTGGTGAAATCCCCCTGACTTTGTGCAATCTCGGACACTTGAATCAGGTATTTATGAATATCATCATCAATGCCGCGCAGTCCATTGATGGTCAAGGGGAGATCTCGATCAAAAGCCGTGCGGACAATGGTTTTATTGTCGTCACCTTCTCAGATACCGGCCGTGGTATCCCGCCGGAAAGCCTCGCCAGAATTTTCGAACCGTTCTTCACCACCAAGGACGTTGGCCAGGGCACCGGGCTTGGCTTGAGCATCGCTTACGACATTGTGCATGACCATCATGGAGAGATCACGGCTGCAAGCGAGGTGGGCAAGGGCACGACCTTCACGGTCAGGATACCGATCAATCAGATTGATAAATCCTCTCTGCCTGCGGATGCAAGTGATGTTTGACGATGATTTGCTACCATTCTGATGCAGTGTGTCAGACAGCCTGAAAGCCATTAAGGATACCCCCAATATGGGTAAGCGCATAAAGAAAGACAGGTATCGGGAACTCTTTGAACGAAGTGCGGACGCCATTTTGATTATTGTCGGCGGCAAGTTTGTCGACTGCAACGAGTCAACCGTGAAGATGTTGCGCTACATGAACAAAAAGGATTTGCTCGACACCCATCCGTCGCAACTCTCCCCGGAACGGCAGCCGGACGGACGTCTGTCCCATGAGAAGGCAAACGAAATGATCAGCATTGCACTTGAAAAAGGCTCGAACCGTTTTGAGTGGGACCATGTGCGGGCCAACGGCGAGGTGTTTCCGGTTGAGGTCCTGTTGACCGCGCTGGTGGAGGATGACCACCCGGCCATTCATGTTGTCTGGCGGGAAATTTCCGATCGAAAAAAGGCGGAAGAGGCTCGGCAGAAGGCCTATGTAGAACTGGAACAACGGGTTGACGAGCGAACGGCCGAAATAGAGCAGGCCAATAAGGCTCTCAAGGATGATATTGAGGAAAAAGAGCGGACCCAGGCCATGTTGAGCGCCGCCAATGCGGAGCTGGAGCGTGTAAACCTTGACATCAAGGCTGCTCAGTCCCAGCTCTTGCAGGGCGAGAAGATGGCCTCCATCGGTCAGTTGGCCGCCGGGGTGGCCCACGAGATCAACAACCCGGTGGGTTTTATTCACAGCAATCTGTCGACGCTTGCCAAATACCTGGGGCGTTTTGCGGAGTATATGGCTGCCCAACAGGCAGCAAGTGTTGACCTTGCCGAGGATGTACGGCAACTTCTGGCCGTCAAGGCCAAGGCCCTGAAGATCGACTATATCACGGCTGATGCCAAGGACCTGGTCCGAGAGTGTCTGGAGGGGACGGAGCGGGTCAAGGAGATCACCATGAACCTCAAGAATTTCTCCCGGATTGACCATCAAGAGCAGCAGGCCGCCAACCTCAACACCTGTCTCGATGAGACCCTGCACATCGTCTGGAACGAGTTGAAGTACAAGGCAACCGTGATCAAGGACTACGGGGACTTGCCGGAGACCGTCTGCTTCCCGCAGCAACTGAACCAGGTCTTTGTCAATATCCTGGTGAACGCGGCCCAGGCCATGGTCGACAAGGGCGAGATCAGGATTCGCACCCGGGCCGCTGATGGGTCGATCTTCGTTGCCATCAGCGACACCGGCCCCGGCATCCCGGAGTCCATCCGGCACCGTCTGTTCGAGCCCTTCTTTACCACCAAGGAGGTGGGCAAGGGCACCGGCCTGGGACTCAGCATCTCCTACGACATCATCAAGAAACATGGTGGCGAAATCACGATTGACAGTGAAGAAGGCCGGGGTACCACTTTCACCTTCCAGATTCCGGTGCGGGCGCGGGACGAAACAATCGGGGAGGCGGCATGAAACTCTTTCAAGACAAGGGGCTAGGACGGTTATTTATAGCGGCGACATTGCTCGCCGGCATCTTTCCGGTCTTAAATCTCTACCTGATCTATCCCAAATACCAGGCCCAGATGCTGAGCACGGTTCAGCACGAGGCCAGGAAGGTGGCCCATCACCTCTCCCGGCAGGCCAAAGTTGATAGCGGTCGCCTGCAGATAGAATTAAGCAAGGAAGCCGAGCCCTTCATCCTTCAGGATTTTGGCCTCTTGAAGATCAAGGTCTTCGATCATGGGGGCATGGTCATTTACTCTAGCCAAGCCAAGGACCTCGGCACGATCAATAAGCATGAGTATTTTCTTGAGGTTGTGGCCCGCGGTCAGGAGTTTACCAAGGTGGTCAATAAGGAGGAGAAGACCTCCGAGGGTGAGACCGTCAGCCGGGACGTGGTGGAGACCTACCTGCCGATCATGGTGAACAACTCCTTTGCCGGCGCCTTTGAACTTTATTACGACATCAGCGACCATCAGGCCCAGTTCAACCGGATATATATGATCTCGTTGCTCTATCCCCTGCTGCTGGTGCTTATATTTATTGGTCTGGTAGGCCATGTCCTGAAACGGCTCGACACGAAAAATGTCGAGCAACGGCGTGACCAGCAGGAGATCGAGGCCCAGCGCAACACCTTACTTGTCGAGCGGGAAAAACAGCGTGAAATCCTTACCATTGTTGAGAATGCCAAGCGTCAGTGGGAGGTGACCATGGACCGGGTCGATGACCTGGTGATCCTGGCTGATGCTGAGCTGCGCATCCAGCGCTGTAACCTGGCGGTCAGTGTCTTCAGCGGGCTTTCGTTTGCTGAGATCCTGAGTAAGCGGCTGCCCGATCTTTTCAGCGGACTGGTTATGGATCAGGGTGCCATCGATGGTCAGACCTTTGACTATTACCATGCCGCCAGCCAGCGCTGGTTTTCTATCGCCATCTACCGGACGAGCTTGGGGGGTGGCGCCGAGGGCTTGGTCATCACCCTGCACGATATGACCGAGATAAAGAGGATCACCGCCGAACTGGAAAAGAAAAACCAGGAGACATTTGCTGCCGGCCAGGAGCTGCAGCGCGCTATCGACCAGATCTCGGTCCTGCTCCAACGAGTGGTGACGGCGGAGGATTTTGGCACTTACTTCAAGAACGATTTGTCTCAGAGGTGCTATGAAGTAATGAAGTGCGGCAAGCAGGACTGCCCCTGCTATGGTAAGGAGGGTAGGCGGTGCTGGCAGGAGGCAGGGACCTTCTGCGGGGGGCTGGTACAGGGGCAATTCGCCCAGAAATACAAGTCCTGCTCGGAGTGTAACTATTTTAAGTCCATGACTGCTAATCCCAGCAATATGATCGGGGAGCAGTTCAATAATATGATGCATATCCTGGAGGGTAAAAACAAGGCCTTACAGGCCGCCTACTCCGAGATTAAACAAGCGCAGAGCCACCTCCTACAGCAGGAAAAGATGGCCTCCATCGGCCAACTGGCCGCCGGTATCGCCCATGAGATCAATAACCCGGTGGGCTTTATCTCCAGCAATTTGAGTTCGCTCCATAAATACAGCAGCCGTCTTGTTGAGTATATGGCCCTGCAGGCCGAGTTGGTCGGTGAGGCCGGCAGCGATGAGCTTGCCGCCCGCCAGCTTGATGGCAAAAAGAAGTACAAGATTGATTACATCCTCTCCGACATTGATGACCTTATCCGTGAGTCCCTGGAAGGCTGCGACCGGGTCAAGAAGATCGTGCAGGACTTGAAGAGTTTCTCCAGAGTAGACCAGGCCACACGGCAGACCGTCGATATTCACGAATGTCTTGACACGACGATCAATATGGTCTGGAATGAATTGAAGTATAAGGCGAAAATTGCCAAAGACTATCAGGCCTCGATCCCGATAACCTGCTTCCCCCAACAGCTGAATCAGGTGTTTATGAACCTTCTGGTCAACGCAGCCCATTCTATTGACAAGGAAGGGGTGATCACCATCAAGACCTGGCAGGATGAGGCCTTCCTCTCGGTTGCCATCACCGATACCGGCGGTGGTATTGCGACAGAAAATGTGGGACGTATCTTTGAGCCATTTTTCACCACCAAGGAGGTGGGCAAGGGTACCGGCTTAGGTCTTAGCATTGTCTACGACATCGTCACCAAAAACCACCATGGCGATATCCGGGTAGACAGTCAGGTCGGTCAGGGTACGACCTTTACCGTCAAGATTCCATTTGCGGTGACGTAGGGATTTGCAAAGTTAACGCTTGATTTAAAAATGAAATTTTTAGTAAAATATCAACTATGACCAGTCCACAAGATATTATCGCCAAAGTCGGAACCCTGCCAACTTTGCCGGAAGTGGCGACCCGGATCAATACCGAGATCAATAATGAGGCTTTGTCCGTCAAGCTCCTGGCCGCCATTATTATGGAGGATGCCTCCCTCGTCGCCCGTATCCTCCGCTTATCGAACTCGGCCTTCTACGGTATGCCCCGTCAGATCAGCAGTATTGAAAAGGCGGTGATGATCTTGGGCTTTGACACGGTCAAGAGTCTGGCCTTGAGCGTTTCGATCTTTGCCTTTTTTAAGACGGGGATCAGTCCGTCGATTGATGTCTTGGGCCTGTGGAACCATAGTCTGGGCACCGCCGTCAGTGCCAGGGTCCTTATGAATCGCACCAACACCAAGCTGGCCGAGCAGGCCTTTCTGTCCGGGATTATCCACGACATCGGCAAGATAGTCTTGATCAACCATTGCTTAAGCGACATGGAGAAAGTGGCCAGCCTTATTCGCGATGACGGTCTGGGTCAGGAGGAGGCCGAGAACCAGGTCTTCGGCTTTACGCACCAGAGGATCGGCACCTTGCTGCTTAAGGAGTGGAAATTTCCAGAGGTCTTTATCGACGGGGTTAAATTTCATCATGACCTGCCGCCGGAAGTGAAAGACGGCCATCCGGATACCGTCCACTTGGTGCGGGTCTTGTGCGTCGCTAATCAACTGGCCAAGGCCCTGGCCCTCGGGCTCAGCATTAACCCGAAGCGTGAGGCGATCCCGTCGGTCCTCTGGAGTCACCTTGGCGTCGACCGTCAGCAATTGCCGGAGTTGAGCGCGAAGATCAGGGAGGATTATCAAGAAATTCTTCACTCGTGGCATATGGATTGATGGACTCGTAAAAACTTGAGGGGTCGTAAATGGAAGAAGTAAAAATCCTCTGCGTTGATGACGAAAAAAATGTCCTGCGGGCCTTGGGGCGGTTGTTTATGGATGAAGATTATGAGATCATCACCGCCGCCAATGGAGAAGAGGCCCTGACCGTGTTGGCTGAACAGCCTGGCATTCAGTTGGTCATCTCCGATTACCGGATGCCCGGCATGGATGGCGTTGATTTTCTGAAACAGGTCAACGAACGTTGGCCTGATACCATCCGTATCGTCCTCTCCGGATTTGCCGATACCGCCTCGGTGGTTGGGGCGATCAACGAGGGGCAGATCTATAAGTTTATTCCCAAGCCCTGGAACGACGATGAATTGAAGGTTACCATCGCCAAGGCCCTGGAGGTCTATTTTCTGCGCCAGAAAAATGAACGGTTGAATGATGAAATAATGGAGGCCTACCTGAAGCAGGAATCGATCAACGCCAACCTGGAGGAAGAGGTCAGGAACCGCTCAGAGGCGATGGTTTTTCAGAACAGTGTTTTACAATTTACCCACCAGGTCATGGACGGACTGCCGATGGCACTCATCGGGCTGGATTCGTCTGGGCTCGTGGTCCTTGCCAATCGTGAGGCCAACCGTCTCTTTGCTGGAGACCGGCCTACCCTGGTTGGCATGGATGCCGATCAAGTGCTGCCGACCGAGGTCATGGACCTGATCGCCGGCGTCGGGGACGATGCCGGACAGCGGACGTTGCTTACGGTGGCCGGTGACGCCTATCGGGTCATGGCCTCTAAGCTTATTACCAATCGTCAGCAGGAAGGCGTCATTGTCATGTTTGTCCCGGAATAACAAAGTGAACATAAGCAAGGAAGAAATTACTGAGCGCCAGCGGACAGACGAGACGCGGCGGGCCCAGGAGGCCGAGCTTGCCGCCATCTACGACAACGCGCCGTTCGTCATGATGCTGGTGGACAATGAACGGAAAATCCGCAAGGTGAACCGGCAGGCCATCGCCCTGGCCGACGCCACCGTCGCCGACATGGTTGGCCGCCGCCACGGCGAGGCCATGGGTTGCGTCTATGCCTTCGAGCATCCCGAGGGCTGCGGATTTGGCCCGCACTGCCGGTCATGCACGGTCAGTCGCATCATCATCGACACCATCGAGACCGGCCGCACTCACTATCAAGTGGAAACCAACGTCCGCTTGTCCGTAAACGGCGTCGAAAAAACACTCCCCTTTTTGCTCTCCTCCACCAGAATTTCAAGCCATAACCAGCCCATGGCCCTGGTCAGCTTCATGGACATCAGTCAGCTCAAAAAGGCCGAAGAGTCCTTGCGGCAGACTAACGAGCGGTTGGCGGCAGTCATGGACAGCATCAACGCCTTGATCTATGTCGCCGACATGACTACTTATGAGCTTCTTTTCGTGAACAAATACGGCCGTGACGTCTGGGGCGAGATCGAAGGTAATATCTGTTGGCAGACGCTACAGAGTGACCAGGACGGGCCCTGCCCATTCTGCACCAACGATAGATTGCTGCAAGCCGATGGCACCCCGACCGGGGTCTATAGCTGGGAGTTCAAGAACACCAAGAATGGCCATTGGTACGATTGCCGGGACCAGGCCATCCGCTGGAGCGATGGCCGTCTGGTCCGCATCGAGATCGCCACCGACATCACCGACCGCAAGGCCGCCGAGGAGCAGCTGCGTCATTCACAGAAGATGGACACCATCGGCACCCTGGCCGGCGGCATTGCCCACGACTTCAACAATATCCTGACCTCGATCCTTGGTTTTGCCAACCTGGCCCACGATGACCTGCAGCCTGAGAGCCAGACGGCCAAGGACATCCAACAGGTCATCTATGCCGGTGAGCGGGCCAAGGAGTTGGTTAAGCAGATTTTGACCTTCAGCCGCCAGCGGACTGAGGAGTGTCAGCCGCTGCAAGCCGGTCTGCTGGTCAAGGAGGCCTTGAAGCTGCTGCGCGCCTCCATCCCCTCAACCATTGAAATCAAGAGCAGCATCCTGGCCCAGGAGCTGACCATCATGATCGACCCGACCAAACTGCACCAGGTCGTCATGAACCTCTGCACCAATGCCTATCAGGCCATGAAGGCCAACGGCGGCGCCATGCGGGTCGCCCTGGAGCCGGTAGTCTACCCGGCAGAGGGCGGTCTGTTTGGCCAGGAGACGGTGGCGGGCGAATACCTGCGGCTGACCGTCCAAGACAGTGGCTGCGGCATGGACAAGGCCACCATGGAGCGTATCTTTGAACCATATTTCACCACCAAGGGTCTGGATGACGGGACGGGACTCGGCCTCTCGGTGGTCCATGGCATCGTGCAAAGTTCCAAAGGGTTCATTGCCGTCCAAAGCACTCTGGGGGAAGGCAGTGTCTTCCAGGTGATCTGGCCTGTCTTTCAAGGGCCGGTACACCAACAGGTCGGCAGCGTCGGGACCTTACCCAGGGGCAACGAGCGTATCCTGATGGTCGATGACGAGCAGGCCGTGGTCAGCATCAACGAAAGGGAACTCCGTATGCTTGGCTATCAGGTCACCACGCTGACCAGCCCGCATGATGCCCTGGAGGTCTTCCGGCTGACGCCCAAGGCTTTTGATCTGGTGATCACCGATTATGCCATGCCCAAGATGAATGGCGTCTCCTTGGCCAAAAGTCTTCGGGCCATCGACCCTGAGGCGAAGATCATTCTGCTGACCGGCTTTAGCGAGGTCCATTCCCCGGAGGCGCTTGCCGGGGTTGGCGTCAGTAAATTACTGCTGAAGCCCGCCCTCCGCGATGACCTGGCCAGGGCCATTCGTGCGGTCCTTGACGAGGCGCCTGATGGTTGACAGGGCCATGGACACTACCGGGAGCGCCCAATCCCCCCCGTGGCGCATCATTGGTTTGGCCATGGCCGCCGCCCTGGTCTTGGCGGTCAGCGGCGTTTTGTTTTATCGGCACGAAAAATTGCGGATACAAGAGGCAAAATATGAGGCGATGAAGGCCATTGCCAGCCTGAAGGTCGCCCAGATCGTCTCTTGGCGCGATGAACGGTTGAACGACGTCCAACGCAATGCCCTCGGCCCATTCATGAGGGCTTCGGTCCGGGGTTTGCTGTTGAACGAGGCAGATGCCGGACTGCGGGCAAGGCTTCAGGGCCTCCTGCAGGTGATCGGTAAGTATGAGGAGTACCAAGATGTCATCCTAATCACCGCCGATGGTCGTCTTCTCCTGTCCGCCTCCGCTGAAAAGATTACCGACAGCGATCGAGGACTCAGGGAGTTGGCGGAAAAAGCTCTGGCCGCCGGGCAACCGGTATTTGGTGATTTTAGTCGCTGTCAGACCTGCAAGTATATCCATCTGGATGTGGCCGTGCCTGTCCTTGATGAGGCAGAGCAACCCCTGGCCGTGCTTGTCCAACGCTCCGACCCTCAAGCATACCTTTACCCGCTGCTGCAATTCTGGCCAACGCCGAGTCCGAGCGCCGAGACCCTGCTGGTGCGCCGGGACGGCGACGTTGTCTTGTTCCTTTCCCCCCAACGGCACAACGTCGATATGGCGTTGAGCCAACGCATCCCTTTGACGAAAACTCAGGTGCCGGCGGTCCAGGCCGCCCTGGGGACGACCGGTCTGTTTGAGGGCCTGGATTACCGTGGCCTGCCGGTTGTGGCTGACCTTAAGGCCGTGCCAGGCACCCCCTGGGCCATGGTCACCAAGGTTGATACGTCCGAGATCCTGACCGAGGCCAGGGAACATGGCTGGTTCATAGTGGGGCTGGTCGTCCTCGGCATCCTGATGACCGGTTCCATGGCCGCCTTTTTTTTCAATTTTTCCCAGCGGAAACTCTACCGTTCCCTTTTGCTGGCCGAGCAGGAACAGCGGCGGGCGGACGTGACCTTGCAGAAAACTGCGGCGCGGCTCGAAAAATTGAACCGTATCTATGTCGTCTTGAACGCGGTGAACCGGGTCATTGTCCGGGAGCGTGAGCCCCTGGTCCTGTTTGCCGAAGCCTGCCGCATTGCCGTGCAAGAGGGCGCCTTCCGGATGGCCTGGGTTGGTCTGCTGGATGAATCGACCATGGCCATCCGACCGGTGGCCCAGGCCGGGGCCACCGGCGACTATCTGGCGCAGTTGGGGATAGTGCTGGATGACAGCCCGCGCGGTCAGGGGCCGACGGCCACCGCCTTCCGCAGCGGCCAGCCGGTGGTGGTCAACGATATCGAAGGCGACCCCTGCATGATTCTATGGCGAGAGGAAGCCCAGCGCCATGGCTACCGGGCCTCGGCCACTTTTCCTCTGACGGTGCAGGGCCGGGTGGTGGCCAATCTTAATCTCTACAGCGCCGAGCCCGGCTTCTTTGATGAGGAAGAGCTGCAACTCCTGGATGAAATGGCGCGGTCTCTTGCTTTTTCCTTGGATTTTATTGAACAGGAGAAGAAGCGGCAGACCGCCGAAGATGAGGTGCGCCAAGCCGCCAGACAGTGGCAGAGCTCCTTTGCCGCCATCAGCGACGCGGTCTGCATCCTGGACAAAGATTTTGCCATAGTCAACGCCAACCAGGCCATGGCGCAGCTTTGCCAGCGGAGTGTCGAGGAGATGCTTGGCCGACGGTGCTGGGAGGTTGTTTGCGACTCAACGCAGCCCATCACCGAGTGCCCGGTATCCATGAGGATGCAGACCGGACAACGGGCCTTGACTGAACTGGCGGTCAATGGCAAGACCTTTGAGGTGATTGTTGACCCGATCATGGCCCATGACGGCTCCATCTCGGGTGCGGTCCACATCATGCGGGACATTACCCAGCAAAAAATCTTGGAAGATCAGTTGGCGCAATCCCAGAAGATGGAAACGGTTGGCCGTCTGGCCGGCGGCGTGGCCCATGACTTCAATAACATGCTGGGCGTAATTTTGGGATGCGCCGAGCTGGCCTTGGACCAGGCTGAGGCCGGGGACCCCATCCGCCATGACCTCGAAGAGATCCGTAAGGCGGCGCAGCGCTCGGCCAGTCTCACCCGTCAGCTCTTGGCCTTTGCCCGTAAGCAGGTTGCCTCTCCTCAAGTCTTGATCTTGAACGAGACCATTGAGGGCATGATCAAGATGCTCAAGCGCTTGCTGGGCGAAAACATTACCCTGGAGTGGCGGCCGGGGACAAACCTGTGGCCCGTCAAGATTGATCCATCCCAGGTTGATCAGATCCTGGCCAACTTGACGGTCAATGCCCGGGATGCCATTGACCGGGATGGAACCATGACCATTGAGACCGCTAATGTGGTGCTTGATGAAACCTACTGTAAGGTCAACCTCGAATCACGGCCCGGCAATTATGTCGTGCTGGTGGTAAGCGATACTGGCCTGGGCATGGACCAGGCCACCCTGGCCCATATTTTTGAACCATTTTTCACCACCAAGGCCATGGGCAAGGGCACCGGACTGGGCTTGGCCACCACCACCTACGGGGTTGTCAAGCAGAATGGCGGCTTCATCAATGTGTACAGCGAGGCCGGGTTGGGCACGACCTTTAGGATATATTTACCCCGGATCAACGATGAAGTCGCCAGCCAGGAAGCCATGTCCGCCGGCCAAGTCTCGGGGCATGGCAGTGAGACGGTGTTGCTTGTAGAGGATGAAGGTGCTATCCTGCAACTTGGGGAACGAATACTGTCCAGGGGCGGCTACAGCGTGCTGGCCGCCAATCATCCATCCCAGGCCCTTGAACTGGCGGCTTGTCATCCCGGACCTATCCATCTGCTGCTCACCGACATCGTGATGCCTGGGATGAATGGCAAGGAACTCATGGAAAAGGTCAAGGTCCTGCGGCCCGGCATCAAGACCCTCTTCATGTCCGGCTATACGGCTGACATTATCGACCACCAAGGGGTACTGAAAAACGATGATCGATTCATCGAAAAACCCTTCTCCCTGAAGGACATGACCGCCAAGGTGCGGGCGGTTCTCGATTCATGAATGGGGCGGCGCCTTGCCCCCTAAAGGAATTGCTTATGCAGAATGAGTTTACGAATTCATCATCTGTGGGAGCCGATATGTCAAGTTCTCCACCTTTAACCGTAAGTCCTGCCAGGCCACCTACTACTAATCCGATGGGGGGATCAGCATGAGTCTGCCAATTGTGTTGTTTGTTGACGATGAGCCGAATATCCTGAAAACTTTGCGGCGGCTGTTCATGGATGAGGACTACGACATCCATACCGCCGGCAGTGGTTTGGAGGCGCTGGGGTTGATCGAAGGCGGGTTGCGGCCGGCCATCATCATCTCCGACCAGCGGATGCCGGAGATGGGCGGCGCCGAGTTCCTGGCCAAGGCCTCCCAGTTGGTGCCGGACAGCATCCGGATGGTGCTGACGGGTTATGCGGATATCAACGCAGCAGTGTTGGCGATCAACCAGGGAGGAATATATCGCTATATCCTTAAGCCATGGAACGATGACGATTTGAAGATGACGGTTCGTGAGGCCTTGAGTCATTTCAACCTGGTGGCTGAAAACCGGGCACTCACCCAGGAGCTTGAGGAGAAGAACCGGAGCCTCGCCCGGATGAATGGGCAACTGGAGGAGATGGTCAAGGTCCGCACCCAGGAGTTGCATCAGAAGGTCCATGAATTGGAAGGGCGTGATACGATCCAACAATATCTGTTGCGTGTCCATCCGTTGGACGAGTTGCTGGATACTGTGCTGACAGTGGTGGTGGATGTCTGTGGACTTACCTTTGCGGCCTATTACGCGATCGGTGAGGATGGCGTGATCAAGCGTCTCGCCGTGCACGCGGCGTCAAAAGACAAGATGGCCGAGCTTGAGATTGGCGCTGATGCTGCCCAGATAGAGTCGCGGCTTCCGTTACTGAGGCAGGAGGGAGAAGGAGGGGGGGGCAGCAGAGGTCAAGCCTTTCAGGGTGACCTTGCCGCTTACGGGCTGGTCCCGGTTGCCACGGAGAGCAAGTTTTTTGGGGTGTTGGTGGCGAGCCGTCCTCATGACCAGCCGTTTACTGATCCTGAGATGACTACGATTGCAAGTTTTGCCATGCAGGCCGCCATCGGCGTTAATGATTGTCACGTCCATGACCATTATGACGACATCCAGACCTCGTTGGATGATGTCCTGAAAGGAATTTCAGAGGTGTGACTGGCATGGCGACTATGCAGAGACAAGCGAGGCACGCCTGATGTCCAGCACCAGAGACAAAAGGTCGATTGAATCCCTCGACGATATTTATCGTGAGGTGACCAAGGTGCCTGAGTCTGAGGGGGGTTACGTTCAGGACGAATTGAGCGAAGACTTCCTGAGTGGCGATGTCTACAGTGCGGACAGTAGCCCTGACGGCAGCTTGGGCCAAGTGGCCATGTACTCCTTGGCTGCCAATGATCCGGCCTGGCATGGCAAAGAGATCGCCATCGCTGCCGACAAGATGAGGGTGTCGGTCAAGGTCCGCGGCGGCAAGCCGTTGTCCACCTATCAGCTGCAACACGGGCTGGAACAATTGGGGGTGAGACATGGCATCGACTGGCAGGCCCTTGTTGCTGTTGAGGAGCACTCTAAATTGGGCGCTCAGGGAGAGGTGCTGGTAGCTGCCGGCACCGCGGCTGAACCGAGGCAGAGCGTCACCTTCCAGGAGGAAGTGCAGCGGGCCATCGCCTTGGATGGCTCCTTTTTTTGGCTGGCTGACGGGGTAAAGCTTGATGGGGAAGGGCTAAGGGCCTTGCTCAGCACAGCGATGCTGGAGCGGGTTGAAAAAGATAACTTGATTGTCAAGGCGGTGGCCGCCGGGACGGTGCTGGCCACAATTTATCAGAATTCGGTGGCCAAGTCAGGGACAAATGTCATGGGTGAGGTCATCGGTTCGGTTGATGACATTTTACCGACAATTGGCGACAATGTCCGGCACGATCAGGAAACTGGGTGCTATGTGGCGGAGCTGTATGGCTATCTTGTCCTTGAAGGCAATACTATGTCGGTGCTGCCCCCGATCTGGATTGCTCCCGATCATTTGAGCGCCTATTATGTCAACTGTACCCAGACAGGCGCTCCTGTCTATCCCTCGGGTAAGGACTTAGTCGACAGTCTGCGGCTCATGAATGTTCATGAAGGCGCGATTCGACGAAGCGTTATCGATAAGATGTCTGGTCGCGTAACCCAGGGGCAGTTGCTTACTGCCAGGATGGTCAAGATCGCCGAAGCCACTGCCCCAAGGTCGGGTCGCAATGCACGCTATACCTTTTGTGCGGAGCTGGGGAGCAAGGCGGACACGATCCGGAGCGATGGCACGATCGACCTGCGTGAGCGGAATGCGGTGGTCGGCATTAAGGCTGGCGCCCTGATCGCCGAAAAAACTATGGCCACCAAGGGCATCAGCGGGGCTGATCTTTTTGGCGTGGCGCTAGCGGCCGAAGATGGTCTTGATCAGACCATGATCTTTGACGATGTGTTTCGGATTGAGGAGCGAGACGGGCAGATCTTCTATTATGCCAAAAAAGACGGGAACATCAGATTTGCGCAGAATAAGCTGACTATTGCCGATGTCTATACTGTTGCCGGTAATGTTGATAGCAGCACCGGCAACATTGACCGGCGGGAGGACCTGCAGGTCAACGGTTCAGTTATGGCCGGGTTTGCAGCACGGTCCCAAGGCAATATCTCTATTGCCGGGTCGGTCTACAACGGCGCTAAAATCTTGGCTGGTGGAGATGTTGCCATTGGGGAAGGGATCATAGGCGCCGAAACCAGGGTTGTGGCTTTGGGGCATCTGCAGGCCGTCTTTGTTCAGGAAGCTGAGGTAATCGTCAAGGGTGACGCCTCGGTCCAAAGCTATCTCTACAATGCCGTAGTCCGGGCAAACGGTACCATTACGGTAGTAAACAACCAGAAATACGGGCACAAAAGTGGTCGGATTATCGGTGGCTTGACCTGTGCCTCCCTGGGGATTGTGGCCAGCAGGGTTGGGCATCCAGGCCAATCGGGCACAGTACTCGCCATCTTGCCTGACCCTGAATATTCTGGGCAGATGAAAAAACTTGAGGAAGAGGGGCACAATTGTCGAGAGAGCATCGCCCGGATTTCGAGGACCTTGCCCTTTAATAATTTTGATCCGGCGGTGATCAAAAGGGCCTTGGCTCAGATACCGGTCGATAAACGCGAATCGGTGATCAAGTTGTTGACCACCTTCAACAATCTAATAAAACGGCAACAAAATATTGAGGCCTTGCGCAAGGAGATCAGCAGTAAAATGCTTTGCGCCTTACGCAACGGCACCATTCAGATCAACCAAGAAATATGCCAGGGCAGTGAAATTCAGTTCGGTGAGAAAAAAATGGTGATTTCTGCCGATCAGACAGGGACGACGTTTACCTTGCAGGGCGGTGAAATTGTTTGAAGTTGCTGAGTTCGACAAAAATCGCAACGGCCCAAGGGGGTAATTTGAAGGGTTTAAAATCTTACGGTCTGTCTCGTTGCTGCTCAATGGCCGCGGTCTCAACTCGAATGCTTGCCGTGTTTTTGGTTGCCTGGCTTTTCTGGAAGGTTTCGTAATATTTTTTTGGATTTCTAATGGAAATTTATGTATTCTTAGTTAATGCGCCTGCTGCCGAGGCCCCTTAATATTAAGCAATAGGAACGTAATGAGTAAGTCGCAACGACATAAGATATTAATTGTTGATGATGAGGAGCCGATCCGGGGGCTTATCCACCAGATCGTCAGCCGGGAAGGCTATGAGTGCACGACGGCTTCCGGGGTCGATGAAGCCCTGTCTATTTTGGCCAACCAACGGTTTTCTCTGCTTATTTCTGATATCAATATGCCAGATAAAACCGGGCTTGACCTGTTACTGGCGGCGACCAGAATCGATGAAGAGATGGCCATTATCATGGCTACCGCAGTCGATGACCGGAATGTGGCTGTCCGTACCCTGGAGATGGGGGCCTACGGCTACATCATCAAACCCTTTGGCCGGAATGAGCTTTTGATCAGCATTGCCAACGCCATCCGTCGCCGAGAGTTGGAGATCAATAACCGCAAGTACAGTGAACAGCTGGAGACTTTGATTCAGGAACGGACCAAGGAGGTTGTGGCGGCGGAGCGTGAGGTCCGTGATTCCCGTGAGGAAACCATCTTCCGCCTGGCCAAGGCCGCTGAGTTTCGTGACAATGAAACTGCCCAGCATACCATGCGCATCGGGGTCTATTGTGATATCCTGGCGAAACAGGCTGGATGTCCGCCAGATTTTTGCGAACAGGTCCGGGTGGCGAGTCTTCTCCATGATGTCGGCAAGATTGGTATACCTGATGCCATTTTGTTGAAGCCTGGTTCCTTGACCAAGGAAGAGTTCGAGGTCATCAAGACCCATGCCGAGATCGGTTTCCGCATTCTGGAGGGTTCCCGTTCCGAACTCCTGTTGCTGGGGGCGGAGATAGCCTACACCCACCATGAAAAATTTGACGGGTCAGGGTATCCCCGGGGCTTGGCCGGATTGGACATCCCCTTGACTGGCCGGGTTGCGGCAATCTGCGATGTCTTTGACGCCTTGACTTCCCACCGGGTTTACAAGGCCGCTATGCCAACCGAAGAGGCCGTTGAAATTCTTAAGGCCGGTCGGGGCAAGCATTTTGACCCTGAATTGGTCGACTGTTTTTTTGACTGCCTCGGGCAGGTTTTGGTCATGAAGACCAAATTCGCCGATGGCTAACGGTGGTTTTTTCTAGATGCCGGCGTCCTGGCGCTTGTCTCTTTTTTAGCGGACGGATGGCGAGGATTTATCTTGCTGCCGGTGAGCAGAAATTTTTGCGCCTCTTTTTTCTCCCTGACCTTCTCCACAAAGACCTCTTCGCCATCAAAAGGATCACGGCCTGTCCAGTACATTAATGATGAATAGGTGGATGGAGTGGGGGTGAAGATCTGGACCTGCTCCGGGAGAGCTAAAAGCTTCTGCCGACAAAATGATTGCAGATTGACCATGTCCCCTGCCCGGCAACCGGGGTGGGCGGCGATGAAGTAATAGGTAAGGTATTGCTCCTTGCCGACCTCCTTGGTGTAGCTCTCAAAGAGTCTCTTAAATTCCAGCAAGAGATCAGTCCCTGGTTTCCCCATCTTGGCCAGTACTTGTCCCTCTGAATGTTCCGGGGCGACCTTCATCTGGCCGGAAATATGGTTCGTGACGATAGCCTTCAGATAACGTTTGCCCTGTTTTAGGTCTGCCAGGATCAGGTCGTAGCGGATTCCCGAGGCGATAAAGAGCCGTTTGATTCCGGGCAACTCGCGCAGGTTTTGCAGCAGGGCAATTTGCCGTCCGTGGTTTATTTTCAGGCTGGGGCAGATGGTAGGTGTCAGGCAACGGCGATCAGCACAGACTCCCTTCTTGAGTTTTTTAGGACATTCAAAGCCGTACATATTGGCGGTGGGGCCACCGACATCCAGGATGTTGCCTTTGAAGTCGGGATGTTTGGTCAAGTTTCGGGCCTCCCGCAGGATTGACGCCTCGCTTCTGCTACAGACCGTCCGCCCTTGGTGGACGGCAATGGCGCAAAAATTACACTCGCCATAGCAGCCGCGATGGCTGGTCAGGGCGAATTGGATGGTGTCCTGGGCCATGACCTTGCCTTGGCGCTGATAATACGGGTGCACTGAGCGACTGAAGGGCAGTTCGTGAATTTGGTCCAGTTCGGTCGCGCTTGGATAAGCGGCTGGCGGGTTTTGAATCAGATAGCGGTTGGCATCCTGGCGCTGCGCTAAGCCGTGTGCGGTGACGGGGTCGTTATTCTGGTAAAAGGTGTTGAACATGCGGGTCAAGGCCTCCGAGTCGGCCGCTACCTCGCTGTAATCGGGTAGTTCGAGAAACCCATCCGGACGGCTGCTGGCGGGGTAACAGAGGCCAGGAA
>JANNQL010000106.1:0-53640 GCA_031400755.1 Pseudomonadota bacterium | reverse complement strand
ATCCCGGCCGGCGCCTGGGTGGCCCTTCTGGAAGATGTGGTCACCACAGGCGGCACCCTGCTCAAGGTCATTGAGCGAGTGGAGAAGCAGGGCTATAAGGTTGGACTGGTGATTACCGTGGTTGATCGGCAGGAAGGCGGCGGCGAGACTCTGGCGGCAGCGGGCTACCCGCTCAAGGCGATCTTCACCAAGGCTGAATTGTTGGGGTAAATATTTTCTTCTGGGGTTGGGGCAAAGGCCTTTTCGGCAAGCAATATCCGCGGACAAGGCATCGTCTCCTGCACCTTATGCGGGATCAGACAACGGCTAAAAAAATGGAATGCAAAAAGTGTAAAGGTAAGCTTGAGGTGGCGCGCTCCTGCCGGCGGGTACGGATGCGATGCCAGCAATGCGGTCATGAGTTTCAAATCCACGAGGTGGCGGATATTCTGGATGCCGAGACTGAGGAGATTCTGTCCCGGTATACGGCCCTTGTTTATGATTGATGGAAGATAAGGCTGGCGATCCATTCAGTGTGCCGCCGACCAACTATTCTCCTCCTTGTAGTTCCCATGCTCCAACGCTGGAATTATATCAGTCAGACTCTCCAGCGTCTTTGTACGGCTGACTCAAGCCTTTTTTTGTAAGGTGGTGACCTGCGGGACGCTGGATCGTTCAAATACTTCGTTCCCAAGCTGGAGAGTGGGAACGACAAGAGATAAGATTACTCAAATGTGATAAAAGTATAGTTAAGCTGAAATGCCTTACAGCAGAGCCGAAACTTAACCGTGTCGCCATCGCCTCGCGGCTTGATATTGGTCAGGATACGGTCAAAGAGTATCTCGGGCGTTTGAAGAAAAAGGGCATGCTCCTCCGGGAAGGAAATCCGAAATCTGGAAGCTGGCGGATTACAGAATCTGGGAAGGTTGCCATTGAGGAGAAATCATCATGAGTGGACTACACGATATGCAACTTCTTAAGTCGATTGCCAATAGCATATTGAGGACCCTGTTCCGTCCTGTCTTCAAAGACATTCATGCTGTTGATGGAAAAATAACCAATCTCTCCGCCCAAGTTGAGGAGAAGGTGGCCAATCTCTCCGCCCAAGTTTGCAGCCTGATTCAGGCGGATTTGCAAAATCGCCACCAGCATATTGACGAGAAGCAGGATCTGCACACCCGCGTTCTAAAGGAGGGTACCGACAAACATGACAGCCAATTGCAGTATCTGAAGGGCATTTATCAAAGCCAAAATTTCTCGGTTTACGCCCAATTTGGCGAGGCCCTGAGGCCCCAATTTCACCATATCCTGCATAGTGTGCTGGGAAACGATTTTCCATTAATAACACGCCATGCAGACCAACTTTTTACGGAAATTCTGATTGGTCACCTGAATCCAGGGGGCATTTGGACGTTGCAGCAGGATGTTGTGCAACTTTCTAACCTCAACGACGAACCAGCTTGCTGCTCTGACATCACCCCCCCCCCAGAAAACCTCTCACCTCTTAAAATTTGCATTGTCAGCGGGTGCTTCCCTAGCCTGATGCATGGTGGCGGTGGGCGACTGCTTGACATTATCACTGAACTTTCAACGCACCACCAGATTGACCTTTTTACCCATTTTAATCCGGCGCTTGATGAGAGCTCTCTTGAGCTTATCAAAAATAAACTTGGTCATATTAAATTATTAGAGGACTACAGAGACCTGTCTGTAGACTCCGTAGAGGCATGGCTGCGGTCGATTAATCGTGACGCCGGGTTTTACGATGTTATCCAGCTCGAATACCCGCATACCGTTCGCTTCATCAATAGACTGCGCAAATATGGCAAAAAAACCGGTTTCACCTTTATGGAGTGCCAAGCCAAGAGCCACACCGAAAAACTCCACTCCGCCCTTGAGGCTGAAAATTATACAAATATCTCTTCGCAGGCCAGAGAATTCTGGCAGGCACTGGCGGACGAAAAATACGCCTTGGACCATGCCGACTTCTGTGTTGCCGTGACTGATACAGACTCCGATTTCCTGAAGCGGCTTAGCCCCAGAAAAACACACATAATCCCGACCTGCCTCTCTCAGCAAACCATCATTGAGGAATCGGCCAAATATATTGATGCGCAATCGGAGGATCACACGGTGGTCTTTGTCGGCTTTTTTGGCCATTGGCCAAACATTGAGGCCGTGGAATGGTACTTGGCTGACATCCACCCCCTTGTCAAAGAAAAAGTGCCAGACTACCATTTCATGATTGTCGGTAGCGGCGATGTGTCGAGACTAAAGCAACTGAGCGCAGAGGACAAAACAGTTACAGTGACGGGGATGGTTGACAGTATTGTCCCCTATATTCTAAAGGCCAAGGTCTGTGTGTCCCCACTTATTTCAGGAGCAGGTATCAGGGGCAAACAAATTCAGTATGCCGCATTAGGAAGGCCTTCGGTGACAACGTCAATCGGCAATAATGGGTTGATGTTTATCCAAGGGGAATCAGTTCTGATTGCCGACAACGCTCACGATTTTGCCGAAGCAATCATACGTTTGCTCATCGATAACGACCTGTATGAAAAGATACAAGGCCAGGCACGGGAAATCGCCCTGAAGCATTATACCTGGCCACGGCATCTTGAAAAACTGCTGGCCCTGTACAGATAGAGGGTTCTATGTCCATGGATGATACAAAGCCGCCAAAGGTGACGATAATTATTCCGGCATATAAAGATTGGGAGTCTTTATGCACCTGCCTCACTTCATGCGATAGGCATGTGAACCACCCTCATGAGATTATTGTCGTCAATGATGCCAGCCCCGAGGATGGCTTTGAGCAAAAAATCAAAGACTTTATCCATGGGAAACAAAAATTTAGACACTACCTAAATGAAGAGAACCTTGGCTTTGTGAAAAGCTGCAACAAGGGCGTTGAACTTGCCACGAGTGATAACGATATTCTGCTGCTTAATTCAGACACGGAAGTCACCAGTGGATTCTTGGAAGAAATGCTTTTCTGTTTATATGATTCGGATCGTCACGGAGTTTGCTGCCCAAGAAGCAACAATGCAACCCTCGTCTCGGTCCCTTTTTTTTATACGGGATCGCGCCATGACAAGGGATATCCGGCGCTGAGTTTTTCTGCCTGGCAAAACATAAAAGGGTTTATGCCACGCCATCACGTCATCCCTACCGGCCAGGGCTTCTGCATGCTCATCAAAAGACAACTGATCACAAATTTTGGTCTTTTTGATGAAATCTACCGCGCTGGCTACAACGAAGAGAATGATTTTTGCTGCCGGATCAACCGTCACGGCTATTCTGCCGTTGCCGCGAACCATGCCTTTGTCTTCCATCTTGAAACCAAATCATTTTCAGCCGAGCAAAAGAATCTCCTTGAGAGTAGAAACCGTAAAATTCTCGACCAGCGCTATCCTGAGTACGAGAATGCCGTTTCCTATTATTTCAATTGGGACACCCCGGCCTTCGAACGTTTTGCAGACATCGCAGGAGGGTGTTATGCAAAGAAAAAGGTCTTGTTTGATCTGACCCGGCTGATCTCCCAGCGGAACGGCACTTCGGAACACGTGCTGTCACTGCTGGAGGCGTTGTATCCAAAGGCATCCGTGGCATATGATTTTTATATTTCAGTAAACAGTGCCGCAAATGATTATTTCAACCTTTCAGAACGGTTCAACAACGTGCTCATTAACGATACATTCGAATTGCCGTTTAGATTTGACCTGATTTATGTGCCAAATCAAATATTTGAATACGAAAATCTGTTTATGATAAACAGGTTTGGGATCAAGTATATCGTCGATATCCTCGACATTATCTGTGTTCGATCAAACTACCTTCGCAATAAAGATATTAAGCATATTTTCCGGACGGCCATGATGTATGCGGATGGTTTGCTGGTTAATTCTGAAACCGTATGGAGAGACATCCAAAACTTTTTCCAGTTTACCTTAAGGGCGCATCAGCAGGTTCTGCCGATGCATATTTCGAAATCATCCCATCAAGAAAACGACTTTGAACTTAGCCCAGCAGAGTTGGAGATTGCCGAGAGTCTTCCTGAGGACTTCGTGCTAATTATTGGCAATTCTCATTATTACCACAAGGCCCTAGCTGTCACCTTGAAGAACATCCAAGGGGATTACCCTGTTGTTGTTTTGGGAGCTGTAGCAGATGATGACAAATCCATTGCTTGTAAGAAGAACATAGTGTCCATCAAAAACGGTGGGCTTACGGATAACTTTATTGCTTTGTTACATACAAAATGCAAATGCATTTTGTATCCCAGCCAGTACGAAGGATTTGGACTGACCATTCTGTCCGCTATTCTCTACGGCAAGCCCATCGTTCTTTTTAATTCGGAGATCAACAGGGAAGTCACCGCTCAGTATGAAGACAAGGGCTTGTTCTTTTTCTTTGACCACTTTAATCAAATTGATCCGATCATTTCCGCCATCAATACGCGGCACGGCGATGAAAAATGGGGGAACTCGCTCCGGCTTGACCGGGGATGGGATACGGTTGCCCAAGAAACAATCTCTTACATTGATCGCGTCCTTGCCGCACCTCTTGACCCTGAGTGGCTTGAAAATCGTAACAATCATATACTCCAACTTGAGTTGCTGTATAAGACGGGGGCGGCCAAGATTGAAGGGGGGTATGCCGGGGATTATACTGAAAAAAAATCGAAGACGAAACGATTCAGAGAAGATCTGCCGAAGGCGTGGAATGTTATCAAAAAAAGAGGCGTTTTGAATGGTCTAGCCAGGGTGTATTGGTATGTACGAGGTGTGCGAATGCCGGACAATGTCTAGGAGCTTGTCGGAGCGAAAGATTGCAATAAGATGGCCGTTTTTTGAACTGCTGGCTTACTCGTCTTTATTATGTCAATGATAATGATATGGTGATATCCACCACATAATCACTTGGAGATTTCAATATGTCTGATCGTCCCGCGAGTTGCCCCATAACTTTCAATGATTTCCTGGCCTTTGAAAAAAAGTGTTTTGGCACTGAATTTCTAATTGCCCAATATGACCCCTATCTAATTCGGTATGGCGAGTACCGCTTCATTTTGGAGCAAGTGGTCTTTCAGCCTGCTGATATGGTTCTGGATCTGGGATGTGAGCACAATATTTTTGGCCCCTTTTTGGCATCCTGGGGTTTGCAGGTATTGGGCATAGATCTGAATCCTAAAGTCTGGCCGGACTTACAGAAGAAAAAAGCACACGTTGAGCAGGCGCTGGGGCGCGAGATATCCCTTACGTTTAAGGCGGAAGATGCCACGCAACTTTCGTTGCCACCAAATTCCGTGGACAAAGTCCTGGCGGTGAGCTCTATTGAGCATATGTTCTCCACGCGTGGACATGGGGACTTCTTGGCTATACAAGAGGTAGCCCGGGTGCTCAAACCGGGTGGCGTAGTTGCGTTATCGTTGCCCATGTCAAACGGCGGCCCCTTTCACGAGTCATCTACTGGGGATGAAGGTTTCGGCTATCCCTATCGACTGTATACTCCGGCAGCGCTGCAAGAACGCATTTTGTCTTGTCCGGCCATGGAGATGATGGCCGTCAATTACTTAGCACAGACCACCCCCGATACATGCTATCCTAATTTGCATTTTTTTCGCTTTTGGATAGAAACCTTGAGTGCGGAGGAACGCAAAAAATGGGCCTGGGCTAACCCCATCTTAGCCACGATATTCAACCCGATCATTTCGCCGGAGGATGGAGCACAGCGTTTGGAAACGGTGAATACGGCTTTGGTGGTTTTACGCAAAAAAATTTAGCTTATGAGCCTCTTGCAAAATGACTGATGGTTTCTATGGTGAGAAATATCAGAATAACTTACTTAAATGATTGATCTTCATGCCATTTCATAAAAATAAAATAGGGTCAGATTTATTTTTCCTTTTGACGATACGTAGTTGTACATGATAAGATGTACACAACGATACCGAGGAGGTTATTTCATGAGATCATTATCTGTATCCTCAGCACGCAGCAACCTGCCATCTCTTCTTGACGATGTTTTTACAAAACATGAGACCATAATCATCAACCGTAAGGGGAAGCCTGTTGCTCAACTAGCGCCGATCCCTTCTGGTACCTATCGGGATGAGGCTACATCCTACCCATTACGATGCATTTCCATTTCTATTGCTGATAATTTTGATGAGCCTGCGCCTGAATTGTGGGAGGCGTTAGAGAAATGATTGTGCTTGATACGCACGCCTGGCTCTGGTGGTTGCACGAACCATCTAAATTGTCCCCGTCAGCTGACAAACTGATACAGCAAGAGCAGCTATCAGGGGCTCTTGTCATTTCAACTATTTCTGTTTGGGAGATTGCTGTTAAGATTCAATCTGGTAAACTTTCGATTCCAATGGATATAAATCGTTGGTATGAGTTGGCCAGGAGCTACCCTGCAACTGTTATTGAGCCGCTGTCCCCGCTTGATGCCATTGCCAGCACTCTGCTTCCTGGCGATTTCCATAAAGACCCGGCGGACAGAGTTATTATTTCTTTGGCGCGAAGACTTGCTGTGCCGCTGGTAACCTGTGACCGTAAAATTCTTGATTATGAGCATGTCACAACGATTTGGTGAATTTATTTGACCCAGAGATGAAAGAAATAGTGACATCCATACAGCATGGCTATCTCGCCAGACGATGCTGCCGCAACATAACGACCGCGACGAGACCATAATGGAATTTACAGGCGAACGATACATCCCGAAAACCATTCTGGATAGCGAAATAGATATCGAGCATCATCAACGCTATTTATCCATCAAGGATTTGGTCAAAGGCAAGGTTGTCGTCGATGCCGCCTCAGGTGCGGGCTACGGTTCTCATATCCTTGCCGGTAGCGCGGCCCAAGTCTATGGACTTGACATCAGTGCGAGCGCAGTACAGTTTGCGACCCAGGCCTACAAAAAAAACAACCTTCAATTTTGCCCCGCTTCAATCACGGCACTCCCTTTTGCCAACAACTCAATTGACGTAATCGTTTCCTTTGAAACCATCGAACACGTTGCCGAATCTGCCCAACAATCCTTCCTGAGAGAGTGTAAAAGAATCCTGAAAGCAGAGGGCCTTTTCATCATCTCAACCCCGGACAAGGCGATTTATTCAGACCTTCCCAACTACAAAAACGAATTCCATGTAAAAGAGTTTTACAAGGATGAATTCAGCTCTTTCCTCTCAACTTTTTTCAAAGAAATCGCCATATCAAGGCAATTTATCTCCCTAGGCTATTTTTTGACCGGAGGCCCATCCTCGACCTTCACCATAATCAATCCGGACCCCATCAAGAACGAAGGCAAATATCTTGTCGCCTTCTGCAGCGATGCGGAGCTCCCGACTACGCTTGCGCAATCAACCATTTTCGTTGACCAGAAACAGGTGCATCAGCAGAAAGTTGACAGGGTAATCCAACTTCAGGGGGAGATTGTTGAAAAAAATGAGATCATCACCAATCTTGAGATGTGGGTGCAAAAATGCCGGGATACAATAGCCGAAAGAGATGCTGACTTAGCAAGACAGGGTAACCATATCAACGAGATACAAAAACAATTGACTCATCATAAAACGGTCATCAGCACATACCAACAGGAGTTAGACAGCATCCATCATTCAACGAGTTGGAAAATAATCAAAATCTATGATTCGTTGCGCAAAAGATTTAAAATATTATAGGCACATTTCTGAAGTTATAACACCAAATGCTTTGCTCTCGCTCTAATGCCAAGCATGGCCCTGTCATACCGGCATTGATTAACGCCATCGTCTATTATTGACTGACCGAATTTATTAACCAAAGCTTTAAACGATTCCACCCCTATTTTTTTCCGCCTTTCATGGGAATAGCTTTTGGACTGAGCATGAAAGACATAGACATCGTCCGCAACGACTAACTCCCAGCCATTCAACCTGGCCCGCAGACAGTAATCATTTTCCTCGCAAAATCCCTGGCCGAATGTTTCTTCATCAAAATAACCAATATCATTAATGAGTTCCCTTTTGATCATTATGCAAAAACCATTAAGAAAAGAGAGCCGCGGATAAATCAGTTTTGAGTCCTCCGCGACAAGGACCGCCATGTCCTCGACCGTTACCCCTTCCGGCAAAGGATTGGCGGCCCAATCCCCATCAACAAGAACTTCAGGAATAGACTGCCAGGAGGCAGTATTGCTTAACGGTCCGACCATACCGATTCGATCTGATGACTCCGCACACTGGACCATTCGATCCAGCCAGCCTTCACTAACTACGGTATCACTATTGAGAAGGATGACAAATTTATCCTGGGAAGCGCGTAATCCTTGATTGGCTGCCAATGTGTATCCTTTCGCCTCTTCGTTACGAATCAAAACGGCGTTCTGGGTGTCAGAAAAATTAACAAGGTACTCTTCTGTCTCTTTTTGGCTCCCGTCATCAACCAAAATAAGTCTATAAGGGGGAAGCGTGTACCGTATCACAGAAGAAAGGCAACGCCTTACGTCATCCAAGGCATTGTGAATACAGACAATTATTTCAGCGGAATGTTCATGGGGGGCAACCTTCCTTGAATGGAATCTTTCTTCAGCAACGTCTGCTGGCTTGGCTAAAGAAAAGTCCGGCCCGAAATACTTGCTTGCCTTAATGTTGCTTAAGGCCTGTCGGAAAACCTGCCGCGGACCTTTTCTTATCAGTACTGAGACGGCTTCGGCAAATGCTCGCCGTGCCCCTTTTGCCCCTCCGCCATAGCGAGAAATCAAAAACTCCATCCCGGACAACAAGGAACTTATTTTATCAAAAATTAATCGCATCAACGGCCTTTACGCTCTTTTGCCTGTCAAGATATCCAGCATACGTTCTATTATCATACGGACCTGATACCCCGGCGTCTTGTTTATTTTTGCCGAGTACGGTACATGCTGATTCATTTTTTGTCGTGTAGCAACACATTGCAAAATAATCTTATGCATCAGCTCCGCATTTTTGTCCCAAGTAAACAAAGCAGCCTGTTTTTGGGCGCCGGCAGCCAAATTAAGGCGAAACTCGCGGTTATCGATCATTTTGCAAATTGCACTGGCAAGTGCATCTGCCGAGTCCACTAATAGACCGGATTCACCATTCGAAACTACTTCAGGATGAGCACCAATATTATATGCAATGACCGGAACCCCTTGCGTTTGGGCCTCAACCAGTGGGAGGTTAAACCCTTCCCATTTGGAAGTGCTTAGAAAGATATCTGCTGCTGCAAAGGCGGCAGGCATTTGTTCTGCTGGCAAATTAAAGGCTGGAATTATGCCTATATCTTCCAGATACGGCCTGGCACTCTCTTCAGCCCGACCGACTGCTACGATTTGAAGATCGGCGTATTTTTGCAGTAACATCTTGGAAAGTTCAAGAAACTCCTGCAGCCCTTTATATGGTTGATGATCCCCAACAGGCTCTATTCGCCCAACCCATAAAATGGTTAATTTACCCGGAGAAAGGCCATGGGAGTTACGAAAATTTAAAATATCTTCTTTTTTTGCTAATGGATAGTGGTCCCCTCCATTATAAACAACATTGGTTTTTTGCTGAACATGTTGAGGAAGCTCTGATTTAATAAACTCGGAAATTGCAACAAGGGCGTCAGCCGGACGGAGGGTGGAGAATATCTTTTCATGCCTAGGCTTAATGATCAAATCAAGCCGCCAGCCACGAATTAGTGAAAAATATTTGCCGGAGGGGGTGCCGTGCTCAACGAGTATTACCGGCGATCTTAAATGGTGCAACCAAGAATAAAAGGGGGGGGTTTCAGCGATCCATGCATCTATGCCGTATTGGGATAAATACTCAATGCACTTTGTCATAAATGTTGCGGAGAAAATATTCCCAACCGGACCAATTGCAGCGCGTAAATCAATGAGTTTGTATGAAGCGTTTTCGTATAGGTCACTGTTATAAGCGGTAAATACAACTACCTGGTGCCCCATGGCAGACAACCGATGCGCCGCTTCATGAACAACCAAATCCACCCCAAAACCCAGAACCATTCTTTCCGTTAAGAAACCAATCTTCATCTACTTACTCCATCACCCCGGTGAAGGCCCAGTGCCCCAAAGTGCCTGAAAAGACTGAATTCCGCCCTTCGCCGGAAGGACGCCCAGGATCTCTTCGTTAAGTCAACGATATTGATATGTAAACCACAACTTTTGTTGTCTCGGTTTCGACCATCCTCGATGGGGGATACAAGATTAGTAACCGAGTGTCCACATCTTTTGGGAAGATCGTAGCCTGAAATTCTTTTCTTTTCCATTTGCCCTCTAATCCTATTATACTTACCAAATTGGATAACGAATTTCTCTGGAACTATTACAACTAACTTAACGGTCGCTTCATGCGGAGTCACCTCTTTTAAGATGATCTCAATAGTCTGCGTATATAATGATCAGGACAAACTTGACAGCCTCCTGCTCGCTAGTCTTAAAGTCCAAACTACCCACTTTGAAATTGAAGCCATTGATAATCGTCAGGGGACATTTCCTTCGGCTGCGGCGGCTTTAAATTATGGTGGCAGGTTGGCAACCGGCAAGTACATTATGTTTGTCCATCAAGACATTGTTCTGGGTAGCGAAACTTGGCTTGCCGATACTGAAAAATGGCTTGATTCAATTCCGGACTTGGGCGTTGCTGGAGTTGCTGGAAGAGAAATGAACGCCCGGTACAATACTGCAAGCGTTACGCACGGCGTTCCGGCCAAATTTGTCGGCAGACAGCACCTCAGCAGACCGACTCAAGTTCAGACCTTGGATGAGTGCCTCATCATTGTCCCCAGACATCTGTTTGCCCGCCTGGAGTTTGATGGAAAAACCTGTGATGACTGGCATCTTTATGCCGTGAATTATTGTCTGGACGCCAAAACTCTCGGCTATGATAATTATGTCGTCCCAACCTCGACTTACCATGCCTCCCTGGGAAGAAATACTAAGAGCGTATTGCAAATCTTGTTAAAATTGGGCTCACTTCCTGAAGGATATGTGACCACGGCAAAAAAAGTCTTAAAAAAACACCAAAACTCATACAAGAGAATACATACAGTTTGCGGCACCTGGAATACGTCCTGGCCATTTATATGGCAACGGATCATCAATATCCCCAAAGACCTTGCCCGCCATCTTTACTGGCGCTACCGGCAGCGAAAACATAAAGGCCAGTATTAACTAACTTCGTAGTTCAAAGAATATAGGACAACCAAATGAGCTTGATCAGCGAAGGATTAAATTTCGTCAACGAAGTCTACGAACGCCGCAAGCAGATTTACGACCTGACCCGGCGGGACTTCAAGGACCGTTACTCAGGTTCTTTACTTGGCATGATGTGGGCCTTCTTAGAACCGCTGGCCATGATGTCTATTATGTGGGGGGTCTTCACCCTGGGATTGAAAGTCAGGCCCAGCGGCGACATACCGTTTGTGGCGTACCTCTTCACCGGTCAAATCGCCTATAATTTTTTTGGGGATGCCATCGGCGCCAGCGCCGGCGTAATCAGGGCCTACTCGTTTCTGGTCAAGAAGGTCAAGTTCAGGATCGCCATCCTGCCCATCGTCAAAATCAACTCCGCCGTGATCATCCATTCGATTTTTCTCTTTATTGTCATGGGCATTATCTGGGCGAGCGGCGTCAAGCCAAATTTATTCTGGTTCCAAACCCTCTACTATATGGGGTCGCTGTTGTTCCTGCTCCTGGGGCTTAGCTGGCTGTTCTCGGCGCTCGGGGTGTTTGTCAAGGACATCGCCAACGTCATTCAGATCTTCATCTCCTTCGGCTTCTGGCTGACCCCGATCTTCTGGGACAAAAACATGGTCCCTCCAGAGTATCAGGTCTATCTCTGCTTGAACCCGATGTTCTATATCGTCCAGGGCTACCGTGACAGCTTCCTCTACCATGTGCCGTTCTGGGAGCACCCGATCAATACAGCCTACTTCTGGACACTGTCTTGGGCGGCCCTCTTGGGCGGCATCCTGGTCTTCAAAAAATTGCGGCCTCATTTTGCCGATGTACTATAGCTCCCCAGCAAGACTTAACTTGGTCTATCATCGCGGCCAAAGCCTTTCTGCTGCAACTTGGTCAAGATACGAACAAGAGTCTTGCCAATACTGGAAGGAGAGATAGCCTTGTGCAATTCCGCATGAAATTGTCTGACAAAATATGACTCTCCCATATTTTTCATGCCTATGACCGCCTCGGCGATTGCCTTAGAGTTAGCGACCGGGACGAGGCAAATTCCTTCCGCATCACTGATGAGTTCCCGGATGGCAGGGGTGTCTGCTGTAATTAATGGCCGACCTGCCGCCAAAATCTGAAAAACTTTATTGGGGATTACCCATTTGGCCTTCTCTGTGTCACCAAAGACCCCCAGACAGACGTGAACAGAGCGCAACCAACCGACTAAATCATCATAGGGAACCCAATCAAGACAGGTTAAATTTTTAAGCTGGAGCTGCTTGATCATCTCATCTGTCCTCGATCGTTCCTGCCCGCGGCCAATAAGTACCCAGTGAATATTCTCGTGCTCAGTTAATTTAGCCGCCTGGACAATATATTCTATGCCGTGCAGAGGAATGTATTGCCCATAAAACAATACAGTAAACTGATTTGAAACATTCTTTAAATGATTGTCGCGGGCACTGTAAGCCTGTGCCTGAAAGAAGACATCCTCCGCCCCAACAAACACCCGTTCCACTTTTCCCTTCGGCAGATTGAACTTGGCGGTAAAATATTGGCCATGCGCCTCTGTGTCCAGAACAATACAATCTGCACAACGGCAGGCTAGCCATTCCCAGGCGAACAATACAAACGCCAGCGGGTTGTGCGGCCCGATCAACTTCCTGTCCTCAACCACAGTGTTATACAAAGACAAAAAGGCATCCCAAATGATTGGAATGCCTTTAATCTTTGCAAACGGCCAGAGGAGGATGACGTCGAGTTGCCCCATGTAGCCCACAACGACAAAATTATGCGGCGGCAACCTCAAATAGCGATACAAAAGATATGGATAACTGCTGAGCCATTTGACAACCGTCTTTATTCTATTGCCCCAGCCACCAACTTGACTTTTATCTTCAATCCCGCTCCAGACGTCCTTATGGCATTCTATCACCTCAACTCCAGACGCCCTAAGTCCTTGAAGCATTATCCGGTTACGGGGTTTCCCCTTGTCATAAGTCCCCCAATAAACAATACGCATATGGACTCTACTCTCATCACTCTTTATCGCGTGACTTCTTGCCACCTTCAAAATAATCAATTTCAATCTTTTTAACTCTAAACAAAATCTCCTCAATCAATCTTCGGTTAAAAGAAATAACATCGCCCAGAAACCCCATGACCAGGACCTGAAAACCGATCATCAACAGCGCCCCACCCAGAATCAACGACTGGACATGACCATCGCCCAGCCCCAGCAAGTAAAAATGCAGAAAACGCACCATAGGCACCAACCCACCAAGCATGATTACCAGGCTGATGACGAAAAAATATCTGAGCGGTTGGTGCATGGCGTACATGCGGGTCATGGTGTTGACCTGATTGATGACGAAGCTGGGGATATTCCTGACCAGCCGGGACTCGCGGGTCTTGGGGTTGGTGCCGACGCAGACGCTGGTCACGGCCAGGTTGCGCTTGCCGGCCTGCAGGATGGTCTCCACCGTATAGGAATAATTGGTCAGGATATTAAGCTGCATGGCCGCGTCCCGGGAAAAGGCCCGAAAACCGCTGACCGCGTCTGGGATATTGGCCCCGGACAGGACACGGACAATGGCGCTGCCGAATTTTTGCAGGATTTTCTTGTGCAGATCGAAGTGGGGTATGGTGTCGGTCTGACGGTCGCCGATGACGATATCGGCCTCGCCACGCACAATCGGCGCCACCAGCTTGGCGATGTCCTGGCCCTGGTACTGGTTATCGCCATCAGTGTTGACGATGATGTCAGCGCCCAGGCGCATACAGGCGTCAAGGCCGATGCGGAAGGAGGCGGCAAGGCCCTTGTTGTTCAGGTTACGGACAACATGGTCCACCCCGCATTCCCCGGCCACCTCAACGGTACGATCAGTGCTGCCGTCATCAATGATCAGGACCTCGACTTGGTCAATCCCCTCGATCTGACGCGGGATGTCAGCCACGGTCTGGGCCAGGGTCCCCTCTTCATTGAGACATGGTATTTGGACGATGAGTTTCATAGGGGTTTCAATCATGCCAACGCGGCAAAGGGAAGTGGGTGAAGGTAATCGTCAGACGGTCAGCGTCGGCTTTCATCCGCGCTATACCCTGACGGATATGGGCCTAAAATTTACCCGTATGGGTACAATATCATACGAGGGTGACAAATACCAACGCTATTGCCATCAGCCACCGTAGTGCCGGTCCAGCCACTCCCGATAGGAGCCATCCATTACCGCCCGCCACCATGGTTCATTGGCCAACATCCAGGCGATGGTCTTCTGGATGCCGGTCTCAAAGGATTCCTGCGGTTCATATCCTAACTCAGTCCGGCACTTGTGGGCGTCAATGGCGTAACGACGGTCGTGGCCGGGCCGGTCCTTGACAAAGGTGATCAGTGAATCGGCCGCCCTCCCTTGGGCAGCCGGGGCCTTGGGAAACCGTTGCGCCAGGCTCCGGTCCTGGGCAATGGCCTCATCCACCAGGCGGCAGATCAGCGTCACGATATCAATGTTGGTCCACTCGTTATTGCCACCGATATTATAGACCCCGCCAATCGCGCCCTTTTTCAAGACCAGGTCGATGCCGCGGCAGTGATCTTCCACATAGAGCCAATCGCGGATATTTTTGCCATCGCCGTAGATCGGCAAGGCCTTGCCGTGCAGGATATTCAAAAGCACGAGGGGGACCAGCTTTTCCGGAAACTGATACGGCCCATAATTATTGGAGCAGTTGCTGGTCGTCACCTGTAGGCCATATGTGTGATGATAGGCCCGCACCAGGTGATCAGAGGCCGCCTTGCTGGCGGAATAGGGCGAGTTGGGGGCATAGGGGGTGCTTTCGGTAAAGGCCGGATCGTCAGACCCTAAAGAACCGTAGACCTCATCGGTGGAGACGTGATGGAAGCGATGGGCCCTGCCGCTACCCGTTTTAAGCCAAACCGACTTTGCCGCCTTCAGCATGGTATGGGTGCCGACGACATTGGTCTCAATAAAGGCGTCCGGCCCGTGGATCGAGCGATCGACATGAGACTCGGCGGCAAAATGGACAATGGTGTCGATCTTTTCGTCCCGTAGCACCCCCTCCACCAGACCAAGGTCCAGGATATTGCCGTGGATGAAACGAAAATTGCGGTTGCCTTCAACCGCCGTCAGACTGGCGGGATTGCCGGCGTAGGTCAGGGCATCAAGGACCACCACCCGGTCGGCCGGGTGGTTCGCGAGCCAGTAATGGACGAAATTGGCGCCGATAAAACCAGCGCCGCCGGTGACGAAGATCTTTGTTGACTGCATGATGAGTACCGTAAACTGATTAAATTTAAGACGATAAAATGGACGACCAGGCCACAACAGCCAAGGCCAGGTGTAACATGTTCAGCAACGATTGAGTTAGCCGCTACACCCAGCCTCCCCTCCTCAACCGTGACGATTATTCTCCCCTACGCCACCTCCAAAAGCATCTTCCGCAATTCCACCCGCCAATGGCTTGGCGCACAGCCAAGGGCCTGCCACAGACTGGTTTTGTCGAGCACCGAATACGGCGGCCTTTGCGCCGGCAGGGGATAATCGCTGGCCGGGATAGGACGAATTGTTGGCTGCCTGGACAAAATCCCCAAGGCCTGCGCCTCTTCCATGATGGCCACAGCGAAGTCGTACCAGGAGGCCACCCCGGCATCGGTCCAGTGGTGGATGCCGACAACACCCTTGGTCACCACCTCCCACACCGCCCTTGCCAGGCCATGGGCCCAGGTCGGGGTGCCGACCTGATCGGCAATCACCGAGAGCGAGTCGCGCTCCTGCATCAGCCGCAGCATGGTCTTCACAAAATTATGGCCATGACTGGAATAGACCCAGGCCGTGCGGATGATGGTGGTAGCCTCCCCCTTGGTGATCTCCATGATCTGCTCTTCACCCGCCAGTTTGCTGCGACCATAGACCCCGATCGGGTTTGGCCGGTCAGCAGGCAGATAGGGGCTCGATTTTTGGCCATCGAAAATAAAGTCAGTCGAGATATGGATTAGCCGCGCCCCTTGGTCCCGGGCCGCCTGGGCCAGATGCGCCGCCCCTTGGCCATTGACCTGAAAGGCCCGGATCACGTCCTGCTCCGCCTTGTCTACCGCCGTATAGGCCGCCGCGTTGATAATCACCTCCGGGCACTCGGCGGCCACGGTCCGCGTCACTGCCTGGCGGTCGGTAATATCAAGTTCCCCCGAGCCAAAGGCCACGAGCTCGACCCCGGCCGGCACGGTGCGTTGCAACTCCCAGCCCAACTGCCCCTGGGCGCCAGTCACTAAGATTTTCATCTTCCCCCCCCATAGACCTCGGCATCCTGCAAGCGGCAGGCCTTGGCATCCTTGGCCGACAGCACCGGGGCCGCGCCGTTGACCAGGGGCCAATCAATGGCCAAGGAGGGATCATTCCAGATGATGGCGCGCTCATGCTCCGGGGAGTAGAACTCGGTACATTTATAGATAAATTCAGCGGATTCGCTGATCACGTAGAAACCATGGGCAAAACCGGCCGGCACCCAAAGCATCAGGCGGTTCTCCGCCGACAAGCGCTCCCCCACCCACTGGCCAAAAGTCGGCGACCCCTGCCTGATATCCACTGCCACGTCAAAGACCTCACCGCTGATCACCCTGACCAGTTTACCCTGGGGCCTTTCGATCTGATAATGGAGGCCACGCAGGATACCCTGGACCGACCGACTGTGATTGTCCTGCACAAAAGGTTGATCAATGCCGGCCTCGGCAAAAACCCGCTGCTGCCAGGTCTCCATGAAAAAGCCGCGATGATCGCCAAAGACTTTGGGCTCAATCAGCACGACATCGGGAATCCTCGTTGGCAAAAACTTCATCGCCCCCCCTCCCCGTCCGAAACCAGCGGGGATTCAGTCCAATCCCCCCTTGAGGGGGACTGAAATGAGTCCTCTTCGACAATCCTTAACAGGTACTGGCCATAACCGTTCTTCCTGAGGGGTTCGGCAAGAACGGCCAATTGCTCCCGGTCGATGTAGCCCATGCGATAGGCGATCTCTTCGACGCAGGCCAGTTTCAACCCCTGACGGTCCTCGACGACCTTGATGAAATTAGCGGCATCCAGAAGCGAGGCGTGAGTGCCGGTATCGAGCCAGGCGGTGCCGCGCCCCAGACGCACCACCCGCAGGTCGCCGCGTTTGAGATAGACATTGTTGACATCGGTGATCTCCAACTCGCCGCGCGAGGATGGCTTGATCTGCTTGGCGATGGCAACCACGTCATTATCGTAAAAATAGAGGCCGGTGACCGCATAATTTGACTTCGGGTTCTCCGGTTTCTCCTCAATCGAGGTGGCGCGCCCCATATCATCAAAGCTGACCACGCCATAACGTTTGGGGTCGCTGACGTAATAGCCATAGACCGTGGCCCCGCTGGTCAACTTGGCATTCTCCTGCAGGATCTCCGAGAAGCCATGACCATAAAAGATATTATCGCCCAGAATCAGGCAGACCGGACTTTTCCCGATAAAGTCCTCGCCGATGATAAAGGCCTGGGCCAAGCCGCCTGGTTCCGGCTGAATGGCGTATTGAATAGAGATGCCCCATTGCGAGCCATCGCCCAGCAGTCGCTTGAACTGGCTGTTATCTTCAGGCGTGGTGATGACTAAAATCTCACGTATGCCGGCCAGCATCTGAATGGCCAGCGGGTAATAGATCATCGGCTTGTCATAGACCGGCATCAACTGCTTACTGACCGATTTGGTCAGCGGATAAAGCCTGGTGCCGGAACCTCCGGCCAGAATGATTCCCTTCATTGATATTTATCCTTCTTATGTGTCCTTTTTCTAAAATAGGCGCGGCCTTCTGCCCAATCCTCCGCCATGGAGGGCGAAAAATGCACCCCGTAAACAAACGATAGGACACCGTGCTGGCCGAGGGGACAAGACCTAGCCTCACCCCTTGTCAATCACGGGTTCAGGCATCATAGCAGATTTTATTTCTCTTGACATTATGAATCCAATCATCAACTATTCATCAGTAATGTCCAATTAAAAAATTGCCTGCCCCAACCCTGACCCTCCCCCCCTTGGCGGGGACTAAACAGAGCCCCGCCAAGGGGAGGGGATTATTCATCAAAGCATAGAAAACTTCTTTAAGGCACGGATCAAGTCCTATGCAGACCAAAAAAATCACTCCAGACCAGTGCAAGGACACCGGCCTCGCCATCATCCTGATCGCCCTCCTGGTGGCCTGGGCCAAGCACTCGACCACCCTGATCGCCCCGGCCATCGTCGTCCTGGTCCTGACCATGACTGCCCCGAAGCTGTTGACCCCACTGGCCCGCCTGTGGTTTGCCCTCTCCCATTGGCTGGGTGAAATCGTCTCCACGATACTCCTCTCTATCGTCTTTTTTGTGGTGGTGACTCCCGTCGGCCTGATTCGTAAGTTGTCCGGCAAGGACGCCATGGGCCTCAAGCAATGGAAGGCCGGGCGGCAATCGGCCTTTGTCCGACGTGACCATACCGTTACCGCCGCTGACCTGGAGAAGCCGTTCTGATATCAGGGACAGATTACTTTACCATCCCCGTCCTCATTTTTTTTACAGGAGCATGTATGGATTTCTTGAAAGATCTCTGGGCCTTTATGAAGGTCCGAAAAAAATTCTGGTTGCTGCCCATCATTTTAGTCTTACTGACCTTTGGCGCCCTCATCGTCTTCACCAGCGGTTCGGCCATTGCCCCTTTTGTCTATACCCTGTTTTAGACATTCAATGACTGAATCCATCCTGGGCGTCTCCGCCTTCTACCACGACAGCGCCGCCGTTCTTCTCCAAGACGGCAAGATCATCGCCGCCGCCCACGAGGAACGCTTCAGCCGTAAAAAACACGACGATTCGTTTCCGGCTAAAGCCATCGCCTATGTGTTGTCGGAGGCCGGTCTCAGCATCCCGGACCTGACCGCCATTGCCTTCTACGACAAGCCGCTCTTAAAATTCGAGCGCCTGCTGGAGACCTACCATGCCTTTGCCCCACGGGGGCTCAGGAGCTTTCTGACGGCCATGCCGGTCTGGATCAAAGAAAAGCTCTTCATGAAGAAGATGCTTTGGGACGAGTTCGAAAAACTGTCCGGCGGCGAACTGTCCCGCAAGCCGCCGCTCCTCTTTCCCGAGCACCACCTGTCGCACGCCGCCTCGGCCTTTTATCCCTCGCCATTTGACGAGGCGGCAATACTTACCATCGACGGGGTTGGCGAGTGGGCCACCACTACCATCGGTCACGGCAAAGGCAAAGACATCTCCATCCTGCGCGAGCTGCCCTTCCCCCACTCCATCGGCCTGCTTTACTCGGCCTTCACTTATTTTATGGGTTTCAAGGTCAACAGCGGCGAGTATAAGTTGATGGGCCTGGCCCCCTATGGCAATCCGGATGGTGAGGCAGTGCCGCGCTACCGCCAGTTGATTCTGGAGCACCTGGTCGATCTGCGCGACGATGGCAGCATCATCCTCAACATGGCGTATTTCGATTACGCCACCGGCATGAAGATGTGCCATAACCAGAAGTGGCAGGCCCTGTTCGGCCTGGCCAAACGGCAGTCGGAATCCGATCTCACCCAGGATTACATGGACCTGGCGCTCGCCATTCAGCAGGTCACCGAAGAGATGGTCCTACGCCTGGCCCGCACCGCACGTGAACTCACCGGCAGCCCTAACCTGGTCATGGCCGGTGGTGTGGCCTTGAATTGCGTGGCGAACGGCAAGCTGCTCAAGGCCGGCATCTTTGATAAAATTTGGGTCCAACCGGCCGCCGGTGACGCCGGCGGCGCCTTGGGCGCGGCCTATGCGGCCCATCACATCTGGCGGGCTCAGGAACGAACCCCGAACCCGGACGGCAGTGACGCCATGCAGGGCAGCTATCTGGGCCCGGAGTTTTCCGACCTCACTGTCCAGCGCCTCTGCCGAAAACACCAGGCCCCGGCCGCCTGTTTTACGGATTTCGGCCAACTGACCGCCAAGGTGGCAGAACTCTTGGCCAACGGCCAAATTGTCGGCTGGTGCCAGGGCCGCATGGAGTGGGGACCACGGGCCTTAGGCGGCCGCAGCATCCTGGGCGACCCCCGGCACCCTGAGATGCAGAAACGCCTGAACCTCAAGATCAAATACCGGGAGGGCTTCAGGCCGTTTGCGCCCTCGGTGCTGGCCGAGGACGCGGCAGAGTATTTTGAACTGGAGGGGGCGTCACCCTATATGCTCCTGGTGGCGCCGGTCCGCGAAAATCGCCGCACCAAGCCCCCGGCTGACTACAACTCGCTGCCCATGTACGAACGCCTCTACCATCTCCGTTCCGACCTGCCAGCCATCACCCATGTCGATTATTCGGCCAGGATTCAGACGGTGCACCGCGAGACCAACCCGCGCTACTGGCAATTGATTACCGCCTTCAAGGCCCTGACCGGCTGCTCTCTCGTGGTCAATACCAGTTTCAACGTCCGCGGCGAACCAATCGTCTGCTCTCCGGAAGATGCCTATCAGTGCTTCATGCGCACCGAGATGGATTATCTGGTGATCGGCAATTACCTGTTCGGCAAGGCCGAGCAACCCAAGTGGCGGGAAGGCGGCGACTGGCGTGATACCTACGAATTGGATTAAGAAAAAGGACATGCCTTCATTGATCAAGCAGCAGCTTACGACCATCACTATCGTCTCCGGCCTGCCTCGTTCCGGCACCTCCATGATGATGAAGATGCTGGAGGCCGGTGGTCTGCCGATTTATCAGGATGGACGACGTGTGGCCGACGCCGACAACCCCAAAGGCTACTACGAGGCCGAAAAGGTCAAAGACCTGGCCCAGGATGCCAGTTGGCTGGGGGAGGCCAAAGGCTCTGCGATCAAGATCATCTCCTCGCTCCTGACCTGCCTGCCGCCAGGGCTCAACTACAAAATCATCTTCATGCGACGTGAGCTGCCTGAGGTCCTGGCCTCCCAGCAAAAGATGCTTGAACGGTCCGGCCACTCGCAGGGCCAGGTTTCCGATGAAGTCATGGCAGCCAAATTTTCCATCCATCTCCGCAAGATCGGCAAGTTCCTTGAGAAAAACGGCATGGAAGTCCTTGATGTCAAATACGCCGAAGTCATTGCCGATGCCGCCGGCCAGGCCGCCCGCATCAACGCCTTCCTCGGCGGCTCTCTTGATGAGAGCAAGATGGTCCAGGTGGTGGACAACAGCCTCTACCGCCAAAGGAGCTGAGCTGCTCAAGGATCGCCAGTCCATCCGGGGTAAAGTCGGCATCGGTCGCTGAAAAAATTTCCGAAAGCGTCATAAACGCGCCGCTCTCCACCTCCGATTGCTGCAAGACAAAGGGGCCTTCATGGCTACAGCGATAGACCCGACCCCAGACCTTGTTCCGTCCGTCTTCGAAATACCTATCAAACAAGAATTCCAGCTCGGCCTCAACCCCCAGTTCTTCCCGCAGTTCACGCTGGGCCGACTCTTCGTATGACTCACCGCTCAGGACCACCCCGCCGGCCGCGACATCAAAATAGCCCGGATAGATGTCCTTGCTCATGGTTCGCTTCTGGACGAAGAGCTGGCCTTTTTGGTTGAAGACCAGGACATAGGTGGCCCGGTGCGTCAGGTTTTGACGGCGCATCTCGCGGCGTGTGGCCTCGCCGATGACCAGATTCTCGGCATCGACGATGACGATGACCTCTTCGCCAGGGTCGTTGGTGTCGCTTAGGGGCTGAGGAAAGTTGGCGACAGCGTCAGATGTTGCACATCCCCCCCACCCTAGCCCTCCCCCGCCAGGAGGGAGGGGACTTTTTTCATTTTGCACCTTAATGACCGGACAGGGCTGGTTTGCAGCAAGGCAGGGCAACATGGTCTGAGCGAGCAAGTCGGCAATCGTAGCCTGATCAATTGAGTTCGTCAGCCGAGCCTGGTTGATCTCCACTTCAATCCCCAGATACTGCGACTCGGGCAATCGCCCCCGCAGCCAGGTGGGCAGGCCGTCGCTCTGGCCACGATAGGGGTAATTGCGGCGGATGGTCAGGTCAGGCCTGGCTTTTTTAATGGCCGCCTGCCAGCCTTGGCACAACAGGCCTTCGTTGATTCGAGCGCTGTCATAGAGCAGGCCCAGGTCAGCCTGCCTGACCTTTCCGGCCAGCACCGGGGTGAAGCTGTGGATGGCCAGATGCAACACCTGCTTGCCATGAGCAATGGCAGTGCTGACGGCATCAAAGATTTTTTGACGATGCGGCAGGTAATAACGGTCGATGATCAGCTCTTTGTCAACGAGGGGCAGGGCGCGGCTGATTGCAGAAAAAAGGCCCCGGTGCCTGAGTGAGCGGTTGTTATCAATCAACAAGCGGCTGACGGTCGTGAAGAACAAGGTGGCAGACAGACAGGACGCCAGCCTTTCTGCCACCGGCAGGGCGCCGGGGTCCCAGCCGCGATGGCTGGCAAGCTCGGTTGAAGAGTCGTCTAAAAGGGCGGCGTAGGGCGTAGGCACTTCATGGCCGCCATGCTCACAGCTGATAATGAGTTCTAACTCAGGCAAGGAACATCTCTCCGCAAGCCAAACAGGTGCAAAGCCGCCCGTAGAGTTCGTGCAGCCGCGTCTTGCCGGGCTTTTCCCCTGCCGCTTGCAGCAGACGGCGGGCCAAAGGGCCTTGTCTGGTAATGACATCAAGCAACGGCCGCGCCTCATCAGACACAGCCACGGTTTGGTCAATCAGCGCCTGCCAGAATTCGCCAGCCAGGATCTTTGGTGCATTGATCCCGAAGAGGCGCAGGAAGGCCTGATCATCTATCACCGCCTGTTCCCCCTCTCGGATGGTTTGATCGAGGAGCTGGGCCAGGGGCGGGATCGGGACGGCCTGCTGCTCGACGACACTCGACCAGCGCTCGGCAACCAGGGCGCGTAACACCTCGACAATGGCTGTGGTGATCGCCAGGTCGGCGGCCGGACACTCCTGGATATCGAGCAGGCGGATCTCGATCGCCGACCTCTGAAAGCGGGCGATGGCCCCCCGCGAATTCAACCACTCATCCTGCAAGATGCGCTCCGGGTCATGAGGGGCGATGTCCTGATAATTGCGTTTGAGGATCGTCTCTTCGTACTGGCGCCTGGTATAGACCTGTTCCGAGATGATGGCGCCGGCCAACGATGGGATGCGTTTCTGGTTGTGGCGATAGAACTCCAGGCGGTTATCGAGGAGCCCGGTGGCCCGGCCTTCGACAAAGGGGGAACTGGCGGCCAGGGCGGGCAAGAGCGGTAGGATCAAGCGGATAGCGGCATGCAGGCGACCAAATTCATCATCGCCATTAAAGGCCAGATTGACATGGACGGATTGCAGGTTCGACCAGCCGTGGCCCTGGCAGTTGAAGATGCGGTTATAGGCCTCGTACACCGCCCGATAACCGTGGGGCCAGAGCTTGGTCTCACGGTATGGGTCCATCCACGGGTGCATGGCAGACGGCATAAGCGTTGCGCCCAAAGGTTCGAGCAGGCGGTTCATGGCCCTGACCTCGCCCTGAAAACCGGCGCTCAAGCCCGCCAGATTGGGGGCCGGGCCGTTGGTCTTCATCTCAATGACATGCAAGGCCAGTTCATTGGACCACGCAAAGGCGCCCCGCTCCACATCGTTAGCCAAGGCCCCGGCGGCGGCAGAGAGTAGCTGGTCGGCCACGGCCAAGACATCCAAAGTATCTTGCCGGACAATCATGTACTCCAGTTCAAGGCCAAAACCCTCGAAGATATGCGGGGTGGCGCTTACCATGCGCTGCCTCGTTCGTTTCTGTGCTCAATCCGCCGCAGAAAGACCCGCATGATCCTGAGATAGAGCTCCTCCCGCAGGATGGCGTCCTCAACGCCTGCGTCAATATTGGGGTTGTCATTGATCTCGATGACATAAAATTTCTTGCCGATCTCCTTGATATCGACCCCATACAGGCCGTCGCCGATCAGGTTGGCGGCCTTGAGCGCCGTGCGGATGAGCTGGTCCGGGGCATGCTCCACCGGCATGGTCTGGAAATTGCCGTCTGCGGTCTTGGCGCCGCTCTCATCGCGTTTGATAATCTGCCAATGCTTTTTGGCCATGAAGTACTTGCAGACGAACAGGGGCTGGCGGTCGAAGATGCCCACCCGCCAGTCGAATGTGGTAGGCAGGAACTCCTGGGCAATGATCAGGTCCGACTTGGCCAGGAGCTTGGTGACCTGCTGCTCCAGCTCCTCATCGCTCTCGACCTTGACCACCCCTTGCGAAAAGGAGGAGTCCGGCTGTTTAAGGATGCAGGGCAGACCCAGTTGCTCCACCACGTTCTTGCTGTTGTCCTTATGGACGATGAGCGTCTTCGGGATCAGGATACGGTTGCGCTCCAGGACCTCGGCCAAAAAGACCTTGTTGGTGCATTTGAGGATTGACTCGGGGTCGTCGACCACCACCATCTTCTTGGCCAAGGCCCGGCGGGCGAAACGGTAGGTGTGGTGATTGACACTGGTGGTCTCGCGGATGAAGAGGGCGTCGAACTCGGCCAGGCGACCGTAATCGTTTCTGTCGATAAACTCGGTGTCCATGCCAAGCGAGGAAGCGGCCTGGGCAAAGTGCTGCAAGGCCCGCGGGTCGGATGGCGGCTCGGGGTCGTTGACGTCCTGGAGGATGGCCAGGTCGTAGCGGTTTTGGGCCCGACGCTTAACGATGCGGCGCCGGCCCATGAAATACTCCCGGGCGACCTCCACCACAAAATCACGGTGCTCCGGAGGGATCTCTGAGGTGGGGATCGGGTTGATATTCTGCAAAAACCACTTGGCGTTCTTGTCGTTATAGACAAAAAAGGCCCTAAAGAACGGGGCCTGAAATTGACGAAACAGGTGCTGACTCAAGCGATCGTGCTGCTTGGCGACGTTGTGGCCGAAGTAGACACTCAACACGAAGTCCTTGGAGCGGATATGGGCCAGACTCTTCTGGATGTGCTGGTCCGCCTCGTCAGAGACGATCCTGATGATGGTCTGGCTCTTGAAGTCCTGGATGGTGGTGATGTCGGGCAGCGGCTTGTGGCCGCGGGCGGCGGCCAAAAGCGAGACATAGTAGCCGGTGCTCTGATAGCGATAGTAGCGGCAGAGGTTGAAGACCTTGGCGCTCCGCAGTTTGGCATAGGCAGGCTCGGTCAGGTAGGCGCGGGCCGCGACCAGCTCAATGCCTTCGATCTCGAGGGGCCAGTCACTGGGGTCATTGACAACGATCAGGGTCAGCACGGTCAGGCCTTTTTGTTATTGTTATGTTTGGGCGGCTGGATGATGAGAAAGTTGGCGTCGTGGGTCAGGACCCCGAGCAGGATGGCGCTGATCACCCGGTCGATATGGACGCTGTAATAGTGGGCCGAAAGGGCTGTGGAGACCGGATTTTTATGGTATGGATCGGCAATATGGACGGAGCGTTCATCACGGTCGTAGCCGGAGAGGACTACAAAGTGGCCGGTGGGTTCGCCACGCAGGTCGTCATCAACGCCATCCGGGCCGTATTCGCGCATGCTGCGGTAGAGATAGGTCGAGCTGAGGCCGGTGATAATCGGCAGGGACTTGCGGAGGGTGTTACGGATCAGACTGCGGTTCAGGTCTTCAAAGTGGAGCTTGCCGCCGAGCTTCAAAAAATCGATATAACCACGGGCCGCGGCATGCAGACGCTGGTCGTCCTTCTTCAAGGTGGCCTGGGCCAGGAGTTTGCCGTGCAGGTCATGGTCCCCTGGCGCAAACCAGGTGGGATCGAAAAAATGCAGATTATAGGTGTAGATACTGGCGCTATAGCCCCGCCGCAAGGCGTGACAGGCCAGATAGACGGCGAGCGTACCGCCGGAGTCGAGGGTGGTCACCTCCCGGATAATCTCGTCAAGGCTGGTTTGCTCGCCGAAATAACTATAGACGGCATGCAGGCAGGTGGGGCCGCAGGTCGTGTCGTCGGGCTGGGGCAGGATGGTCAGCTCAAGATCAGTTTTCATGAGAATCAGGAGTCAGAATTCAGGAGTCAGGAGTCAGAATAAATGGAAGCACAGGGGCCAAAAAGGGTTGCTCTTCTATCCTGAATTCTGACTCCTGATTCTGATTTACGATGGACTCGAAGCAGGCTGCAGCGGATCGATGGCTTTGGCCTCCTTCTTGGCAGCGGGCAGGGTGGTGCTCAATGAGACCAGGACTGCCGCCAAGTAAGGTAATGACTGGATAAAGAGAACGCTGGCCCACAGCATGGTGCTCCATAAATCTTGTCCCCCGCGCACGACAACGCCCAATATACCGATCCAGAGGGTAACGGCGATGACGATCTCTTCAGTGACTGCCGCCAGGGCGCGAATGACGGCAGGGCTGTCCTCACATTTCGGGGTCCGGAAGAACGGCAGGTTCTTGGTGACAAAGCCGGTCAGCACGGCCTTGGAAATGGTATGGGAGAGCGCCAGCCCGGACAAAGCGGCCGCCATGGTCAAAAGCATTGAGGTCCCCATCCGGAAGCGGTACAGATAGGCCAGCTTGACGATCTTGAAGACGAACAGGATAATCGGCGGCAGCATGAAAAAGGCCAAGGGCGGATCAACATGCAGCGGGTCGATAATCATCGCCCCTGACCAGAAAATGGCTGCCAGGGTATAAAAGAGATTGATGCCATCGGCCAGCCAGGGGAGCCAACCCGCCAGAAAATGATAACGCTGACCACGATCGAGTTTGGTCGGGGCAGAACCGAACAACTCCCGGTAGTGGTGCTTGACGATCTGCACCGCGCCATAGGCCCAGCGGGCCCGCTGTTTCTTGTAGTCCAGGAAGGTATCGGGCATCAGGCCTTTGCCGTAGGTCTCTTCGACGTAGGCGCCTTCGAAACCATGTTCGAAAATCTTCAAGCCGAGGTCCGCGTCTTCGGTGATGCACCATTCCGCCCAGCCGCCCACCTCTTTGAGGACCGAGGTGCGGATCATGGTCATGGTGCCATGCTCAATAATGGCGTTACGCTCATTGCGGGTGACCATGCCGATATGGAAAAAGCCCTCGTATTCAGCCTTGCACATGGTCTTAAAGAAATTCTCGTCTCCGTCGCGATAGTCCTGGGGGGCCTGCACGAAGCCGATGTGCGGATTGGCGAAATGCGGGGTCAGGTCCTTGAGCCAGGCAGGATCGACCTGGTAATCGCTGTCGATGACCGCGATTACTTCGGCGTCGTCCGCGGTATTGGCCAAGGCGTAATTCAGCGCCCCAGCCTTATAGCCCTGTAGCGGATCGACATGAAAAAAACGAAAACGAGGCCCCAACTCAAGGCAGTAGGCCTCAACCGGCTGCCAGACCGCCGGGTCCTTGGTGTTGTTATCGACGACCACCACCTCAAAATTCGCATAGTCAAGCCGGGCCAGGGCCGCCAAGGTCTCCTTCATCATTTCCGCCGGCTCGTTATAGGCTGGGACATGAATGGAGACCTTGGGCTGCCTGGTCGCCGCATGGCCCTCCTCTACTGGAGGGGCGTGGGTGAACAGCCGCCGCCGTTTGGTGGTCCATGAGGCCTCGGCCATCTCATGGGCCTCGGCCAAGAGGACCAGGGTAATGCCCAGATAGCCGATCGCCAGGACAATACCGACGATCACCGCCATCGGGGTGAGATATTGGTTGGCGTAGTCATAGCCGGCCCAGACTACGCCAACGCCGACGCCATTGGCAATGGCCGCCAGGAAACTGCGGCCCCGGCTGCGCAGGGTCGAGCTGTCGATCAAGAGCAGCCATAGGGTTATGATGGCCACCGTGATCGAGATAGCGGCCAGCAATCGCCAGTGGGGGATCTTGACGACCGGTTCGGTAAAGGCGAATTTTTGGGTGCGGAAGACGTTGTAGACCCCCCAATAGGCGCCGACCGACCCTTCTGAACTCGCCTTCCAGGTCTGATCAAAGGCCTCCATGATGAAATAATCGTAGTGTTCTTTCTGGGCCAGGGCCAGAAAACGGCGCAGAAAAATGGCCTCGTTGGCCTCGCTGGCGATGGCGCTGTTGCGGGTCCGGCCATTGCTGGGCCAGCCGACTTCGGCAATCAGGATTTTGGTGTTTGGAAAGGCCTCGGTCAGGATCTTGAAACAATTTTTGATATAGTCGATGGCGTTGTTTAAGTCTATGCCTTCCCAGTAGGGCAGCAGATGAACAGCGACAAAATCAGCATGGTCGGCAAGCTCGGGGTTGGCGATCCAGACGTGCCATGGTTCGCCGGTACTGACTGGCACCTTGACCTGGGCCTTGACCCGATCCATATAGTTGATGACCTCCTCGGCCGTCAGTTCACCGATGAGGATGGCCTCGTTGCCGACCATGACCCGGTCCACCGTGCCCGGATTGGCCAGGGCGATGGCGACGACCTTCTTGATCTCCTCTTCGTTGGCGGCCAGATTACGGTCAAGCCAGGCGCCGAGGGTGACCTTCATTTTATGTTTCTTGGCAAGCTCGGGGATGTTGGCCAGCGTGCCGCCAACGCCGTAAGTCCGGATTGATCGCACCTTGCCGGCCAGCAGGGCAATGTCTTGGTCAATCTCTTCATTGGTCGGATAGATGTCCTTGGTCGGATCATCGTCTTGCCGGATCGGCGAAAAGGACATACCGGCCACCGAGGTTGGCCAGGGCGGCTCTTGCACCGGACGATTAGTGAGGCCCCACACCGAAAAGGTGACGATGGCAAAACCTGCGGCGACTAGTAAATTTGTCAGACTGAGTTGGAGTTTCATCGAGTTATCTGTTCTGAGGTTGATTGTCTAAACGGGGACAACATCCTACCGTGAAAGGGGTTACAGCCAAAGATCGCAATATCATCCAGCCGGGCCGAAAACAATACAAACACACCGCAAGAGCAGCCATCTGAAAATTGTTGTAGCGTGAAAGGCAACGGGATATAGGTTCGGAAAGGGGTATCAGTGAAGGGGGTAGGATGCAAGTGTCTGTCATCATGCGGTTGTGAACATATCAATTACGTATTCTGCCAAACATTCTATGGCACTGACTGCCGCTCCATGAGACCCTCATACTTCTCATCAAACAGACTGCCATGGTAATGATTTTTCCAGTAACCCCATTTATACGAAATGCCTAAAATCTATATCGTTTTCACGGACTCTTGTCAATACTTAACAGGGTGACGGGGCCTGTGGATAGTTGATGGCAATTGAATGGCTCGACGTTTCCTGTAGATTTACAGCTCTGTCTTGTGTGCTTGTATGACCACAAACCCGCCGCTGCCATGACCCTCTTGGATAGTCAGGACATTTGTTTCTCCCGGCATAAGGGTCTGTAGGTATGAGAAGTTGTAAAAGCCGGCCTTGGCCAGTAACGATTCCAATTCGCTTGCCGAATAAAAGGTAGCATCGCAGTAGAACTTGCTCAGTTCCTTGATTTGGCTGTAGTGTAGACCAAGTTGGCTATCACGGTCGATGAATCCAACGACAAGAATGCCGTTCGACTTGAGGATGCGGTGGGTTTCCAAAAACGCTTGGGACACATCGTCCAGGAAGCAGACAACTGTTACCATGATGGCGAAATCATAGCTGCCGTCAGCAAACGGAAGGGCTTCCGCAACACCTTCCACCACTTCGACTCCACGCTGCCGTGCCAGCTTCGCCATCCGTGGTGATGGCTCTACCCCAACGGTAATGCCGAGTGGGGCCGCGAAGCGTCCGGTGCCAACACCAATTTCTACCCCGCTGCCACTGGCAGGGATGACGCTGCGTAAAGCTTCCAGCTCTGTCAGGTAGAGATCTCGATATGTCTCGAACCAGGCATCGTATTCGATTGCGCGCTCATCAAAAGGGGTTGCCTTGGTCATGGTGGTTATCTGCTGCTCACGGCCAGCCCTGGCCTCATCAAGAAAAAAGTTGACAAGATATCTTGCGACATGCTAATGATTAAGTCATTGCAAAACTACTTAATTGGTTTATCATGATGCTTATCGAGCCAGCCGAAATATTTAAAGTCCTCAGCGTGGAAACGCGCGTGAAAATTATTGAACTTCTTAAAGCCAACGGGGCGTTAGGGGTAAAAGAAATTTCAAACAGACTGGGTATAACCCTTCCCGCCGTCTCACAACACCTTAAGATATTAAAGCAAGCAGGGCTAGTACGAAGCGAAAGGCAGGGGTATTGGATTCCGTATTCGATCAATGAAGAAGCCATGGAGGGCTGCCGGGAAATATTGAATGAAGTTTGTACCTGTGGGTGCCAAGGCTCGGGCAGGTTTAAAGAAAAAGAACTGAGCATGGCCAGCTTGAAAGCGTTAAAAGAATATGAAATTGAGCTGCAAAAAGAACTCAACATAGTGAGGGGAAGGGTTGGCGAACTAGAAGCAAAAGAGTGATGCATTTTTTTTGTCATTCTAGTTAAGCCATTGCGCAAGCACTTAACAAGAAAAGGAGGTGATAACAATGGCAGAGCAAAAAGTACCTTGTGGTTGTGGCTGTGTCCCACAAAAGAAGAAAGAGATCAAGACGACTGTTCCGAGCAAAACGGAAACGGAGGCACCAAAAAAATCCAAATAACAACAACGGAGTATATCATTCCCGAGGGGGAAGAGGACAGACAACTTGGGATGTCCCCTTCCCCCTGGACTAACTGCATAGCGTGTTTAACGGAGGTATCAAATGAAGGTCAAAACTCATAGCGGGTCTGGAGATAGATGCTGTCGTTACGGTCAAGCTGGCCGAACTGGGTCCAGGGCTCGCCGCTGCCAAAGAGGTTGGCCCCCAGCGCCGCCCACACCTGGTCGGTAAAGTTGTATTTGACCTCGGGATTGATCAGATAGTCAGCACTGGAGAGCCCCCAAAAGGCGAAGAGGGAGAGCTTTACGGTCTGGTGCCGGAGGAGTTGAGTCAGCCGGACGCTGACCAGGTCGTGCAGCCTATCCTCGGCAGGCATTCCCGCTGGCAGGGTGGCGGTATAATCGCTAAAGTTTTCCATCCTCTCCCCGTAATACTGAAGACCGACGGTGAAATCTTCCCAGAATTGGCGTTGATAGCCTACCAGAAACCGGGCCTGACTGTTGGGGACCATGGGATTGTCGCCAGCCTGATCATCTTGTGAGTCGTAGTAGCCAGTCTCCAGACTGACGACGCCGCCCAAGGCGCTGCCTTGCAGGCTGACGCCATAAACCGCGAGTTCCGGATACCAGAGAGTCAGCCGGGTGGGGGAAGTGGGAAAATCAGTCTGCATGGCTGGTTGCCGGTAGAACCCCCGGTAGCCATAGAGCGAGACATCAAAGCCTCCGATATCACGGTAGGCGCGCACTGCGACTTCGGTATTGTCAAGGCTTGATCCCGGATCAATGGTTTGCCGGTTGGTCACCATCGGCAGCGGGTCATACAGCCAGAAGCGCTTGGCATCGGGAAAATGGTTGGCCGTGAACAGGGGGATGGCGATAACCTCGAATGAGACGAAGCCGGGATAGAGGCCAAACTTTACGCCATCCACCCCCTTCTTCAGATATTCAAGGGGCCGACCGGCAAAAAAGGCCTCATAATCCTTGGGAAAGACATCGTTGATGAACACCAGGTCGCCAAGCCCCCAGGTGACCATCTGTCTGCCAAGCTTACAATCCCAATTTGATGCGGTGTAATCAACCGTCCCTTCCCGCAGTTCCAGATCCTCCTCGTCGTCAAGATGGTCCCAGGTCAGATCGGTTTTAACAAAAAAACGGAGCGCCCCTTGGTCCGCCTCAAGCTTGAGCTGGGCCCGTTCCTCGGCCAGCTTTGAGTCACGGCCATCGGGGTTCGATGAGTCGGTATCGAGCGCATAATTTCCCTGAATAAAACCGTGCAGGGTAAGCGCCGCCTCCCCTACCTCAGCCCTCAGCAACAGCGAGGCCGTAAGCCAAGTGACGAACCAGATCCGGGGTATCAGCATGGCCAGACCCTTTATTCGGTCCATTTTTTCGGAGGCTGTTTGAGAAAACGTTCTGAAAAGAGGCTCTCTTCCAGGCCGACATTGTAATCCTGACTGGCATAGGAGACCTCGGTGCGGTGGCCACTCTGCAGATTCTTCATGGTGCGCTTGGTGATGGTGGGGAAGCCCTTGACCTCATGCACCTCATCGGCGGTGAAGACCCTGACCGTCCCCCCTGCCCGGTCATAGTACTCCTCTTTCATGGGGAGAAAAGTCGCCTTATCGATCCAGGCGAGCTTATACCCGTAGCTGGCGCTGTCCGCCTTGGGCGTACTCTTGATCACAAAGCACTCCTTGCCGTTCAGCGTCTCTTCTTTGGCAAGTTCATGCGCATCATCCCCCAGATCCCGACCGGAGACATCCTCGTAGGTGAAGTCCGAGCCGACAAAACTCGCCTGCTTGTCCTGCATGGCGATACGCCGCACCATGTTGATGGCCGGGACAAACAGCCAGCGGTCGTCGTCTTTTTCCGGATACTTGAAGACCATAAAGGTCATGTCCTTGACCTCGGCAGGCTGAAAGAAGTACATGAAGTATTTCTGCTCACCGCCCGCCTCGCCGGTGTTCAGACGCAGCATGGTCATCTCCCGCAGCCGTTCCTGGCCGCTTGGGCTGATCAATTTCATCATGACCCTGGCCTTGAAGTCGGCACCGGGGTAGAAAAAGGCGGCCTGTGACTTTTTGACGATTTCGTCGGGAGAGGCAGCCAGGACGCTGGAGCAAAGGCTGACGGCCAAGAACATGGTCAATAAGGCAATTCTATTCATCTCATTCTCCTTTCAAGAGCCAGCCCTGCATCAGGGTGATGATGGCGGGCAAATAGATGATGGTCATGAGCGCGCTCATCACCATCATGCTGACGATAAAGGCGCCTACAGTGATGTACGGGGTGAGTGGCGCGAACAGCATTACCGAAAAGGCGGCAGCAAAGAGCAGGGCGTTGCGCATAATCCCTTTGCCAGGCCGGGCCGCTGTCCAGTCCAAACTGTCGGCGAGCGGTTCGCCGCCGTTGGTTTCCGCCCGCCGCAAGCGGAGGCGGCCCACGAAGTGGATAGCAAAATCTACCGCCATGCCTAATGACAGACAGGAGAGCACGGAGATCGGCATGTCAAAATCCTTGCCCATGAAGCCGATGACGCCGTAGAGGAGGAGGATGGTGGCAAGCAAGGGCACATAACTCACCACGGCCCATTTAACTGAGCGGAAATTGATCACCAGGATGACGAAGACCATGACCAAGGCCGCCAGAAAGCCTTTCACCATGTCCCAGAGGACCTCGTTGTTCCAGATCAGGTTGAAGTAGGCGATACCCGCCGGTTTCAGTTCAAGGGGCATGGGATGGGCCAGTGCATACTCGTCCATGGCCGCTATCACCTGGCGCATGGCCTGGGCGTCCCAGGTCTTCATCTGCACCCAGATATTGGCCTGGCGGAAGGGGTAGTCCACCACATTGTCGAGGTCGGACGGCTTGGCGGACATGGCAAACAGAAAGAGGTACTGACCGATCATCTCCTTGGTCTCGGGGACCGCATCGAACTTGGGATCGTTGTCGTGCAGCACCAGGTTGATCCGTTTCACGTAATCGACCACCGAAAAAGTCTTGCCCACCAGGGGCAGGGTCTCAAGGTGGCGTTGCAATCCTTCAATATAGCGCATGGCGGAAGGATTTTTTATAAAGTCATCTTCCTTGGCGCTGGCCACGACATAGGCCAGTGAAGTGCCGCCGAGGGCCTGATTCAGCACCCGGTCCGCCGTCCTGATCTCACTTCCGGACTTAAACCACTCCACCATGTTGTTGTTGACATGAATTTTGCTGACACCAAACACAGCTCCAAGCATCAAAAGGCCGCCTATCAGCAGAGTGGCCCGTGGCCAATAACTACCAATCCGGCAGAGCCGCATCAGGAAACAGGCGGTTTTACTTGCGCGGATGTCTTCGTTTGCGGTTATCTGCTCGATTTTCTCAATCCGGATAAAGGTGAGGAGCGCCGGGACCAGGGTGAAGCTCAAGAGCAAAAGCAGCATGGTGCCGAAGGCCACGCCAAACCCGAAGACCTTGACCGGGATGATGTTGGCGAGCATGAGAGAGGCAAACCCGACGGCGGTAGTGATGTCGGTGTAGATCAGCGGCTTGCCGACGGCCTGCATGGTGTCGAGGATGGCCGCCTTGCGATCCCCTTTTTCGTGGAAACGGAAATAGAATTCGTTGAAGATGTGGATGCTGTCGGTGGCGATGGCCATGAGGAAGACCGGACTCATCGAACTCATGATATGCACCGGATACCCAAGGCCGATAATGAGCCCCATACTACAAATGATGATAATCATGGCCGGCGCCATGATGGCCATGGAGAGAAAGAGGCTCTTGAACATGAAAAAGGCCACCGCGCACATGATCATGCCGGCCATGGGCGCAAACATGCCCATGAGCTTGAACATCTCGGTGCCAAAGGTATCACGGGCCACCGGGTCACCGGCGATGGCGTAGCGTTCCGCCCCGGTTTCACCACTGACGATCTCACGGATGCGGTCGGCGATTTCCTTACCATTCGCGCCCTTCTCCAGAGGGATATAGATGGCCGTGGTCTTGCCGTCCTTGGAGATAATGCGATTGATGAACAGAGGATTTTCAGCCAGGGCCTGCCGCAGCTTCGTGAGTCCCGCCTCCTGGTCTGGCACCACGGTCATCAGCGGCGCTACCCGTAAGGTGCCATCTTCCATGGTCACATTGTCAACGGTGGTGAAGCTTGCCACGTCACGGGCGGCCACCCCGCGAATCTGCAAAATCGCCTCGGTAATCCGCTTGATTTTGGCAAGTGTCCCCGGATTGACCACGCCCTGGTCGTGGGTCACGCCGAGGACGATCATGTCCTCGTAGAGGCCAAAGGTCTTTTCGACCCCGTCATTTCCCACCCGCACCGCCGAAGTGGCGGGCAGCATGTTCTTGGGGTTGGTGTCGGTTGTCATCTTCGGGAACTGGGTCAGGAAGAGCATGGCCAGCAGCACCGACAGAAAGACGACGGTTTTTGGATATTCGACAGAAAACAGGACCAGGGAATTCTTACGCATAGTTTTCTCCATTCTCACGGCCAATGGCTGAAGCCGTGCTTCATCTTAAACAGAAAGTAGCGCTCAAAGGAGAGCTTAAGCCACTTTGCCCACACCCCTTTCTTGGTGTACGACTCTTGGCGGGGTGGCAGAAGCGGTGAGGCCTTCATCAGGGCGGCGGTGTTGCCCATGTCCATGAGGCAGAGAACCCCTAAATCCTCTGGACTGGGGAGCGGCACGCCCTGGATTTCGGCAAAAATAGTGGCGGCGGCGACCTTCGCCATCTTCACCGTCATCGAGCCGGTCTTGGGGACACCCACCGGCACCGGCGTCGGTTCCGGCGGGGCGATGGCCATGGCCACACCGATCACGAAGATGTTCTGGTGCTTGGTGTGACGATAATGCTGGTCAACCGGCACAAAGCCGCGTGGATTGCCCAACGGCGCCACCGCCGGCACGCCTTTGAAAGGCGGGGCGATCATGGCCAGTTTGAAGGGAATTTTTGTCCCGTCCTTCAGCCGAATCTCCCCTGGCGCCACCTCGTCGATGGCCTGGTTGACGATGGCCTTGATGTCTTTTTTCGCGAACTCGTCCTCCATGAACCGTTTGGAATTGCCCAGCCCACCTACCCCCATGTGCCCCAGATAGGGTTCGGAGGTGAGATAGAGAATCGGCACCTTGTGCCGCATCTTACGCCGCCGTAACTCGGCATCCATTTCAAAGGCCAGCTCGTAGGACGGGCCAAAACAGCTCACCATCTGGGCCGAGCCCACTACCACCGGCCCTGGATTCTCAAGGATCGATTTCCAGGTCTGGCCGGTCCGCAGCGCATGATCGATGGTGAAGGTGCAGTCCGTGAAGCCTTTGTCCGGGCCTAAGCCGGGAATTTCATCAAAGACGAGCTGGGGGCCGGTTGAGACGACGAGATAATCATAGCTGAGTTCGCCTGCCTCGGTCCGCACCCGGCGTGACTCCGGCTGCACCTCCAGGGCTGCGGCATGAACAAACTTGATGCCCCGAGGCTTAAGGATCTCGGCTACCGTAAGCGTGATGTCTTCGGGCTTGCGCCAACCCATAATCAGCCAAGGCAGCGACGGCAAAAAGACAAAACGGTCCTCGGCGCTTACCACCGTCACCTCAGCCTTCTGGCCCAGCAATCTCTTCAGTTCTAAAGCTGCGGTCAGCCCGCCGAAGGAACCTCCCAACACAACGATTTTTACCATAGCGTTTTCTCCTTAAAAGACCAAATTCATATCCGCCGGGATGACGGTTCCGGTGTAATAGGTTTCAGGGTCGGCAAGGACTACCCCTTCGACAAAGTCGTCGTCCTGAAATCCAAAGACCGCTTTGTTCAAGGGGCAGGCGAGCAATTTGGCCCCCTCCATGTGCAGCATGAGCAGCATATCTTCCGGCATCGGCAGGTTCATTTCCTCCATGCGGTCCATCACCTTTTTCTGCTCCTCCTCCGGCTGATCCGGCAGGCATTTGAGCTGGTGAATCTTGTCCTTGTGCACTGCGTTGATCCCCCGCGAGCCAAAAAAGACCGTGACCTCGGCCCCGGCCCTTTGCAGGCTTATGGCAGTCATCAGGCCATTAAACACCTGACAAAGCTCGTCGTGAAAGATCATGATGGATGCTTTTTTCGCGGTTTTTTCATTCATGGCATGTTACCTCCTGGTTTTGGGCAAGCAGGTTGCTTTTTTTGTAATGGGGTCACATCTTTTGCAGTCGTCTCTTGAGTTGCCACCGGTGCAGCCAGTTCAGCCAGGGATCATGATATTCAGTCAGGGCCGCAGCCGATTGGTTCTTTCCGGAAGCGCCAAAAACGAGATTGAGGATGTGCAGGGCCGGAACTTGGGTGGAAAAACGCTCCCGGCAATGCGCACAATAGGTGATCACCGTACCCCTGGCCTGGGTGGCCCGGTCCCGGGTATGCCGGTCGGCGAGAGTTGTGTTGCCGGTGGGCGCGCAGCCGCCAGCCCCGCAGCACTGACTCATATCGTTTCTGTACCGTAGTTCGTGGATCTCATGGCCGAGCCGGGTGGCGATGGTCCTTACCGCTTGGCGGATTTCCGGCTGGTTTCTGGCCGGACAGGAATCGTGGATGGTTATCTGTCCGCCGCTGTCGAAGGCCGGTTCGGGCAGTCCCTTCTCCACCATAATCTCATAAATGGTCCGCAGTTTGAGGCCGCTGTTTTCCCTGAAGGTCTTGTGGCAGTTGATGCAGCCCAGAATCACTTCCTCGACGCCCATCTGCGCAAATTTATCTAGGGTTCCGGCAAATATTTTTCGAAATCTGTCCATGTCTCCCATGTCCTTGCTGGGCTTGCCGCAGCAGTTGAGCGCCACGCCTATTCCGGGGATTTTCTCACGCAGGTACTGGTAGGAATTATACACCACGTCCGGCGCATAGGCTGGCAAGGAACAGCCTGGAAAGAAAACACTTTTGGGGGCTGACTGCCCGCTTCCCTCCGGCGGCTTGCTCAGCGCGAACACCTTGGAGGTGCTGAATATCTGGTGGTTTTTGATGCCCTCAAGGCGCGGGGTGATAAAGTCGTAAACAAAATCACTGGGCAGATTTTTCCCTTGCAGGGGCTGGAATATTTTTACCCTGGCCTCGTGACACATGCCGCCCGGATAAAGATGATGGCGGCAAATCCGCTGGCATAGACCGCATAAAGAACAGGAATAGGGGATTTCGATATTTTCGAGGGGGTTGCGGCGAAAGCGCTTGGCCAATTCCCTGGGGGAATCGCAGTAGTGCCTCAGAAAATTGCAGGCCTTGACGCAGGCGCCGCAATCGGTGCAGTTGTCAAGGATTTTTGCGGTTTCGTTCGTTTCCTCGGCAAACTGCAAGGGATTTTTGGTGACTGCCAGGGCGTTGATCTGTCGCGCGGGCTTCATTTGTAGAACCTCAGTATGGGGGTTATCGCGACGATAACGAGGGCCAGGCAGAAACAGAAGCCGCAAAGCTTTTTGCGCAGGCCACGCAGGACCCAGAACCTGTTCAGCAGCTCATCCGGCGGTTGGGTGTCCGGGGAAAAGGCGGCAAAGGTTTGTTGGATTTCCGGGTCCAGTCTGAAGACGCCATGGATGTTGATGGCGAGCCCTATAGAGGCGAGCACAGTTTTGGCCGTAATTATGGAGAGGGCAAGCGAGCTTGCCTCTCGCCATGCGCCGTGAAAGGCAAAGTGAATCAAAGGAAAGGCGAAACCGGTAATGATGAGCGTCAGGATCATGGCGAAGCAGAATCTTACCTGGAAGGTGAGGACATTTTCGAGCACCCGGTCAAATGGGTAGATGATCGGAAAACCCAGCTTGCCGCGCAGTCTTACCCAGCGCAACTGATAGAAAGGCGCGGCCACGCAGAATATGGCCGCCAGCATGTGGATATCCAGGGTGATCGTGTAAAGGATGGTTTCCATTGGTCCGCCTCCTTGCTGGCATTAGGACCTGTTCAACTTTAAACAGGCCTTTGCCGCCCTATCTTTTGAACAACCGGTCTATAAATCCTGTCTTTTGCGGATCGGGAAGGCCCAGATGACGGCAGATGGCGCTTTCCATCGTGTGGTCGTCCACGTCCTTGCCTTCCGTGACAATTTCGTCGCCCACCATGATGGCCGGCGCTACCGGCAGGTCTAGAGCAAAATACTCGTCGGTCAGGAACTCGGCCTTGGGCTTGGATATAACCTCGATCTCAATTGCGTATTTGTCGCCCAACCTGGGCATCATTTTTTGAAAATGCCTTCAGGGGCTGCCGTTTGGTTCGTTTAAGAAAAATTTGACTTTCAACATGGCGTTTCTCCTTCCGGTTAATAAGGTTGAACGGTTTGAGCAGCCGGCACAGCCCCCTTGGTAGGCTCAGGGACGCGGCAGGCCTAGATGACGGTAGATGGCCATCTCTAGTGCCGAGTCGTCAATGTCCTTGCCTTCGGTTATAATTTCGTTGCCTACCATGATGGCCGGAGCCTTGGGCAAGCCAAGCTCGGCATACGCCATGGTCTGGTACTCTGTGCGTGGTTTTGTGATGACCTCAATGGAATCTGGAAATAGTTCGCCCAACCTGGGCAGCATTGCATTAAAATGGATTCAGGCCTTACCGCCTGGTTCATTGAGAAATACTCGAATTTTCGACATATTATCCCTCCTTCATGGTGTCTTAGTGTTCATCGTGGTAAGGTGGCCGGTTGACTTGAGAATTTCAGCAAATAGCATCCCTTACGTTCCAATCACGCTTTGTTCCAAAAAATCACGGCTGGCACACGCTACAGTTTTGCCTCCCTCCGCAACTTGGCCAGCAGGAAATCGGCGCCACTCTTTGAAAGTCCCAAGTCAGCAGCCATGGCCAATGCTTCGGCCCCTGGGTGCTTTTCCATGTACCCCATGGCTTCGTCTTCCAGTTCTTCGAGCCAGTTTTCAAACAGCTCCAAGATGCCTGGATCGGCCACTGCCAAGAGCTGTTTGGATTGGGCTACCTTGTGAACTAGACTTTGACACATATGTGTTGGATCGACACCTTCGTCCATGCACTCGGCCAGTCAGAGGTGCACCATACTGGATAGTTTGTCTCCGTCTGGATCATCAATCATGTCCGTGACAAATTTGACCCTGTCCTCTTCTTCAAGGTGCGCCAGAATATTTTTTAGGGCCGGGGCCAGCACCGTAAGCGCAGCGGCGGGCTCCATCCTGCTCAGAATTTCTTGCAGTTCCTTCATCAAGTTCCTCATTCCGGTTAAAAGGTTGTACGGTTGGCAAGCAGATGGGCCGCCAAGCCACCCAGGTCGGTTACAATCGTTGCAATGCGTTGATCGACTAACTCATAATAGATAAAAGGGCCACTTCGCTCAACCGTCACCAGTAACGCCCGCTTGAGTTCCTTAAGATGATGAGAGGCCAGGGGTTGTGAAATGCCCAGTTCATCGACCATGGTCGAAACCGTTTTTTTTCCTTGCGTAAGCGACATGATGATCCGCACTCGATTCTCGTCAGCCAAGGCCTTGGCCAGAAAGACTATGGAACTCGAAGTGATCTCGTCCAGTGTTTCAGCTGTCTTGGTTGTCTTCAACTGCTTCCTCATCAAAAGTAACGTTAGCTCTCGAATACAAATAAATAACTGTTTATATGTTAATATACATATAAGTGATTGCTGTTAAATGTCAAGATGAAAAAAAACTAAGGGTGCAAGGAACAGGTAAATTGTCCGGACTTACAGCTCGTGATCTGTCCGGTTGAGGTGTCACTGGTTGGAATGCAGGCAAATTAACACAGGAGGAAACGGCACGGACTGTGGGAGTTTGTGATCGGACTTTTCGTCGTCACATTCATCGGTATGAAGAATATGGGCCAGGATGGTTTGCTGGACAAAGGGGATGAAACCAGCGGCGTGTCGTCGCCCCAGGATGGTCTCCAGAATTCCTCCCGCACTAGGCGCTGAACCTTCTCGGCCAGAGTCTCCATCGCCAGAATCGCATCCGCCGACATTGGCTGCCTCATACCTATGCCTGCGGCCCTGCCGCCTGCACCGCAGCGCTGGTCTGGCCGCTGAATTTCTGAAAATTTTTATAGAACAACTCGGCCAGTTTTTTGGCCTGGCTGTCATAATCAGCGCCACTGGGCCAGGTCTGCCGGGGGGAGAGGATTTGGTCCGGCACCCCAGGGCATGAGGCCGGCACATGCAGCCCGAAGAAAGGTTCCTGGCTGGTGGGCACGTCGTTCAAACTGCCGTCAAGGGCGGCATTTACCATGGCCCGGGTATACTCCAGCGCGATGCGCTTGCCGACGCCATAGGGGCCGCCACTCCAACCGGTATTGATCAGCCAGACCGAGACCTTGTGCTGATTCAACTTGTGGCCGAGCAATTCGGCATAACGCTTCGGATGCTGTGGCATGAAAGGGGCGCCATAGCAGGCGCTGAAGACCGGCGCCGGTTCGGTGACCCCGCGCTCGGTGCCGGCGACCTTGGCGGTATAACCCGACAAAAAATGATACATGGCCTGGTCGGTCGTAAGCTTAGCGATGGGGGGCAGGACGCCAAAGGCATCGGCGGACAGGAAGATGATGCTGCTGGGATGGCCGCCCAGCCCGGTTTGACTGGCATTGGGGATGGCCGAGATGTGATAGGAGGCCCTGGTGTTTTCGGTGAAGGTGGCGTCATCCAGGTCAATCCGTCTGGTCCGCGCATCCAAGGCGACGTTTTCCAGGATGGTGCCGAAGCGGTGGGTGGTCGAAAAAATTTCAGGCTCGCCGGTCGGCGAGAGGCTGATCAATTTGGCGTAGCAGCCGCCTTCGATGTTAAAGATGCCGTCATCGCTCCAGCCGTGCTCGTCATCGCCAATCAAGACCCGACTGGCGTCGGCGGACAGGGTCGTCTTGCCGGTGCCGCTAAGTCCGAAAAAAAGCGCCGTCTTGTCGTCTTTGCCGATATTGGCGGAGCAGTGCATGGGCAGGATCCCTTTCTCGGGCAGCAGATAATTCATCACCGAAAAAATCGACTTTTTGATTTCACCGGCATAGCTGGTGCCGCCGATCAGGACCATTTTTTTCTTAAAATTGATGACGATGAAGGTCTCGGAGTTGGTGCCGTCAATCGTTGGCGAGGCATGGAAGTGCGGCACGTCGATCACGGTAAACTCCGGGAGATGATTGCGGAGTTCGTCGTCATTGGGTTGGATAAACATATTGCGGGCAAAGAGACTGTGCCAGCCATACTGGGTGATGATCCGCACCGGCAGCCGGTGTTTGGAGTCAGCGCCGGCAAAGCAGTCCTGCACAAAGAGGTCGTTCATCTGCAGGTGCAGGACCATGCGTTGATGCAATCGATCAAAACACTCCTCGCTCATCGGGGTGTTGATCGGCCCCCACCAGATATTATTTTCGGTGGATGGCTCGCGGACGATAAACTTGTCGTTGGCCGAGCGCCCGGTGTGGTGGCCGGTCCGCACCACCAAAGGCCCGAGATGGGACAGCCGACCCTCGCGGCGGGTCAGGATCTTTTCGTACAGGCGGGCGGTGGGGATGTTCCAGTAGACATCGTTCAGGTTGCTTAAGCCGTAATTGATCAAGCCGTACTCGCTGCGGATTTGCGAAGATTGGTCCTGCATAGGTGATCTCCTGATTGATGGCGCCACCAAAGACCGGTGGACGACGGGTAAAAAAAGGCGAGCCTTTCATCCGGCCCTCATTCAGTCAATCACGCTGCAAAAAAATTGTCAATTTTTTCGGTTCTTCAAGGTTACGGGTGAATTTGCAGACCAATCGACAATAGCTGATTTGCTGCATGGAGGGGAAGGTGCTCATGTGTTAACAGTTAACAGCTATACGCTGGACACCCACAAACTCATTTGATACCGGCTCTTCCACTTCAAGGCAAAGTTCAATAGCCTCTCTTGTTCTTTTTATTAAAGTATCTAATGAGTTAGCCTGAGTGTGGCACCCACGAAGAGCGGGAACAGAGGCCACAAAATAACCATCTTCATCTTTTTCTATAACAACATTAAATTCGCGAACCACTTTTAATCCCTCCTCTCAATGAGATTTTTTGTGTCAAACATGTATCCGCTCCATGATGCTTTTGACCTATACAAAATAAATACCCGAAACAGCGAAAATATTCTTGTGCATGGATCTTCGGTCGAGTCCCGTTGCGTCTCTTATCTTATCCGGGCTTTGATTGAACATTCAGAAGATGTTGGGTTTCGTCCCTCAACCCAACTAGGCTAAATGCCCTTTTTGCCCTTAAAATGGCGCTTATAAGGCAAAATGTCACCCAATTTTCAACTCATTTCGAAATCAAATCAACTCGTTGGCTTGCCTAGTCGGGCCGCCACTGCCGCCACATGACCAGCCAGCGTGGTCACGAAGGTCTTCAGGCTGGTCATGGCCGACATCTCCGCATGCTCTCCACTGCCTGCGGCCTTTCGCGGTGAGGTGATGACGGCAGCGGTGGTGTAGAGCTGCTCTTGCACCAATCGCTGACACAGGAGGTCGTATCGTTTAAGGTACGACGCCCCCTCGAACTCCGCGAAGATCGGAAAGTGGGGGGACCTGTCCTTGACTGGAGCTCGTGATTGCGGTGCATCCTCGACCAGCATGAGCCAGCCGGCGAATGGCCGAGGCTGTTTGCCGAAAGCCTCTTCCCGGTAGGCCGTCCAAAAGTCATGGGCCGTGCCAATTGCCTCTTCGGTCCGGTTGTTGAAGTTTTTGCCAAACGAGCCCACCTGGCTTTTCAGTTCAATGGCGGCAACCAACTCGCCTTGGTGAATGACCAGAAGGTCCCAGAGCTTGGTCGGTCGAAAGTAACCGGGCAGGGTCAACACAGCTTTCCGTTGGTGGATCTGGGCGTGGGCCAGTCCGTTGGCCCGCACGATGTCGAGCACCAAGGTCAGGAAGCCATCCATATTCTTGCCGGCGGTGACCCCGGCCCGCTCGCCTTGATCAGCCTTTCCCGACTCAACCTGCTTTTGTCTTGCTGCCTCTCGGCTACCCCAAAAGGTTTTCACGGCCTCGCGGGCCTTCTGTTCGTAATCGACAAGTTCAAGGGCCATCTATTCTCCATTGCCTCCCAGGGCTGATTGTTCATCACCACTTAAACCGTACAACTGAAATACCGCTCGATTGCAGGCTGATAGATCCCGGGTGTGGGCGGCTAGCGCCAACTCCTGCCGCAACGGTTCGGGCACCTCCTCCCACCGTGGCAGGCGAAGGCGACGGAGGTACTGGGCCTGAAAGCGGAGAAATCCGCCGCGCATCTTGGTCGAATAGGTCGCCACGAAGAGGCGGGTGACGGCGGAAAGTAACACGGCCTGCAGCGCCCGTAACTCCCAGATCTCCGAGGTGACATAATAGAGATTGTGGTGCGGGTACAGCCTCCCTTTTTCGAACACCACATGGGCCTCGCCCTTGATGTCGGGGATCAAAAGCTTCGGTCGGTTGGCCAGGCTCGGGGTGATCCGGTCGATGGTGCGATACCAGTTGGCCGGTGACTTTTGCGCACAGTGCCGGCCAGCAATCACCTTGCGCCGCTCCTCCAGGTAGCGGCGCAGGCGGGGATAGCTTCGCAGATCGACTAGACCTCCGTACGGGGCAAAGGGATTGACGACCCCCAGGCCCTGCCAATGGACCTCACCGGAGACGATGTCCTTGGTCGTCACCAGTGGCAGCTTACGGTCCGGCTCAACATCAAGGTCGCTAAAGGTACCGATGAAGGCTTGGTCCGCCCCGGTCGCCACGCCGATACCCACCTTGCATCCGACCTCTTCCAAACTCGGAAATTGCTGCTCAAGCCGTCGAATCAAGGCCATCTGATCCACCGATTCAAGTAACCACGGCTCGGAGCCATTGGGCACCAGGGCCATTTCGCGCACCACCCCGGCCTCCTTGGACAAGGGCGTCGCGCGACGCAGGGTTTCGGCCAAGGCCACCAGAGATGGACGGTCGATGGACGGTCGATGGGCAATGCGGGTAACCCCCGCCGGTTCCCGGCTGATAATGGTGATGGCAGGGTAGGCCGATACCTCGGATTGGAAGGCCGGGGTGTCCACCATATCGACATATATCTTCAGGTGAAACCGCTTGGCCACCATACGGCGCAATGGCCCGCCGTAGCGGTTCTTCATCCAGCGATCCGCGCAGATAAAGCCCAGGCATCCCTGCACCGCGAGCAACGACAGTGACCGTTCGATAAAGGGGACATAGAGGTCGGCCCGGTCATAGATTGTCCGAAAGCGGGTGCGATACTCAGCGAGCAAAGGGGCGGGGATCAACTCTTGGCGCACATAAGGGGGATTGCCGATCACGAAGTCGAATGGGCCGGGGAGCGGCAGCAGGAGAAAGTCACCTTGCAGCAGCCAGCGATTGGCAAGTGCGGTTGCCGTCTCTGCCGACAATCGTTCCTGCTTCAATAAGGCAACCACTTGACTGATGGTGGTATGAAACGTGTCGTGGTGCAACTCCACGGCCCGAATGGCATCGCCAAGGGTAGCCAATGCCGACCCAGCCTCCCCCCCCGCGGACCGCCAGGCGGTCAGCAGCCTCCTCACCACCACTAGCAGGAAGTCTCCTCGCCCGAAGGAGGGCTCCAGGAGCCGCATGGTGTGCAATGGCCGATCCTCGGTGTAGCCTGCCAGGTCCAGTATAAACTCGACCACTTCGAGGCGGGTGAAGATCGCGCCCCGCGCTTCCAGCCCACCATTCTGCGCCAATGAATCAATAGCATCATTGATCAACGCTGAATGGGTGCTGGTGGATTCTACAAATAAATTGAGTTGTTGTAGCTCCAAGTGAATGTCTCGCGATGGTTCAGTTTGGCAGGAGGGCAACTGGCGAACGGTTCATGTTGTTCTGTGTGTTACAATTACTGTGGCTATTCTAATTCTCATTTTTCCAGCGTCGTAGGGCGCAACGCTTCGCTTGAGGGGCCGGGCGAGAGCATGATTCAAACAAGCAACTTCAACCCGGTCCCTCTCGAAGCGTTCGTTATCCTTTTTTATGTATTATTAATATGTTGTGCTTGCCAATGCAAGCATTAGCGCAATCCTTCAAACATTATGCTTGCAATATTTAAGCAAGCATTGTACCCTTCCGTTGTATTTTATGCTTACTAAAATTCTAGGAGGATGCAATGGTAAACACAAAACAGTCACAGGGCGGTAACAAAAGAGCACAATCTTTAACCGAGGGACAAAGGAAAGAAATTGCCTCAAATGCGGCCAAAGCCCGATGGAAAGATGGCGCAAATTTGCCGAAGGCTGAATACAGGGGAGAGATTACTATTGGCGACATAAAAATACCCTGTGCTGTACTTGATGACGGAACCCGCATAGTTAGCGAAAGAGGCGTCAGAGGGGTATTAGGAGCAAGTGGCGGTAATTCTTACGCTCGCAAAAAGGTGTCCTCGGAAGGTGGCGCCGACTTACCCGTTTTCCTTGCTCAAAAACAGCTAGAACCCTTTATTGATGAGGTTTTCAAAGCGGCGCCAATGTCGCCGGTAAAATATAAAAGTGGCCGCAATGTCCTACAAGGATACCCCGCAGTGCTTTTGCCTAAAATATGCGAAGTATGGCTAAAAGCTAGAGAAGAAGGGGCGTTACAAACTAGGCAGTTGGGCGTTGCCGCAAAAGCTGAAATTTTAATGAGGGGCTTAGCCCATATTGGCATTATTGCCTTGGTTGATGAGGCCACAGGCTACCAGGCCGTTAGGTCTCGCCAAGCGTTACAAGAGATACTTGATAAATTTATAGCAAAAGAGCTGCAACCGTGGATCAAGACTTTTCCTGACGAATTTTATGAGAACCTTTTTCGGCTAAGAGGTTGGCAGTATAGGCCGATGAACGCCAAGAAACCTGGAGCTGTCGCATATTATACCGTCAATTTGATTTATGAAAGATTGGCTCCTGGGGTTCTTGATGAGCTTAAAAAGAAAACCCCAAAAAATGCAAACGGCAGAAGAACCCATAAGCTTTTCCAAAATTTAACACCAGACATCGGTCACCCAAAACTCAAGGAACATATATCAAATGTTCTTATTCTCCAGAAAGTAAATGAAGATTGGGAGACATTTATGAAAATGATGGACAAAGTATTGCCTAAGTTTTGCGATGGCAAACAATTAAGGCTTTTCACGAGAGAAATGGAATCACAGAACGATATTGTTTTAGGATAACAGTATTAATTCTCTTGTTTCCGCATAACTGACGCAAGCTACGCCTAAAATGACGGCAAGTCAACAGGTTTTGATAAAATTAGCTAGGTAAATCACCCGAAGATTCGGCATAATCCTTCTGTATTTATTGTTATATGGAAGCGAGATAATTGACCCCCAGAACCGTCGAAGAGCCATTTCTCGCAAGTGCGCGGCCTCAGCCCTTGCGCCTGTCCTGAGCGGGGCCGAAGGGCCTGGGCTGAGCCCAGGCGGTGGCCGGCGTTGACCAGGGGTCGTCCGGCCAGACGTGCTTGGGGTAGCGGCCCTTCAGCTCCTTTTTGACCTCCGGATAGGTCGTGTCCCAGAAGCCCCGCAGGTCCTGGGTGATCTGGATGGGGCGCTGGGCCGGGGAGAGGAGGTGGAGGGTCACCGGCACCTGGCCGCGGCTGACCCTGGGCGTCTCGGCTAGGCCGAACATCTCTTGCAGGCGCACCGCCAGCACCGGCGCTTGGCCCGGGGCATAGCGCAGAGGCAGGCGCGAACCGCTGGGGGCCTGGAAATGGCTGGGGGCCTCGACCTCCAGGCGCTTCAACTGCTCCCAGTCCAGCCGGGCCCGCAGGATGGCCAGCAGGTCGAGCCGGACCAGGTGCTGGGCGCGGCTCATGCCGCCGACATAGGGGGCGAGCCAAGCATAGTCGGCGGCCAGGGCGGCATCGCTCAAGTCCGGCCAACCCTGGTCAGGCTGCCAGTAGGCAAGCGAACCGACCCTGGCCTGTAGCGCCCTGGCCTCCTTGCTCCAGGGCAGGGCGAGGATCCCCAGGCGCCTCGCGCCATCAAGCATGGCAGCCCGCATCAGTTCAGGGTCATTTGCGGCCAGGGGCCGTTCGTCCAGGACAAGGCTTAAAAATCGCTGCTGACGGTGACTGACCACCGCCGCCGTTGAGTCGTCCCAATCGATGGTGTCAACAGTGCTGATGGTCCCGGCCAAGCCCTTACGGAGTTCCTCCAGGCTGACTGCGGCCGCCAGATAGACCCGACCTTCGACCTGACCCGCATCGAGATGGGCGGCGACCAGGTAAGGGAGGCCTGCCAGCGGATCGGCCTCCGGCAATCGCACCCCGCGCCCGCCGGCCAAGCGATAACGGTCTCGGCTGCCCGGCCGCAACTGGCCAATCCGATCAGGATAGGCCAAGGCCAGCAGTCCGCCCACTGTTGCCCCTACCTGATCATTTAAACGACTGGGCAGCAGACGGCGTAATTGCTTGGCCACCGCCTCCACCTTGGCGATAGCGTCCAGATCGCCACCCAAAGCGGTCACCATCCCCTTCTCGCCACGCCGGAAGGCGGTAAGCAACTGAAGGCGGGCGTCAAGATCAGTGGTCCGGGTCCCGGCAGTGCGGCGGATGATGTCTCGCTCAGTGAGCAGGGCGGCAACATCGCAGGCCAGGCCCCCACCCCAACCCTCCCCGGCCGCCATCAGCATGCGGGCCAAACGCGGGTGGACCGGCACTTGGGCCATGCGTTTGCCGAAGGCGGTAATCCGTCCCTGTTGGTCAAGCGCCCCCAGGAGCCGCAAGAGGCCAACCGCCCCGGCATAGTGGCCCGACGGCGGCGGATCGAGAAAGCGCAGAGCGCGGGGAGCCGTCACCCCCCAGGCGGCGAGGTCAAGGGCCAGGGGGGTAAGATCGGCATCAAGGATTTCCGGGCGGCCATGGGCGGGCAAGGCCTGCTGCTCGGCCTCAGCCCACAGGCGGTAGCAAACCCCATCAGTCAACCGACCGGCCCGGCCCCGTCGTTGTTCGGCCGCCGCCTGGGAGACGCGCACCGTCACCAGTCGGGCCAGGCCGCTGTTCGGGTCAAAACGCTGAACGCGGCTCCAGCCGCCATCGATTACCACCCGCACCCCCTCGATGGTCAGACTGGTCTCGGCGATGGAGGTCGCCAGGACCAGCCGCCGTTTACCTCCCCGGACAAAGGTCACCGCCCGGTCCTGCACGGCCTTGGGCAAATCGCCGTACAGGGGCAGAATGTCCAGGTCTTTGGCTTCCGGTAGCGGGGCAAGCCGCCTGGCCACTTGGCGAATCTCTTCAGCGCCGGGCAGAAAGGCCAGGATATCGCCCTCCTCATCGCGGATGGCATTGCTCACGGCCCAGACCATCTCATCGAGCAGCCGGATCCGCGAGTAGCCGTGGCTCCCGGCCTGGCCACGGCGGACTGGGGTCGGGCGTGTCTGGTAATGAACGCTGACCGGAAACGCCTTGCCGTGACCGATCACTACGGCTGGTTCATCCAAAAAACCGGTCAGGCCCTCCAGGTCAAGGGTGGCGGACATGACCAGGACCTTCAAGTCGTCGCGCAGGCCATGCATGACATCCAGACAGAGGGCCAAGGCCAGGTCGGCGTGGATGCTGCGCTCGTGAAATTCATCAAAGATGACCAGGCCGACGCCGGCCAGTTCCGGGTCACTCTGCAGACGCCGGGTCAAGATGCCCTCGGTGACCACCTCGATGCGGGTGGCCGCCGAGACCTTATTGTCGAAGCGTACCCGGTAGCCAACCCGTTGACCGACTGCCTCGCCCAACACCTCCGCCATCCGGGCAGCGGCCAGGCGGGCGGCCAGACGACGCGGTTCGAGGATCAGAATGCGGCGGCCTTGCAGCCAGTCTTCATGAAGCAGGGCCAAGGGTACGCCGGTGGTCTTGCCGGAGCCCGGCGGCGCCGAGAGGACGACGGTCCGCTTCTGGCGCAAGGCGGCCAGTAATTCAGGGAGGACCGTTTGGATGGGGAGTTGCGGCATGATAATAGGCGGTATAATGATGGACCTTTCGAAGTCTGCGCTTATCTGCGACGGCATCAGATGGTGACGATATAGCCCTTGCTGCCGGACGGGGCCTTCTCCACCGGATAGACCGCCAGGTTACGCTGGGCCGGGCCCGCCAGCCGTTTGCCAAAGGTGTCGAACTGACTGTGATGGCAAGGGCAAACGAGTTGTTTGGCCGCCTCGTCATAGGACAAAGTACAGCCAAGGTGGGTGCAGCGGCGGGACACTGCCCAAGCGCCCTCCTGGTTCACAAAGAGGATAAAATCATGCTCGATGGCGAAGCCCCGGAGGCCCAGGTCCTTTTCAATCCTGACCTGCACCGGCTTCTTAGGCAAACGAAAGCCCAAAAAACGAAACATTGGATAGCTCATGGCGCAGAGAATCAACCAGCCAAAACCCTGCCGCAAAAATCGGCGCCGCGTCCCCGGACCCTGCTCAATAGTCTTTACTTTTTCCGGCATAATTGGGAGAATCAGTCATTTGGAAAATTACGTGCGTTATCACTAAATATTGGCTAAGAATAACCGCTGGCAAGCAGTTTGACCAGTGGAAGATTTTCTCCTGCGACCAAAACCCTAAAAACAGGGGCACGCAGGGGCGCCGCCAAAAACATCAGGAGACTTACAAATGAACCGACCCTTGGGCATCACCGTCAGCCGCCATATCCTTGACAGCCAGCGCATGCACCCGGAAGCCACCGGCGAACTTTCCGGCCTGCTCTCCGAACTCATCGTCGCCGCCAAGACCATCTCCGCCGAAGTCAATATGGCGGGCCTGGCCGATGTCATCGGCCTCTCCGGCAAGACCAATATCCAGGGCGAATCAGTCCAGAAGATGGACGAGTTCGCCAATAACACCATCAAGAAACGCATGGCCCGCTGCGGCTACATCTGCGCCATGACCTCCGAGGAGGAGGACAATCTCATCCCGGTCGCCGAGTGCTACGAGGGCAAATACACCCTGGCCTTCGACCCCCTGGACGGCTCAACCAATATCGATGTCAATGTCTCCATCGGCACCATCTTCTCCATCCACCGCCGGCGCTCGTCGCTCACCATCGGCCAGGGCACCATGGACGACCTCCTACAGAAGGGTTCGGCCCAGGTGGCGGCGGGCTACATCATCTACGGCTCCAGCACCATGCTGGTCTTCACCACCGGCGAAGGGGTGCACGGCTTCACCCTCGACCCCAGCGTCGGCGAATTCTTCCTCTCCCACCCGGACATCAAGATCCCGGAACGGGCCCGATACTTCAGCGTCAATGAAGGCAACACCGCCTACTGGGACGAGAACATGCGGCGTTATATTGACTACGTCAAGCAAGTCGACCAGGAGGACGGGCGGCCGCTCAGCTCCCGCTACATCGGCACCCTGGTGGCTGATTTCCACCGCAACCTGATCAGCGGCGGTATCTTCCTCTACCCCAAAGACAATAAAGACCCTAAGAAATTGAGCGGCAAGCTCCGTCTGCTCTACGAGGCCGCGCCCTTTGCCTTTCTGATCAAACAGGCCGGCGGCCGCGCCATCACCGGCGACGGCAGGAACATCATGGACATCGAGCCTGAGTCGCTGCATCAACGGGTGCCCTTGATCATCGGCAGCAAATACGACGTCGATCTGGTGGAGGAATTTCTGCTGGGACGGCGGTAAATTGGACCTCACTCTATAAATGGCCCAAGCAAAGAGAGGCTTTATTGCTTATTGATTTTCTTGTTTATCATGTTATATTTCCGTATAAATCCTGGCATAAAAAAACATTCATTTTCATGATTAAAAAGTAAGAGAGGAACTGCAAAATGAAAGACACATGGAAAGTCATCAAAGGCGCCTGCGCTGCCGCCGGTTTTATGACAGCCCTGCTGACAACGGGAAATGCCTATGCTTCAGTCATTGATGCCCCCCACAACGAGTCCCATGCCGTTGGCTGCGGATCGTGCCACGCCTACTCCATCTGGTGGCAATACTCACCGGCGTCAAACTCAACCTCGCCTAACTATTCGACAATCACTGATGCCGTCTGCAACAAATGCCATGGCCTCGGTGGTGCTGAATTCAGGAAGATATCCCACTCCGCGGACTCCATGGGGGACATGCACAATGGCACCCTCGGCAACTGGAGTACCAATTGTGTTGACTGTCACAACCCCCACCAGCAACCGCAGCTCAACTGGCTCTCCTCCGGCGTCACCTTCGGTAACGGTTCCCTGGCTGGCGGTCTCTATCTGGTCGAGGGGACCATCTCAGACATTACCGACAATTTAGACGGCACAACCACGATCAATTTTACCAACGCCGCCGCCAAGGCCCCTTGGGAAGACACCCTGCGCTGGAGCAACAAGTCAGGCAACACGGGCCGGGGCCTACTCCTCACACTTGGCTACACCACCGGCGACAAGACCTTTGAGGTCATCGACGCCTCGACCACCACGGCCATTACCAACGGCCCTTCTGGGGCCGGGGTTGGGGCGCTCACAGTTCGTAGCGGCAATGACCCGGTGCCCTCAAGCTATAACGGTACCAACTTCGGCCTTTTCTACGGCCAGCTCATCAAGTCCAGCATCAACACCCCGAACAGCGGCGCCAGGAGCGTGAAATTCTTCGACTCTGAAGATGGCTTCGTCAACAGCGCCAGCGGCGCCGCTACCACGGCAATCTGCCAGGTCTGCCACACCAATACCGACTACTGGATAAATAACGGCACCCTGGCTACCCATAACGATGGCATCCGCTGCACCACCTGCCACCCCATCGCTGCGGGCTTCAAACCAAACTACCCGGACCACAACGGCTTTATCGCCAAGCTCACCTCCTGCGGCACCTGCCATACCGGGCCCCAGGTAGTGGAAGATCTCCATCACTTCAACTGCGACACCTGCCACGCCGCCGGCGGCCCCCCGGCCCTGAAAGAAGCCAATCCGGCCACCCCCTTCCGGCAGACGCCGGTCGTCTGGACCCCCCTCAACTCGCCGCCCGCCAGCGGCGATTGCGGCCAGTGCCATGGCAGCGACTATTTTGACTTTCACCAGCACAAGAACGACCACACCGGTCAAGTGGACAAGACCGTACCGAATTGCACCAGCGCCTGCCACTTCCACGACAAGCCGGACACCATTGTCGATATCCACAAGAACAATTGCGGCCATTGCCACGACTTAGGAAATGGTGGCGTCAAGATCAGCCTGGCCGCCCAGTACGGACCTGGCGAATGCACCAACTGCCACCGAGACATTGCTGAAGACGCTATCAATCACCCCAAGGCAATGAGCCACACCGGACAGGTTGATCGTGACCCAACCTGTTTGAACACGACGGGCTGTCACCCCGGCAGTACTATAGCGGTCCACAAGCTTAACTGTGGCAACTGCCATGAACTTACCTATTGGGGGCTCAAGACAAACTTCAACACCACCAAGGCCTTCGACATTACCTCTGGCGCCTGCATTGCCTGCCACCAACAGACAGCATCCGATGGCCACGATGTCCCCACCCCGTAACTCTATCTAAACATATCACCAAATAACAAAGCCCCGGCAGCTTGCCGGGGCTTTGTTATTTTACAAACACACACCAAGACAAAAAACTTAGGCCGTGGAGCGGGAATGGATAATTGGCTGACAACAGCGTTCATCGCCTTTGTGCTGTTTGGACTCTGGGGCTTCTTCCCCAAGCTGGCGGTGAACTACATCAACCCTGGCAGCGCCATTGTCTATGAAGTGGCCGGCACGATTGTGGTCGCTCTGCTGGCATTAAAAATCGTCGGCTTCCGGCCTGAGGTCCACCCGAAAGGGATTCTCTACGCCGTCCTTACCGGGGTCACCGGTATGCTCGGCACCCTATTCTTGTTCTACTCAGTCAAGAACGGCAAGGCCAGCGTGGTGGTGAGCCTCACCGCCCTTTACCCGCTAATCACCATCCTCCTCGCCTATATCTTTCTAAAGGAACCGATCTCGGCCAGGCAGATCCTGGCCATAGTCCTGGCCATGGCGTCTCTGGTGCTCTTTGCCGCCTGAAGGCCAGGAGATGAGGATTTTGAGGTCCCAATAATAATGCGATTCCCAACC
>JANNQL010000105.1:0-24101 GCA_031400755.1 Pseudomonadota bacterium | reverse complement strand
GGGGCAGACCAAGACCAGGGTCACCAACCGCGAACTGCAAAACATCATCGACGAGGCCGTCAACAACGAACTCCTGCAAGTCCTGCGGGCCGATTCCCGGCTGGCGGCCCAGGTGGTGACCCGCGCCCTCGATGCAACCAGGGCGCGACTGGCGGCCCGCCGGGCCAGCGAACGCGTCCGCATCCAGAGCGTTGACTCCAAAGTCTCCAAGGAGGTCTACCAGAAACAATTCGGCATCCGTTCCAAGAACTGGCACCAATCGGCGGTCTGGATCGCCAACGATGAGCTGCTGGCCGAGCACGTCAAGCACTTGAAGCAAGAGCACTACCCCAAGATGCTTGATGTCTGCTGCGGCAGCGGCGTGGTCGGCGCCTCCTTCAAAGGCAAGGTCGGCACCATGTTCGGCCTGGACATCACCCCTGAGATGATTGCGCTTGCCCGCACCCGGCTCGATCATGTCAGCCAGGGCACGGTCTACGACCTGCCCTTTGCCGACAACACCTTCAACCTGGTGGTCAATCGCGAGGTCCTGCACCTCTTGCCGAATCCGGAACGACCGGTCAACGAGATCTTCCGGGTGCTCAAGCCGGGCGGGCAGTTCATCGTCGGCCAGATCCTGCCCTTTGGCCCGGAAGACGCCGCCTGGATGTATCGGGTCTTCAAAAAGAAGCAGCCGCTCATCTTCAATATGTTTCAAGAAGATGACTTCCGGGAACTGCTGCTTACGGCGGGCTTTGTCGATCTTAAGATGAGCGAGTACAACCTGTGGGAATCCATTGATGTCTGGATCGACACCCATGAGACCACCACCCTGCATCGCCTTGAGATCCGCGAGCTGTTTTACCATGCCCCCCAAGAAGTCCGGGAGGTGCACCCCTTCGAGATCCTGCCGTCTGGTGAAATACGAGACCTGTGGCGCTGGTGCGTGTTCTCGGTGCACAAGCCGGGCTAGACCAGACCCCGTCGCATGGAGACCAAGACCGCCCCCTTCTTTATCATCGGCACCGAACGCTCAGGATCCAACCTGCTGCGCCTCATCCTGAATGCCCATTCCGGCCTGGCGGTGCCCCATCCACCCCATATCCTGCATTTTTTCAGCCCCCTGGAAGGCTCCTACGGCGATCTGGCCAGCCCGGAGGTCATGCGACAGCTGGTGGCCGATGTCCTTGCCCTGCTCGCGGTCCACATCTATCCTTGGGAGGTGGCCATCGACCCGGAGAGTATCATCCAAAAAATCAAAAGCGCCGCCCGGTCCCGGTCACTGGTCGGCGTCTTTTTCAGTCTCTATGACGAATACCTCCGTCAGTCCGGCAAGAGGCGCTGGGGCTGCAAGAGCACCTTTGTCATCCACCATGTCGAGGCGGTGCTCAGCGCCTGTCCGACCGCCAAATTCATTGTCCTGGTCCGTGACCCCAGGGATGTGGCGGTGTCGTCACGGGGCTCGATCTTCAGCCCCTTCCACCCCTATTTTACGGCGCGACTCTGGCGAGAGCAGCAGCTCGAAGGCCTCAAGTGGCTGGAATCAGGTAGCCTGGACCATTTTCATCTGGTCCGTTATGAGGATTTGATTGAGCAGCCGGAAGCGACGGTGCGGGAGATTTGCCGGTTCTTAGGCGAGTTCTATGAGTCTGGCATGCTTGAGTACTATAATACCAGCTCGGCCCAGAAAAGCCGGCGGCTATCGACCTCCTGGCAGAACGTTGACCAACCGATTAAGTGCACCAACCGCAACAAATTCAAGCAGGGGCTCTCCAGGCACGAGATCCGGATGGTCGAGGGGGTGACCGGCGACCTTATGGCCCGCTTCGGTTATTGCCGGGAGTACCCGGCTGCTGGCGCCGAATATCCGCAATTCAGGCCGTCAAGGTCCAGGCTCTTCTGGTTCACGGTCTTGGAGTGGTACTGGTGGCTATTGATGGAGTGGCAATCCCTTTGGCGCGACAAAAATTACTGCCTGCATTGGCGCCGCCGCCTTTTCCTGCTGCGGCTACGCTGGCACTGCCGCAGCAGGAAAAATTGATCAACGATAATATCCCCCTGAATCGAAAAGCGATTCCCTATCTCCATTTTCTGTCTCCTCACCTTGCCAGTTTACTGGCTACAGGGATCAATTGAGCCGGAAGGTAACCGGCACGACCAGAAGGGCGGCCATGCGTGGAGGGACGAAAGGGGCTGAGCGGCGGACAGCGGCCAGGGCTTGGTCGTCAAGTACGGGGAAGCCACTGCTGGCCTGGATTCGCAAATCGCTGACACTGCCGTCCGGCGCAACGAGAAAGGCGACCTCCACCAGACCACTCCAGCCCTGACGGCGGGCAAGCATGGGATAACGCAGATTGCCGAGGATGGAGGAGCGTATGTTTCCAAAATTGGCGTGGCGGTACTCTGCTGACGCCTCAACTGCGCCGGCATCCGAGTGCGACATCTGCCCAGGAGGATTGTCGCCGACTGGCACGGCATCACTACCGGCGGTTGCCGTGGTCTGCTCCGGGGTGGCGGAATTTTCAGGATCTGGGGGCGTTACCGCAGGAGACGTGGATGGGACAGGGGCGGTCTCAGGCATGGCGGCGGCCACCTCGGGAGCCGGCTCCTTGGGCTTTGGGGGGGCTGGCTTGATTGCGGCAGTGACTGGCTTGGGCTTGACTGCTACTGGTTTGGGCTGCGACGGCGGAGGAGTGTCCGCTGGCGCCACAGGCTTGGACTGCGGTGCAGGGCTTGATGCCGCAACCGGGGCCGGCGACTTCGGTCTCTCCGGTTCCAACATACAGAAATCGAGGCGTATCGTCTGCGGCGGCAGAGTCAACGACCCGGCCATAATGATCATGGCACCAAACAACAGGCCATGCAACACCAGCGACTCGGCCAACGCCCGTCCGCCCCGTTTCATCTTCCAGTCTCCGTTTGCAGGCCCAACCGCGAAAAGCCAAGCTCCCTAATCAGCCCCATGACCTCGACAAAGGCCTGCAGTTCCACTGCCCGGTCGGCCCGAATGAGGAACGGCGCCTGGCGATCTTCCGAGAGCAGGTCGGCACGGAGCGAGGCGATGTTGCACTCCGCGCCCCGAAAATAGACCTTTCCCGCCTGGTTGATCTCGACTGTCAGACCCCGGCCCTCGGTAGCAGTGCCGCCTTCGGTCTTGGGCAGGTTGACCGGGATGGTGCCGCTGGCGATGAAGGTCGCCGTGGTCAACACGATGGTGAGGAGCACCAGCATGATGTCTATAAAGGGGATGACGTTGATGCCGTCGAAGCCCTTTTCATCCATGGTGTGCCTCCCAGGTGAGCAGCATCTCCTTGGCCCGTCGCAGGAGCAGGTTGTAAAGCACCACCGCCGGGATGGCCACCAGGAGTCCGGCCGCTGTGGCCTTCAGCGCCAGGGCGAGCCCGGTCATGATCCGGGACGAATCCACCATGCCCGCTTGCCCCATGTTGTAGAAGGTCAGCATGATGCCAAACACCGTGCCCAAGAGGCCGATATACGGGGCATTGCTGCCGATGGTGGCGATGAAGTGCAGGCGATTGGTCAACGCCAACTCTAAGAGCTTGCGGTTATGGAACTCGTCGAGACAAAGGCCGCGAAAGAAGCGGAAGCGCTCGATGGCGATGGCTACCGCTATCACGCTCAACAACCCCAACAGACCAATAACGCCATAATCGATGACAGATTTTAACCACTCCACTGTTTCGCCCCCCTTTAAGTTTACCGTATAATAGGACAAGGACCAAGCCAAGCCCCGCGCCGGCGCATCCGTAGCAGGAAGCACAGGAGGCCCGGCAGCCGACGGCAGGGAATGCCCCTGCCAATCCGGTGGCTGTACCGATGAGCCAATAGGCCGCCTTATTTTTTAAGTTTTCCATAATAAATGGCCCCATGCGGGCATGTTTTTTCGCACTCCAGGCAGGAGATGCACGATAAGCTGTCCCGCTTGACCGCAGCACTTGCCTCGGACTGCTTCAGCGCCCAGACCATACAGGAGGCTACGCATTGTCCGCACCCTGCGCACTTGCCGGGATCGGTTCGCATCTTTTTTGTGAAACCGAGCTTGGAGCTTAAATAATTGACCAGCCCGTCCACGGCGCCGACCGGACACAGGCAATTGCAATAGGCCCTGCCGCCTTTGGCAAAAAAACCAGCGAGGGAGACCGTGAGCAAACCGGCCACCCCCATGGAGGTCGAAAGGTAGGCCGCATAGGCCGGCTCAAAAGGCGAACCGGCCAGGAAGGGGATGATCCGGAAGTTACAAAGCTTGCAGGCGATATTGCCCGCGCCCCAATAAGCGCCAGCCACAAACACGGCAAAGTAGCCATATCTGAAGGCCGGGGCATCGATCTTGGCGAAATTGATCTTCAGCCGCTCCGGGATGAACCTGCCGATCATTTCAGTCGCCCCCCCGATCGGACAGAGGTGGCTGCACCACAATCTGCCAAAGAAGAAGGTGACGATGAGGACGGTTGCGGCCAGCAACACCCCGAACCACATCTTCTGCACACTGCTGAGCGCCCCGGCGGCAATACCCTTCGTTGAAAGGATAAGGAAGAGTCGGGGGCAGACCTTCCCGCACATGTTGGTCTCACCGATGGTCTGCGGGATCAGACTCAGCGGCGGGAGGAAAAGGATCATCCCGGCCAAGATAAAGAGATAGCGTTGTTTGATCTTGCCCCAAAGCTCAGTGATGCGCACGGCTACCCCCCCTGATGATCGGGACTCTTTGGATGACACTGTTGTCGGCTGCCCGCACGAACAAGAGTTCATAATCTTCCTTCTGGCCATCAAGGACGAGAGATAGCGGAAATTTCATGCCGCGTTTAAGTCCGCTGAAGACATTGTCTTTGCTTGAGAGCCATTGCCGGAAAGGGAGCGCGATGGGCGGAGGCTGCGAACTTGTGATCCTGCCGCCATCAACGGTAATGCGCACGTCTGCCTCATCCTGCAAATTCTTGATGGAGAGCGCCAGGGTCCTCTTCCCCTCACCGTGACTGATATAGAGGGGCTCGATGTCGCCACCCTCTTGCAAGGTAAGCGAGGCGTGGACATAGTCAGGCGCAGTAAAGCGGGCGAATAACAGCCCGACCAAAACCCCTGCCGCCATAAAGGCTATTGCTCGAAAGCGCCGCATCGCTCTACTTTGCGCCCCAATTCCAGGCCAGGCCGGCAAAGAGAGTCCTGGGCCCGCCCGGCGCAAACATGGCCGGGTCGGCGCCGCTTTTGGAGGCGGTTTCAGCGTAGAGCTTGTCCGTGATGTTGATCAGCCGGGCATACACCTCCCACCCTTTTGACAAATGGTACGAGGCCCGGAGGTTAAAGAGGTCATGGCCACTGTACTCCTCGGTATTGGCGCTGTTTAACCAGTACTTGCCGAGCATCACCCATTCCAGTTCGACCAGCCCGCCTTGTAACAGGGCCGGCTGGTAAGCAAGCCTGGTGTTGACAATCTGGCGCGGCGCCAGGGGGATCTCCTTGCCGTTGAAATCAAGGACAGGCGAGACCCGAAAGTCCTCGTAGGTATGGATAGCATAGGAATATGAGCTGCTTAATTCGATCTCGGCTAGCGGTTTGATGCCGAGTCCGACTTCAACGCCCTTATGTTCGGTCTTGCCGGCGCTGAGCCTTTCGCTGACATTGGTGGCAGGGGTGTAGGTGACGATGTCGTCCTTTTTAACCATATCGTAACAGGAGACGCTGTAGGTCATGAGATCGGCGAGTCCGCCTTTAATACCTGTCTCATAACTGTCCGCCTTGATGGGCTTGAGGTTGATGGCGGTGGCGGCGGTCCCCCGGAAGAGGTCGCTGGAAGAAGGCGCGCGGAAGGCGTTACCGTAAGAGACAAAGCCGCTCAGGTCTTTGGTGAAGGCGTAGGTGAGGCCGGTCTTGGGGCTCAGATGGGAAAAGCTCAGGTCCGTATCGGCTGGTCTGTTGGTATTGGCCGCGAGGTTGGTCGCGTAATCATAGGAGAGGAGATCGTATCGTGCACCTAAGGTCAGGCGCAGTTTTTCCAGCGGGGAAGTCTCGACCTGAAGGTAAGGCGATCCGCCGGTAAAGGTGGCATCGTAATCATAATTTTTGCTCGTATCAGCATCATAAACAAAGGAGACGAATTTATTGTCTGCCGCTCTTCTGGTGACCTTGATCCTTCTTTCAAAGTAGCTCCCCGGAGTGTAGTCGAGGTCGAGGCCTGCGATAAACCGGGTCCGCCAGGGTTGGAAGTCATGACGGTATTTGGTCATCAGGCCAAGGGAGTAAAAATCGGTGGTGGACTCATAGCCGAAATAGTTGGGCCCGGCCTTGAAAATGCCCCACCCCGGCAGCAGGTCCATCTCGTTTACCCGTACATAGGGAATGGCGCTGATCAGGGTGTCCCCCCCCAGTTCCTTGGCAACCTCGGTAGACATCCTGAAGGCCTCGACCTTGCGATAATCAAAGGTCTGATAGTTGAACCACGGTTTTTTTTCGAAATCCGCCTTGGTCAGGGTGCTTGAGCCGCCGGTCTCTTGATCGATCTCTGAAAAGGAAAGTAAGGTCTTGGCCGTAGCGGTATCGCCGATGGCCCTGTCCCAGCGCAGGGTTTCGCTTTGACGGTCGTATCCGGTTCGCTCCCGCCAGCCGTCGGTATGGGTGTTGTTCAGATCGAGTCTGAGTCCGTCGTTCCCCCAGGTGTTGCCGGCGCTGGCCAGCAACCTACGCCAACCGGATTCACCGATTTCAGGGTTTATTTCGATCTGGGGTGTGGCAGGGGCTGGGCGCGTCATGACATTGATGGTCCCGCCGATCGCATCGCTACCGTAAAGCGCCGAGGACGGCCCCTTGGAGACCTCAATGCGTTCGGCGCCCGGCAGGTTTACTTCGTAGAGGGCGTTGTGGTTAAAAAAACCGGTTGAGCGAATGGGGATGCCATCTTCAAGGAACAGATAGACGGGGCTGGTGGTAATTGGCTGGCGGATGGCGGTCTGATGCCCTTCACCGGCAGTCACATTGATCCATACCCCAGGCGTCCGGTTCAAGACTTCCGAGGGATGAGAGGGTCTTACATCTTTGATTTCCTGCGCCGCCGTAACGCCCACGGTCACAGGCTTTTCCTTCAGGGGCTCAGCCTCTCGTGAACCGGTCACCACAATCTCTTCGAGCTGTTCCTTCGCTGCTTTTTCTTCGCCAAAGGCAAGGCCCACGGTCATGGTGCAAAGGAAAAAACTGATCAATAACCTGCCAACTGCCATCTTAAACAACGCCATCATACCTCTCCTATGATTTTTTGATACGAATTGACAAGTACCTCTATGGGCCACTTTTTTCTATTCCCAGGGTAGCTGAATCACGTAAAAATTAAATAGGGTGAACACCCTATTTAATTGCATGGATATTTGAGCAGGAGGGTTGGGGTGATAGGGGGGAGATAGGTGCTAAACAACCGTTTTTTTTCAGCCTACCGGGGGTGGCAAGCAATATGATCATGCTATTCGGTGTGGCATCCCAAATCGTACTTGATTGAGAAAACCAAAAGGGACTGACAACATCGGCAAAGACAGGCACTGATATTCATTTCACCTTGCTATTAGATGCTTATCGTGTAGGTTATCTCGGCAGTATATTTGATATAATCGCAAGAAGTCGAAATTTCTATTTTCCCGTCATCCGCCGCTCTGTTCAGTCCCCGCTTGACGGGGAAAAACCGGAATCCAATGTCTTCGGCACCTTGCAAAAAATCGTCACATTTATCTTACAGCAAACTGCGTAAACATACGGGAAGGATAGGGACGGTTATGGTTAGAGCATGGATGGGCCGAGGGGTAATCGACCGATTTTGCCCCCTTGCAGGCCTCTCTTGGTTCGCAAAAATGTAAAAATGGGGCTATTTGTTTTGACGCGGACAAGAGATAACCAATAAAAATGATCAGAAACGCCGAAAGCAACGCATGCACACCTGAGCTCGTCTGGGCCAGGGCCTTGCAGTCCATTGAGCGAGTCAACCAGGGCCGACAGCCCGTTGTGCCTGATTTTTTCTCCAGGGTCAGGGAGGTCGTGGTCATTGCCTCAAGCTCACGGGGGGGGTCGAGCATCTTCACCGAGATCCTGCGTCAGTCGCCTGATCTGATCCACTTCAAGGGCGAGACCAACCCGATGCTCGCCATCGCCGGCTTGACCTATCCGGCCAGCGGACGGGCGGATGACAGCCTTCTCGCCTCTGACGCAGGCCCCCATAATCGCCAGAAGCTCTCGGTCCTTGAGCGCGAGATGGCGCTCGATGTCGGGGTCAACGAAGCGCAGGCCCTGTCCACTGCCCCCCTCAGGCAACGGTTCATGGCCGACCTCATCTTTCGGATCACCATCCAATGGCCGGAGATCGAAGTTGATCAGGCCTTTGCCGACGAGTGCATCGAAGAGACCTTTGCCGAACTGGGCCGCGCCCACGGCTGGCAACCGGACGAGTTCAACGACCCGCCGCTCTTCCATGTCCTCTTTCTGGCCCGCCTGCGCAGGCGCTACCCTGGGATCAATCCCCACTATTACGACCTCGCCCCTGACCTGATCAAACGCTACTGTCCCGACGCCGAGATCTGCTTGAGTCCCCCCGCCGGCCTTCTCATCGAAGAGCCGCCCTTTGTGCTGATCTCCCCCCGTCACCCGATCACCGCCGAGATGCTGACCCGCCGCCCGCTGGTCATCAAGACCCCCAGCAACGTCTATCGCCTGGCCTTTTTGCAGACCATTTTCGCGAAGGCCCGCTTCCGGATTCTCCATCTGGTGCGGAGTCCGGCCGACTCGATCAACGGTCTGGTGGATGGCTGGCTGTATCATGGATTTTTCAGCCATGCCCTGCCGGCCCGGCTCGAGATCAAGGGCTACAGCAACCGCTTCCCGGAGTGGGGCGGGCACTGGTGGAACTATGACCTGCCGCCGGGCTGGCAGCAGTGGACCACTCAGTCCCTGGAACAGGTCTGCGGCTATCAATGGCGGCATGCCCACCAAGCGGCCCTCGATTTTATCGCCAAGAGCAAGGTGGACGCACTAATGGTCGCCTTCGAAGACGTCATTGGCCCGCTTGCGGTACGCGAGCAACGTTTTGCCGAGATTGCCGACTGGCTTGACATCGACCGAAAACCACTGATTGCCGCCGCCACCGGCGAACTGCCGCCGGTGATGGCCACCGCCTGTCCCCGTCCTACTTCAGCAGGGATTGAGCTGAATCCGACACCAGCAGGGACTCAGTCCAGCCCCCGTCAGCGCCGCTGGTTCCAGAAGGCGGAACTCCTGCGCCCGGTGCTGGCCGCCCCCTCTATCATCAAAACCGCCAAACAACTTGGTTACGAGACCACCTATGACCTCCCCGAATAATCGGAAACCGACAGAGTCCCCCGCCACTTACGGCGGCACTGGCTGGCAGCCACGCGTCGAAAGCCTTGGCCAGGAAATTGCCGAGGGCAGAATTTGGCGGCGCTGTGGCTGCCAGTCGGAATGGGGGAGACTCAGGGAGGTGATCTTGAGCTGGCCAGGGGAGGAGATGAATTTCAGTGAATCGGCCAACGATCTCCTGATGCTGGCCCGGCCTGATCTTGACGCCCTGCGCCGCCAGACCGGGGCCTTGGTCGAATTTTATAAGGGCCAGGGGGTGACGGTGCACCTGGCCCGGCCATCGTCGCCACCTCCACCGAACTTCCTGTTCATGCGCGACCTGTTCTGGGCCACGCCGCAGGGGGTGGTCCTGGCCCGGCCCGCCGCCAGCCAGCGGGCCGGCGAAGAACGCTACGCCGCTGAGACCCTGGCTAAGCTTGGGGTGCCGATGGTCCTGCACCCCTGCGGCACGGCGACCTTTGAAGGGGCCGACGCCCTCTGGCTGAATGAAAAAACGGTGCTCTTGGGGGTGGGGGGCAGGACCAATCGCTACGCCGCCCGCCAGTTGCGCGGTCTGCTCGGCGGGATGGGGATTATGCTACAGGAGGTGGCGCTGCCCCAAGGAGTGCAGCACCTCCTGGGGCTGGTCAATTTCGTCGATCGCCACCTCGCAGTGCTGCATGGCGGCAAGGCCACCTCGGAACTGATCGAGTTATTGGCCAGCCACGGGGTGGAGCGCATCATCCTGCCGCCGGACGACGAACTCTGCCAAGGGCTGGGCATGAACTTCGTCACCCTCGCCCCCCGGCAACTGGTCATGCCTGCCAACTGTCCGAGGACCAGAAAACGGCTGGAGGGGGAAGGGATCGAGGTGCTTACGATGGAGGTCAGCGAGTACCTGAAGGCCGCCGGCGGCCTGGCCTGCCTGACCGGGATTCTCAGACGGGAATAGTACCAATGGCGATCCCGAACAACATCCGATCGACAATCCTGCCGTCCGCCTCAATCCTGACGGCGTGATACTGATTGAAGCCCGGTGAGGCGGCCCGGTAGATATCGCCGATCTGCCGCCGGCGCTCGTCCTCGATGGCACCGTTATCGGCCCAGCGGTCGACGTCCTCCTCCGAGATAAAGTCCTGCACCACCACCTCGACGCAGCCGGCATCCTTAAGCAGCCGGGCCAGGTCCTCCCGCCGGAAGAAGTTGCGGCGGGCCGGGTTGCGCAGGCGCAGGATCTCGAAATACTCCTCCTGGTCCTCGGGGCCGTAGGCGCAGAGCTGGACCAGGCAGACCTTGCCGCCCGGCCTGGTGGCCCGCGCCATCTCCTGCACAGCAACAGCCGCCTCCATGAACTGAATACCCTGGCGCTCGAGAGCGATATCGAAACTGCCGTCCTTAAACGGCAGATACGAGGCCGAGCCCTTGACCAGCGAATCGGCATGGGCCCGCGCCTTATGGAACATGGCCTCGGTCAGGTCGATGCCGACCAGCTGCTTGACCCGGCCGCGAAACTGGCGGCTGACCAAGCCGGTGCCGCAGGCGATGTCGAGGACCTTGTCCTCGGCTGTCGGCTGTAGGCTTTGGACGATGGTCTTCAGCATGGCGTCATCGGTGCACCACTTGCTGGAATCGTCGTATTTATAGGCCCTGGCCGTGAAGTGGGAGACGACCGTGTCTTGGCTGATATCTGTCCTGGTTCGCATGGAAGGTTTGACTCCTGAGCATGAGTTGGTACGAGCCCGAAACATAACCCATCCCCCTCCTGACCTCCCCCTTGAATGGGGAGGAATCCCTACAAGATTCCCTCTCCCTCAGGGAGAGGGCTAGGGTGAGGGGTGGCTAAAGTTTGAAAATGGTCGAAGTAGTTCAGTTATTAGTTGTTCCAGTGTCTTGAGCTTATACCCTAAGCTGGCCCTCCTTGGCAAGCTCAGGAGTTATTTGCACGCGCCGCGCGCCGCAGATTTTTCCCTTTCTCTTTGCCTGGCGTAATGGTATAGAAAAGCCCTAGTGAACCTACGGCAAACACTGCAAACCTCACCAATCTCTGCCCACTTCTTCCACTGACTTACCAACCATGCGCGCCGACTTTCTACCATTTTCCAGACCATCGATCAGCGAGGCCGAGATTGCCCAAGTCTGCGAGGTCCTGCGCTCCGGCTGGATCACCACCGGCCTGAAGGCCGCCGCCTTCGAAGAGGCCTTTGCCGCGTATTGCGGGGCACCGAACGCCGTGGCCCTGGCCTCGTCCACCGGCGGCATGCATATCCTGCTGAAGGCGCTTGACATCAAGCCCGGCGACGAGGTGGTGACCCCATCTATGACATGGGTCTCCACCGTCAACCTGATCACCCTGGCCGGGGCCACTCCGGTCTTTGCCGATATCGACCGGGGCACCCTGATGGTTACCGACGAGACCATCGAGCCCTGCCTGAGCCCCCGCACCCGGCTCATCGTCCCGGTCCACTTCGCCGGCGCCAGCCTCGACCTCGACCCCATTCGCAATCTTGCCGCCCGCCAAGGCATCCCCATGGTCGAGGACGCGGCCCACGCCGCCGGCACCGAATACAAGGGCCAAAAGATCGGGGCCAGCGGCACCAGCATCTTCTCATTCCACCCCATCAAGAACATGACCTGCGGCGAGGGCGGCATGTTCGTCAGCGACCAGACAGACTTAGTTGAGCGAATCAAACGCCTGAAATTCCACGGCCTGGGCGTCGATGCCTATGATCGTACCACTCAAGGCCGCGCCCCGCAGGCCGAGGTCATTGAGCCGGGCTTCAAATACAACCTCACCGATTTCGCCGCCGTCCTGGGCATGGGCCAGCTCGCGGCACTCGACGGCTTCATCGAACGCCGCGCCGCCCTGGCCCAGCGCTATCTCGACCAGCTTGCCGAGATCGACGAGATCAGCCCGCTGGCCGTGCCTACTTGGCCCATGCGCCACGCCTGGCACCTCTTCATCGTCCGCCTGGACGTTGAGAAAGCAGGCTTTGGCCGCGATGAATTCATGGCCAGACTCAAGGCCAAGAACATCGGCAGCGGCCTCCACTTTAGGGCCGCGCACTCCCAGAAATACTACCGCGAGACACTGGGCCTGCCGCCTGGCGCCCTGCCCGCCACCGACTGGAATTCGGAACGCATCTGCTCGCTGCCGCTCTTCCCGGCCATGCTTGATACCGATGTTGATCAGGTGGTGGCCACCATCAAGGAGGTCCTGGCCCGATGAACAAGATACTGCTCTCCGTGGTCATCCCGGTCTATAACGAGGTCGCCTGCCTGCACGAGCTGATCGAGCGCTGCCTGGCCGCCTGCCGCCCTTTGCAACGGACCTTCGAGATCATCTTAGTGGACGACGGCAGCCGCGACGATTCGGCCCGCCTGATCGAACAGGCCGCAGACCAGCACCCCGAGATCGTCGGCGTCATGCTCAACCGCAATTACGGCCAGCACGCCGCGGTCATGGCAGGACTCGCCCAGAGCCGGGGGCAAGTCATCGTCACCCTCGACGCCGACCTCCAGAACCCGCCGGAGGAGATCCCAAACCTCGTGCGCGAGATGGACAAGGGCCTAGACGTGGTAGGCACCGTCCGCCAGAACCGCCAGGACTCGCTCTTTCGGCGCTTGGCGTCGGCCATGATCAACAAGGCGGTGCGACGCGCCACCGGCGTCATGATGCACGACTACGGCTGCATGCTTAGGGCCTACAGTCGGCCGATGGTGGACGCCATGCTCCAGTGCCGGGAGCACTCGACCTTCATACCCATCCTGGCCAACAGCTTCGCCCGCCGTACCGCCGAGATCCCGGTCGGCCACGCCGCCCGCCAGCAGGGCGACTCCAAGTACAGCCTGATCAAACTGATCTCCCTGCAATTTGACCTGCTGACCTCGATGTCGACCTTTCCGCTCCGGATGCTGTCCTTGACCGGCTGCGTCATCGCCGCCAGCGGCATGGGCTTTGGCCTCTTCCTGATGGCGATGCGCCTGATCTACGGCGCCGCCTGGGCGGTGGACGGGGTCTTCACCCTGTTCTCGCCGCTCTTTGTGCTGATCGGCGCCCAGTTTATCGCCATGGGCCTGCTTGGCGAATACATCGGCCGCATCTACCAGGATGTGCGCGGCCGGCCCCGCTATTTTATCGAGAAGGTGGTGGGAGTGCGACGGCGTGACGCCGCTCAATAGCGCGACCCGCCGCGCCGACAAAAGCGCAGACATGTCTGCGCACTCCAAAAACTTCTATTTTCGAGAGGTCCATGTTCCCATGAAAGCCATTGTCCTTGCCTACCATAATATCGGCTGCGCCGGTATACGGGCGCTTATCAAGCACGGCTATGAAATTGCCGCTGTCTTTACCCACCAGGACGACCCTGACGAGAACCTCTGGTTCGAATCAGTGGCCGAACTGGCCTCCCGGCATAACATTGAAGTCCACGCCCCTGAGAACATCAACCATCCCTTATGGGTGGAGCGGATCAAGTCTCTCGACCCGGACATCCTCTTTTCCTTTTACTACCGCAACATGGTGGGGGCCGAGGTCCTCGGCCTGCCTCCGGCCGGCGCCTTGAACCTGCATGGCTCGCTGCTCCCTAAGTACCGGGGCCGCTGCCCGGTGAACTGGGCTCTCATCCACGGCGAGACCGAGACCGGCGTCACCCTACATTACATGACGGTCAAGCCCGATGCCGGCGACATCGTCGGCCAGCAGAAACTCGAAATCAGCGACGACGACACGGCCCTTACCCTGCACCAGAAGATGACGGCCAAGGCCGCCGCTCTTCTCGACCAGACCCTGCCGCTGATCAAGGCAGGCCAAGCGCAACGAACCCCCCAGGACAAGGGCCAGGCCCGCTACTTCGGCGGCCGGCGGCCTGCCGACGGCGAGATCGACTGGAGTCAAACGGCGCGGACGGTGCGTAATCTGGTGCGGGCGGTGACCAGGCCCTACCCCGGCGCCTTCAGCTTTATCGGCAACCGCAAGTTGCTGGTCTGGTCAGCAGCGATTGAGGCGGGCCAGGCCAAGGCCCAACCCGGCACCGTCCTCTCGGCCAAACCGCTGATCATCGCCTGCGGCGAAGGCGCCATCCGTATCGAGGCAGGCCAGGGCGACGGCGGCGTCTTCATCAACGGCAGTCAACTGGCCGAAGAGCTGAACCTGGTCGAGGGCATGCGCCTCTCCGGCCCCACAGCCCTCCAGGTCGAACGCCTGCGCAAGAAAAAGGTGCTGATCCTGGGCGTCGACGGCTTCATCGGCAACCACTTAAGCGAACGTCTGCTCGACAGCGGCCACTACGAGGTCTTCGGCATGGACCTCTCCTCGTCGTCGATCGGCCGGCTGCTGACCCGGCCCGACTTCAACTTCCGGGAGGGCGACATCTCGATCCACCGGGAGTGGATCGAGTACCACGTCAGGAAATGCGATATCATCCTGCCGCTGGTGGCCATCGCCACCCCTGCCGTCTACGTCAAGGACCCGCTCCGGGTCTTTGAGCTGGATTTCGAGGAGAACCTGCGCATCGTCCGCTACTGCGCCAAATATAACAAGCGCATCATCTTCCCCTCAACCTCCGAGGTCTACGGCATGAGTCAGGACCCGGAATTCAACGAAGAGAACTCCAACCTGGTGCTCGGCCCCATCCGCAAGCAGCGCTGGATTTACTCGTGCAGCAAGCAGATGCTGGACCGGGTGATCTGGGCCTATGGCGCTACCAAAGGACTCCAGTTCACCCTGATCCGGCCTTTCAACTGGGTAGGGGCCAGGCTCGACCGGCTGGAATCGGCCCGCATCGGCAGCTCGCGGGTCATCACCCAGTTGATTTTGAACCTGGTGGAAGGCACCCCCATCCGCCTGGTGGACGGCGGGCTCCAGAAACGTTGCTTCACCGATGTCAAGGATGGCGTCGAGTGCCTGTTTCGGATCATCGAAAACAAGGACAACTGCTGTAACGGCAAGATCTTCAACATCGGCAACCCCGATAACGAGGCCTCCATCGCCGAACTGGCCCAGACCCTGGTCGAGAAATTCGAGGTCCATCCGCTGCGCCATAAATTCCCGCCCTTTGCCGGCATGCGCTCTATCGAGGCCCGCACCTTTTACGGCTCGGGCTATCAGGATGTCCAGCACAGGAGGCCAAGCATCCAGGCGGCCCGTAGCATCTTAGGCTGGAACCCAACCGTGCCACTCGCCCAGTCGGTCGAGGAGACACTCGACTTCTTCTTACAGCAGGCTATTGAAGAGGGCCATGTTCAGGGCTGATGGCTAATTCTGATAACGATGGAGGGATCACCGTTGGCCTGCGGGTCGATGTCGATACCCTGCGCGGCACTAAACTTGGGGTGCCGAACTTGGTCGATCTGCTGGCCCGGCATCAGGTCCGGGCCAGCTTTTTCTTTTCAGTGGGGCCGGACAATATGGGCCGCCACCTTTGGCGTCTGCTGCGTCCCGCCTTCCTGAAAAAAATGCTGCGCTCCAAGGCCGTGAGCCTCTACGGCTGGGACATCCTGTTCAAGGGGACCTTCTGGCCTGGGCCGATGATTGGCGAGCGGGCGGCGGACGAGATCCGGCAGACCGCCATGGCCGGTCACGAGATCGGCTTTCATGCCTGGGACCACCACCGCTGGCAGACCAAGATTGAGCGCTTAAGCCAGGCCGAGATCGAGGCTGATACCCAACGGGGCCTGGCCCGCCTCGCCACCATCACCGGCCAGCCGGTGGATTGCGCCGCCGCCCCGGCCTGGCGCCTGTCCGCCGCCGCCCTGGCCGCCCGCGCCTCGTTTCCCCTGCGTTACGCCTCAGACTGCCGGGGGGAGTCGATCTTCATACCGCTTGAGACTGGAGGCACCGTGCACTCTCCTCAGATCCCGGTCACCCTGCCTACCTTTGACGAGATCATCGGCCAGGGGGGCATCGACCGCGCCAACTATAACGAGTACCTACTCGGCCTCTTGCGGCCGGGCCAGCTCAACGTCCTGACCATCCACGCCGAGGCCGAGGGTCTGAGCTGCCTTGACCTGTTCGCCGATTTCTTGACCCAAGCGGCCCAGCGCCAAGTACGCTTCCTGGCCTTAGGCGACCTCGTGGCCGACTACCCCAATATCCCCCAGGCCCCCATGCTCCATAAAGAGATCCCCGGCCGGGACGGCTGGCTCTCCTGGCAAGGCCCAGTAAGGACTCAGGTTGTTTAGGCTGTGGGTGTTTAGACTGTGAGCAACAGAACAGACACGGAAGATGAGCCGTGCCTGGCCTTCATGTTCCATCTTTTTTCCCTAACAGCCTACAGCCTAAAAACCTACAGCCTATCTACCTGACATGACCACCAAGACCAGACTCAACCTCCTGCTGCTTGCCCTCTTTGTCTGCATCTATCTCCTGCCCTTGGGGGTCCGGCCCCTGATGGAGCCCGACGAGACCCGCTACGGCGAAGTACCCCGGGAGATGATCGCCGCAGGCGATTGGATCGCCCCCCACTTGAATGGCCTGCGCTACTTCGAAAAACCGCCGCTCGGCTACTGGCTGAACGGGGTCTCGATCCTGGCCTTCGGCGAAAACGCCTTTGCCATCCGCCTGCCCTCGGCCTTGAGCGTGGCCTTAAGCGCCATCTTGATCATGCTGCTCATCCGCCGGGCCTGCCCCCCGGACGAAATCTGGGCCGGGCCGCTGGCCGGCCTCATCCTCCTCACCTGCCTTGAGGTGACGGCCGTTGGCACCTTCAGTGTCCTGGACTCCATGCTCGCCGCCGCCCTGACCATGACCATGGCCTGTTTTTTCCTGGCAAGCGGGGCCGAGCGCGGCTCTTCCCGCCAGCGTTGGCTCTTGATCGGGGCCGGGATCAGCTGCGGCCTGGCCTTCCTGATCAAGGGTTTTCTGGCCCTGGTGGTGCCGGCGCTCAGCATGGGGGCATATCTGGTCTGGCAGCGCCGCTGGCGTGACCTTATCGGCCTCGCTTGGTTGCCGCTCATCATTGCCACCCTCACCATTCTGCCCTGGAGCCTGGCCATCCACAGCCGGGAGCCGGATTTTTGGAATTATTTCTTCTGGCACGAGCATGTTCAGCGCTTTCTGGGGGGGAGTAAGGCCCAGCACTCGGAGCCCTTTTGGTCTTTTGTCGTTGCCGCCACGACCATGTTCCTGCCCTGGACCTTTATGCTGCCGGCCGCCGGACTCGGCTTGCAAAGGGCCACTCAGCCAAACGATACCCGGCAGCTCATCCGCTTTTGCCTGGCTTGGTTCTGGCTGCCCTTTCTCTTCTTTTCGCTGTCCTCAGGCAAGCTCTTGACCTATATCCTGCCCTGTTTTCCGCCCTTTGCCATTCTGCTCAGTCTCGGACTCCTGGCCGCACTCCGCTCTGGCCGCCGACAGCTATTTCAGATCGGCGCCGGGGCGGCGGCCCTCATCTCCGGCCTGCTGGCGGTCGCTTTTTTGCTCATCCAGTTCGTTGGCGTAAGCTGGATCGTCCCACCCTACACCAAGGGCTGGCAAGCGTTGCTGGCCTTGGCCTGTCTTGCGGCCATGACCTTATTTCCGCTTTTCGCCTGCCGCGCCCGGGACTGGGGCAGGAAGGTCATCCTCTTTGGTCTCAGCATGACCTTCCTCCTCGGCGCCGCCGCCTTCCTCATGCCTGACCTGGCCATCGAAAAAAAATCGCCGGGCGCCCTGCTGCTTCGTCATAAAAATGAAATCAACGCCAAGACCATAATCCTCGCCGACGAGGAGCCGTTACGGGCAGTCTGTTGGTTCTTACAGCGCACCGACGTCCTGCTGGTAGATCGTGCCGGCGAACTCGCCTATGGCCTCGGCTATAAAGACGCTCAAGGCCGTTTACTCGATCTCCCCCTGGCCGCAGCCAAGATACTTGCCAACCCGGGCAACGTCATCCTAGTGGCCCGGGCCAGAAATTACCGCCAATGGGCCGCCCAACTTCCCCCACCGAGAACCATTGACGACAGCGGCCAAGACGGATATATTCTCGTGAAATATTAAAAAATATACTTGGTGTATGCATCCTTGAATAATCGACTTTTAAGACGACAACTCCTGACCTCCCTGCTGCTCTGCCTGACGCCTGCGATACTTGCCCGGCCCGCCATGGCGGAGACGCCGAGCACAACGCCCGGCACCCAGGTGGTCATGCTGGGGACGGGCAACCCCCAACCCGATCCGGACCGCTCCGGCGCCGCCACCGCCATCGTCATCGGCGGCAACGCCTATCTGGTGGACTTCGGGCCGTGGGTGGTGCGCCGCGCCGCCGCTGCCGCCCGCGACAAGGGCGTCCTCGCCCTGGAGCCCACCAACCTCCACGTCGTCTTTGCCACCCACCTGCACTCCGACCATACGACCGGCTATCCGGACCTCATCCTCACCCCTTGGAAAATGGGCCGCCCCTATCGTTTGGAGGTTTATGGGCCGAAGGGCCTCCAGTCGATGACCGAGCATGTCCTGGCCGCCTATCAGGAGGACATCAAGATCCGCACCGAAGGCATGGAACAGGCCAATCGGGACACCTACCAGGTCAATGTCCACGAGATCTCCGCAGGCTTAGTCTACCAGGACGCCAAGGTCAAGGTCACCGCCTTTCCCACCAAGCACGGCGACTGGCCGGAGACTTACGGCTACCGCTTTGATACCGCCGATCGCAGTATAGTGATCAGCGGCGACACCACCCCCACCCAGGCGACGATTGACGCCTGCCGAGGCTGCGATGTCCTCATCCACGAGGCCCTTACCCTGAAATTCTTAAACAACACCAGGCGCCCGGCCCAAGGCTATGACGTCAAGGCCTACTCGGCCAAATACCACACCACGACGACTGAGCTGGCCGAGCTGGCCAACCAGGCCAAGCCCGGGCTCCTGGTCCTCTATCATAACCCGATAACCCTGCAGCCCACCAAGCGTCCGTTTGTCTCGACGCCGGACGACCTGCTGCAGGAGATCAAGGCCGCCGGCTATAACGGTAAGGTAGCGGTTGGCCGGGACCTTGACGTCTATTAGCAAACCTAATAAAGGAGAAACCCATGCATACCCTGCCCTGCCCACGACGCTTTCTTGGCCTGATCCAGGCCCTCACCCTTGGCGCCACGCTCTGCCTGGCCGGTCCGACCCTGGCGGCAACGGCAAACGCCAACCTGCCGCTGAAGTACAAGGACTATAACATCGTCCTCGTCAGTTTTGACGCCATGCAGGCCGCTCATGTCCACTCTTTAGGCTACCCCAAGGAGATCACCCCGACCATCGACGCCATGGCCAAGGACGGCTTCAACTTCACCCAGGCCATCTCGGTGTCCTCCTGGACCGTCCCCGCTTCCATGACCTGGTTCACCGGGGTCTATCCTTCCGAGCACCGGCTCTTGAACAAATTCGCAATCTATGAACCACCGGTGGAAAAGATCGCCAACTTAAAAGAGCTGGCCCCCTCGATTATCACCCTGGCCGAGGTCCTCAAAGGCAACGGCTACGCCACTGGCGGCTTTACCGGCGATGCCGGGGTAAACGGCGTCTTTGGCTACAAACAGGGCTTTGACGTCTATTTCGATGAGGCCAAGTTCGGCGACATGGAGGATAGTGCGCCCCGGGCCCTGACCTGGCTTGAGGAGAATAAGGACAAGAAGTTTTTCCTCTTCCTGCATGGCTATGACTCCCATGGCCAATGCCTCCCCAAGGAAGGCCTGGATCGCCGCTTTGTCGATCCCGGCTATAAGGGCAAGTACACCGGCTCCAAGGAAGAGCAGGAGGCCCTGCGCGAGGAAGGCCTGGAGAAAGGCGCCATCCAGTTGGACGAGGCCGATGTCGCCTTCTGGCGGGCCGTCTATGACGAGAAGATCAACCGGGTCGATGGCCGCTTCAAGAAGTTTGTCGATGGCCTGGAGAAACTTGGCATAAAGGACAAGACCCTCTTCGTGCTGACCGCTGACCACGGCACCGAGGTCTACGAACACCAACGCTTCGACCATGGCTTTAGCCTCTACGACGAGTTGATCCACGTACCGCTGGTGATCAAACTGCCGGGCCAAAACTTGAGCGGCACCATCCCGGAGCAGGTCAGCAGCATTGATGTCATGCCGACCATCCTCGACCTGCTGGATGTAACGATGCCGGCAGAGGCCAAGCAACAAATGCGGGGCACGAGCCTGGCGCCCGCAATGCGTGGCGAGACCGTCAACCGCGATGTCTTTTCGGAGACCGACTACCGCCTCTACACCTTCAAACGCTCGATCCGCACCAAGGACGGCTGGAAGTTTGTCTACACCATGGAGACCAAGGCCAAGGAACTCTACAACTTAAAAGACGACCCGCATGAGACCAAGAACCTGGCCGCGACCGAATCCCGCCTGGCCTACGAGCTTGAGCAGAAGCTCTTCGCCCACTTCAAGTCCATCGGCCATGACCTGACCAAGGAGACCTGGAAGACCGGCCTGAGCCCAGTCTACCCCTCGCAGGCCAAGGGCTGGAAAAAGAAATGAGCCAGAGGCGCGCGGCGGCCAAGGCCTTTTTCAGTCCGGTCTGGCGGTGGCTTGCCGCCTGCCTCGCTATCACCCTATGGGGCGGCGGCCCGATTCTAGCCCAGGCGGCACCCCCGCCGACCGTGCCCCGCCATGAAAGCACCAACGTCATCCTGATCTCCCTGCAATGCCTGCGCCCCGACCACCTCGGGGCTTACGGCTACAAGCGCGACACCAGCCCCAACATCGATGCCCTCGGCAAGCAGTCGGTGCTCTTCGAAAACGCCATCTCCCAGGCCAACCTGACCCCGGTCGCCCAGATGAGCGTCCTGACCTCGCAGTACCCGCGGGTCAACGGCATGGTCTCCTTTGAAGTAGACCCGGCCCAAGTCAGCCAAAACACCCTGCCCACCATCCTGAAACATTACGGCTACACCACGGCGGCGACCATCAGTTCGCCCGAGTTCTTCATGCGCTATGACACAGGTTCCGGGGCAGTGGTCAACCCCGGCGATGTCTTTTCCCGCTCCTTCGACTATTACGGCCGCACCCGCCGGGGCTTGGGCGGCCGCAGCATCAGGAAGGTGCCGGCCGAGGCCTTGCAGTGGCTCACCAGCAACAAGGACAAAAAATTCTTCCTGTGGATCGCCTCGGGCCTCATCCACATGCCCTATGCCGCCGCCGTCCCCGCCCCTACCCAGGCGATGTACGACCCGGCCGGCTACACCCCCTTCTGGAAGGCCCTGCCGCTACCGAAATCAGAGAGCGCCGACAGCAATGACCCCTCTTACGAGGTCTTCTCCCGAGTCTTTCGCAACGATTTCTACCTGGGCTTCAAGCCGGTCTATCACTTAAGCAACGAAGACATCGACTACGTCAACGCCCGCTACGACGCCGGGGTCCGTTACACCGACCTCTTTGTCGGCGAGGTCTTAAAGCTCGTCGAATCCCTCAACCTGACCAAGAAGACCCTGGTCGTCCTGCAGTCGATCCACGGCGAGGACTTGGGCGAGCAGGGCAACTTCTTCCACTATGACGTCACCGACACGGTGATCAAAAATGCCCTGATGATGCGCTTCCCGGAGGGCGAGTTCGCCGGTCGCCGGATGCGGGAGCAGGTGCAGGGCATCGACATCCTGCCCACTGTCCTCAACTACTTAGACATCCCCGCCCCCCATGAGGCCCAGGGTCAGAGCCTGCTGCCCTTCTTAAACGGCGAGCAGACGGCACTGCCCAACGAGTATGCCTATATCGACCGCCTACCCTGGTGGGAGTATACCTTGAGCAAGTGGTACCTGGAGTTCAAGAACGCCCAAGGCGACTACTTCGTACCGGCTGAAAAGGAGAAGCTTGTCGAGTACCAGAAGATGATCAAGGAACGCTTTGACAAACTCGAGGCCCCGCCCGGCGATATCGCCATCCGCAGCAATGAGTGGAAGCTGGTCTTCAGAAAAGACAAGGCCCTGCTGGATGAGGTCTCCTGGTGGAATTTCATCTCTGGAAGCAAGCAGGCGACGGACGAGATTGAGCTCTACGACCTGCTTAAAGACCCCTTGGAGAAGACCAATGTGGCCTCGTCCCACCCGGAAGTGGTCGCCAAAATGAGAGAAAAGCTTTCGGCCTGGGATAAGTCCATCGACCAACAGAAGGCTACCTATAAGAAAGAAGACAAGCACCTGATCATCCCCTACCCATGATGGGTAAGCGCTTGCAGGATACCGCATCTGCGTTGTCATCGTCCAGCTCGCATAGGCTAGCTATAGCTCGCAGGTCGATTTCGCGCATCTGCGGCACCCTGCAAGCGCTTACAGTTTTTGGGCAAAACGCACCCCCTGAAGCTACTCAGGTTCATTTATCATGAAAGTCCTGCTCGTAGATGTGCCGTTTGGCCTGGTTGACATCGGCGGCGAAAAGAAGCGCTTCGCCGGGGTGGAAAACGCCATCCCCTCCCTGGGGCTGGCCTACCTGGCCGCCGTGGCCGAGCGCGAAGGCCATGCGGTCAAAATTCTCGATTGCACCATCGGCGGCGATTGGCAGACCATCCAGGACCTGGGCCAGGAGTTCCGGCCGGACCTGGTCGGGGTCACCGCCAAGACCCCGTCCTTTGCCAATGCCGTAAAGACGGCAAGCCTCCTGCGCGCCATTGTCCCGGACGCCATCTTTATCGTCGGCGGCTCGCACCCCACTGCCATGCCGGAGCATACCCTGGCGGCCGATGTCTTCGACTATCTGGTGCTGGGCGAAGGGGAAGAGACCTTTGTCGACCTGCTCCGCTATGTCGCAGGCGTAGGCATGGGCCCCGAGACCATCCCCGGCCTGGCCTTCATGAAGGACGGCAAGCCCTTTTTTTCACCACCGAGGGAGCCGATCAGCGACCTGGACTCCCTGCCCTTCCCGGCCCGCCACCTGCTGCCGCCGCTCACCGCCTATTCACCGACCGCCGCCTCCTACCGGCAACTGCCCCTGGTCCACATCATGACCAGTCGCGGCTGTCCGTCGAAGTGCAACTTCTGTGATCGGGCCATCTTCGGCGAACGCTACCACGCCCGGAGCGCCGACAACGTGCTGGCCGAGGTCGATGAGGTGGTCAATCGCTACGGGGCGCGGGAGATCAGGTTCTTCGACGACACCTTCACCATCAACCAGCGGCGGCTGGCGGCGTTGTGCGAGGGCCTAAAAAAAAATCACCCAGGGCTCGGCTGGACCTGTCTGACCAAGGCCGAGGCGGTCAATTTGGACATGCTGAAGATGATGCACGAGGCAGGTTGCTGGCAGGTGCTCTATGGCCTGGAGTCAGGGGATGACCGGATACTGGAGACCTTGGGCAAGAAGAACACGGTGGCCATGAACCGGCAGGCGGTGGCCTGGGCCCGGCAGGCCGGCATCAGGGTGCGGGCCGACTTTCTGGTCGGTTCACCCTCCGAGACGCGAGAGTCTTTGCAGCGGACACTTGACTTCGCCAAGGAACTCGATATCGACTTCGCCCACTTCAATAAATTCGTGCCCTTCCCAGGCACCACCTTCTACGAGATGCTGGTGGCCCAGGGCTACCACTTCGACTTTTCCGGCAGCAGCTCGACTCTCGACCACGACGCCATGATCTTTGTGCCGCCGGCCATCCCGGAGGAGGTATATAAGGAGTTTCTGGACCGGGCCTACAAGGAATTTTATCTGCGGCCGGGGTATCTGGTAAAACGCCTGCTGTCGATGCGGACCTGGACGGAGTTTATGGGCAACTTCCGGGGCGCCTTCTCCATCGGTTCGATGTGAAGAGAGTTCACACTATGAAAAAACAACATAAGATCAGTATCATTGGCGGCTGCGGCCATGTGGGTATCCCCTTGGGTCTG
>JANNQL010000104.1:0-43342 GCA_031400755.1 Pseudomonadota bacterium | reverse complement strand
CAATCAGTACGCAGTCGATCTGATCAACTCCGGCAAACTCCCCTTTAAGGAGGAAGGCGCACAAGTACTGCTTGAAAAGTACATCGGCAAAAATCTACGCGCCTCAATGGACCCCGAGATTCTCAAAAGCTGCCAAGTGGTTTTCTTTGTCACAGGGACTCCGGTGGATGAATACCACAACCCGCGGGTGCATGATGTTCTAAACGTGATCCAAGCCTACTTGCCCTATTTACATAAAGACCAACTCATTGTTTTGAGAAGCACAGTCTATCCCGGCGTCAACGAAGTCGTTGAGTCGATGCTTAATAAAGAGTGGGGAAACTGCAAACTAGCCTTTTGTCCAGAACGCATTGTCCAAGGCAGAGGGATCGAAGAAATATTTAATTTACCCCAAATCATCTCTGCATCATGCGAAACAGCGCAAAAGGAAGCTACCGCTCTTTTTAGTCGAGTGGCCAAAAAGCTTGTCTATCTTGCTCCGATCGAAGCCGAGCTAGCGAAGCTGATCACCAATTCGTGGCGTTACCTTGAATTTGCGATCGCCAATCAGTTTTACATGATGGTCGAATCACAAGGTCTTGATTTTTTCAAAATTTTTGATGCCTTGCGAGACGAGTATCCGCGCGCCGCCCACTTCCCAAAGCCTGGTTTGACGGCAGGACCATGCCTCTTTAAAGATACCATGCAGCTTTCTGCCTTTCATAAGAATAATTTCTTTTTAGGTCAGTCTGCCATGCTGGTAAACGAAGGGCTCGCTGGGTTTGTCGTGGACCAAATGGAGCAGAAACTGGGAACACTGAAAGACAAGAAGATCGCCTTGCTGGGCATGACATTTAAACCAAATAATGACGATATTCGCGAAAGCCTGTCATTTAAGGTGAGGAAGATTCTAGAACTTAAAATGGCTGAGGTGATTTCTTCTGATCCATATCTAAAGGACACCGTATCCTATGAAGAAGCGATCAAAAACGTGGACGGAGTGATCTTGGGCGTACCACACAAAGAATACGTCACTCTCAACATCAACAAGCCCTTTGTTGACTGCTGGGGGGTATGGAGGTAGTTTTGAAAATTTTAGTCACAGGCTCTGCGGGGTTCGTTTGTGGATATTTAGTCGAAGAATTGCTTGAACACGGACATACTGTTTACGGCATTGACAACTATTCCAAATACGGAAAGATTAAAAAGTCCTACGACACGCATCCGCGTTATCACTTTACCGAAGGGGATGCCAAGAATGTCGGTCTAATGAAAGAACTCGCCACCGAGTGTGAGCAGGTGCTCGCAGTTGCGGCGATGATTGGCGGGATCTCCTACTTTCATGAGATGGCCTATGACCTGTTGGCTGAGAATGAGCGAATCATGGCAGCGACCTTTGATGCAGCGATCTGGGCGTACCAGAACCGTTCGTTGAAGAAGATCAACGTCCTCAGCTCCAGCATGGTCTTTGAAAGTACTCAGGCATATCCAAGCCAGGAAGGGGATGAGCGCAAGTGCCCGCCGCCTATGAGCACCTATGGGTTTCAAAAACTCGCTTGCGAATACTATTGCCAAGGCGCACTTGAGCAATATGGCCTGCCCTACACGATTATTCGTCCTTTCAATTGCGTTGGTATTGGCGAAAAACGAGCCCTTTGCGACAAGGAAATTCTCTCTGGCAACGTCAAGCTCGCCATGAGTCACGTGGTGCCCGATCTGGTCCAAAAAATTCTTAAAGGGCAGGACCCGCTTCATATTCTGGGGGCAGGCAATCAGGTCCGTCACTATACTTATGCCGGGGATTTGGCGCGCGGGATTCGCTTTTGCATCGAGCATCCCAAGGCGGTCAATGAGGATTTCAACATCTCCACTGCTGTGTCAACGACCGTGTTGGAGTTGGCTGAAGTGATCTGGAAGAAAATCAACCCCGCAAAGCCTTTTCGATACACCTCGGACCAACCGTTTAAGTATGATGTGCAGAAGCGCGTCCCCTCGGTCGAAAAAGCCAAACGTCTGTTGGGGTATGAAGCGACGACAGACTTGGACACGATCCTGGATGAGGTGGTCCCCTGGATTAAAGACCAGATCGAAATCGGCGGTATTTGATGTCAACAACGATTGTGATTCCCGTCTATAATGAGGCGGGTAATATTGCTGAAACCCTGAGACGCATTCAGGCCCAAGTCAAGGTCGATTACACGGTTGCGATCGTTTATGACTTTGACGAAGATACGACCCTGCCGGTAGCCACCAGAGTCAGCGACGAAGAAAAAATTCCCGTTGTTTTTATCAAAAATCAATATGGTCGCGGGGCGCTCAACGCTATCAAGACAGGACTGGAGCAGGCTACGAGCAAATATGTCGTAGTCACCATGGCTGATTTGTCGGACCCCCCCTCGGTCATCAATGACATGGTCGCGCAAGCAGAGCAGGGTGGCGCAGCGGTAGTGTGTGGTTCGCGCTATATGCGAGGAGGCACTCAATCTGGAGGGCCTTTGCTGAAAAGCCTCATGTCCCGCGCCGCCGGCGTGAGTTTACGCTATATCGCCGGTATCAACACCCATGATGTGACCAATAGTTTCAAGCTCTATCGTAAAGATTTTTTGGATTCAGTGACGATCGAGAGCACCGGGGGGTTTGAAATCGGCATGGAACTGGTGGTTAAGGCATTTCTCAAGGGCCTTAAGATAGAAGAAGTGCCGACCTCCTGGGAGGACCGCGCCGCCGGTGAGTCGCGTTTTCAGCTGCGTCAATGGCTGCCTCATTATTTGAAGTGGTATTTCAAAGCAATTCGCGGCAGGTCTTGCAGGAATCGCTGTTTAAAGCCCTTACCGCTCATTGTGCTCGGCATTTTGGTGCTGGTGCATCTCTCTCCCTCACCCTTCCTCATCCTTTTCCAACTCTGAGCGAATTGCCGTAGCCTTTTGGCCGTAGCTCCAAAAAAAGACCAAGCCAGGCAGACTGGTCAGCAGTATGGTCAGCCTGATAAGCAGGGCCAGCACCAGGACTTTATTCGGGTTACCGGCAGCGGCAAAGTAGATCAGACAGAGTTCCTCAAGCACGCCAATGCCGCCCGGCGTCACCGGCACCGCCGACAGGATGAAGACAATCGGCACATAGAGCAGATAGTCAACCAAGGGCAGACCAAGCTGCAGGCAGGCCCCGAGAAAGGCGACCGTACTGATCGAAAAAAATTGGCAGCAGAGGGTAAGTAAAAAGACCTTCAGCAGGGGGCCAGGCTTGCCAAACAATTGCCTGAGACTCGCACTCGCCTGCTGCAAATGAAGGCCTCCGGGAATTCTGCCGACAAGTCTCTGGAGGTTCAGGGCCTGATGCAGTTTGGTAGCAAAAAGCAGGGTAGCGCCGACTATGAGGCCAACGACTATGATGGTGATTGGTGTCGCCGGCAACCATAGGAAACGCCGCTCGATTGCCCCCTGCCAGGAGAGCAGGACCAGCATGATAGCGGCGTGCACCGTCAGACCAATGAGTCCAATCAGCCGGTCGGCGAAGATGCTGGTGACGATGACGGCCTTATGAGGCCGGCTTTTCACGGCCAGAAAGACCTTGACCGCATCCCCGCCTAACGAGCCGAGCAGGAAATTATTGAAAAAATCGCCGATGAAGACCAACTTAATGACCTCAGGACGGCGGAATGATAGGCCGAGGATGGCGAGGACTCTATGCCACCGCATGGCAGAGGAGATCAGGGAGCCTAGCAGGCACAGGGCCGCCAGGCCATAATACATCAGGTTGAGGCCTTGCATTATCGAGGCGAGCCCTGGCGTCACAATCCGTTCGCCCAAGTCATTGATGGTCGCGGCATCTTGCCATTGGACCTGGCGCAGGACGAGCGTCAGCAGGGCGACCATCAGAATCAGCTTGAGGGTGCTCAGGGCTAGAGTACGTGGAGTTAGTTTCATATCTTAGGTGGATAGCCTGTAGGTGTTTAGGCTTTTAGTGATGAAAAAAGCACCAAGGCCCTCTTTGGTCTTAATTACCCATGTTCCGTGTTATTAAATTCAACCTCTATACCTAACAGACTACAGCCTATAGGCTAAACAACCTGCGCCGTTAACACTGCTGTCAGCAGGCCTGCGAGAGCAGGCGGGCCAGCCGCTCAATCTGTCGATCATCCATGCCCTCGTGCAGCGGCAGATGTAGGGCCCGAAGATATAGGTCGGCCGCTTCGGGACATTGCCGGTCGCCAAGGAGGGCGGCGCAATCATCGGCGATTTCAGGGCCATAGCCGGCGTCAACGCCATGCCACAAAAGGTGGCGACGCAGTTGCTGCACGTCGCCTCTCAGGGCCTTGATCACAAAAAAATAATAATTGGCCAGGCCGCTAGCCGAGCTCTGCTGAGGCTGGCAACTGGCAGGCAAGAGCGATCTGAGGAGGTCGGCCTGCTGACGTTTCCGGGCAAGGCGCCGGTCCAGGGTGGCCAGCTTTTGCAAACCCAAGACGGCCTGCAACGGGGCGTAGCCCAAGGGCTGCTTGGGGGCGTGCTGAATTTGGCGGTACAACCAAGTCATCAAGCCTTGCCCCCGGCGCGAGGCCAACAGGCCCAAAGGAATAATGGCCAGACCGCTCAAGAACAGGAACCGTTCGAGCCTGACCGCCAGCATCTTCTTGGCCAGACTGGGTGGCACCAAGCCCGCCACCGCCGCCCTGACCTGGGAGACTACGCCTGGGTCATCGGCCACCACCATGCCGCCGCCGTAGGTGTTGATCGGCTTGATGGCCTCAAAGCTGAAAAAGGCGGCATCGCCGAAGCCCCCGGTCTGCCGTCCGTGGATGGTGCTGCCGGCCGAATGGGCGCAATCCTCGATCACCTTGAGGCCATGGCTCTGGGCCAAGGCCATGATCTCCGGCATCGGGCAGGGATTGCCAAAGAGATGCAGGGCGAGGATGACCTTGGTCCGGGGGCTGAGCCTGGGGGTGATGGTCTGCGGGCTGATATTCCAGGTCGCGGGATCAATATCCGCCGGCACCGGCACCAGGCCAAGGGAGCTGATGATGGGCAGGAGGTCCTTTAAGGTATAGGCCGGGATGATGACCTCACTGCCTGGGGCGAGGTTAAACGAGGCGAGAATCAGTTTCATGGCCAGACGACCGGAGCCTACGCTAATGGCCGCTTGTCGGCCAACATGGCCTGCAAACTCGCCCTGCCAACGGCTGATTACCGCCGCCTCCTCCTCCCGGTCCCGGCGGCCCTGGAAGCTCATCGCCAATTCACCAGGCAGCATATCAATATATCGCCTGGGGATGATCATTGATGTTTCCGATAGATACTCAAGTCCTGGAGCATGGTCTTGAATTCCGCCAAGATTCCGGACAAAGAAAAACGAATGGCAATCTCGGTGTTGGTGGTGTCCCAGCACGGGTTTCGGCACCTGTCAACCTTCTCCCGCAACTGTTGAAAGGCGGCCGACTTCCAGATCTCATCAAGCGGCGTATCGTGGACATTGAGGCTACTGTCCATATCAACACAGGGAGAGACATCACCCCACGGTGAAATCGCACAAGAGGCATAGCCGGCGTAACAGGTATGCCAGCGCAGCGGCTCGATGTAGGTGCGGGGGATGCCCTGTAGGAACCTGGCGGAGGAGGTCCGGAGTCCGATTTTTTTCGAGATGGTGGAGACGTGGGCCAGCGCCTCCTGGAGATCGATGAGCTCGTCCGCTTGAAAGACCATGCCGTCAAAATGCTCTTTCGGCTTATGCTTGTGCTGTAGGTTGGTGTGTATTGGGGCAAAACTGATCTTGTCGCAGCCCAGGTCTTTGACCAACTGCGCCATCTCGGCAATGTCATGGACATTGACCTTGGAGAGGGTGCAATTGATGTTGATCCGCAAGAAGGGCATCGCCGCCCTCAGACGAACGATACCGGCCATTGTTAATTGAAAGGCCCCCTCCTGGCCGCGCAGCTGGTCGTGGACCGCCGGGATGCTGCTGTCGATCGAGATCGATATGGACTTGAGCGAGGTCCGGGCCAGCTTTTCGACCCGCTCCTCGGTCAACAGGGTGCCGTTGGTGCACATATGGGCCGCAATCCCGGCCTCGCGGACCAGATCGAGGACACGATAGATATCGGGATGGAGCAGGGGCTCACCTCCGGTTATCGAAATGATCATCGTCCGCAGGCGCCGGGCCGCCTGGATAATCCGCTCAAGCTCCGGCAATGACAGCGTTTGGCGAGCAATCTGCTGGTCGGCCCGCCATTGATCTCCGCACATCCGGCACCTGAGGTTACAGCGGTCCGTCACCCACAGCAGTATGATGGGCAGGGTCCGTGGCGCCCGCCGCCAGAAGCGGCTGAACCGGATATCGAGATAGCGGCAAATGAATGAAAACATAGTCGTTATGATGCCTATACTTAAAAAAATAGTTTAATGTCTCGCTGCCTATCTTTTTACAAAATTATTGGCTGCAGGTAGGCGGCAGATCGTACTTTTGACACCGCCGCCCCCCCCTGACTGATTAATTTTGCTGGCTAATTTAACAAAAAATTTCATAATATAAACTCCTAGACAATACGGCAATCGTTTGTTTCGGACAAGCTCCCTTTCTTTTGGATAATAGCCGCTATGGACACCTTGACGACCCGCCTTCCCGAAGCAGCAAAGCACAAACGCGCCATGCTGGCCTTACTCTGCTGCTGCGGTCTGTTCCTCTTTTTTACCATGCCAAACAACATCACCCCCGGCGATTGTTACGCCTCAAGGGCGGAGGCCGCCCATCTGGTCATGACGGGCACGCTGGGCATCGACTATGCAAGCAAACCGGAGTTGTCCTGGTTCGTGGACAAGCGGGGCCAATATTTTTTCGAAAACGACGCCAAGCAGCAACTGTTCAATAAATGGGGGATCATGAACACGGTCCTCTATCTGCCGCCCATGCTCGCCACCAAGCTATTCTCCGGGAGGGTGGAGCTGGTGGACCAATCGACCGCGCACCTCTTTTTCGTCAATTGCAACAGTGTCCTGCTCGCCATGCTGATCATTTTTTATCTCTACAGGACCATCTGCCTCTATACCGCCCGCGAGTGGCAACGGGTCCTCTTTGTGTTGCTTTCCGTATTCACGACCTATCTCTGGTTTTTTCTGCGAGCTCATATGCACGAGATCTTTCAAATCTCAATGGCAGTCGGCTTCTATTATCATTTTCTCATCTTTTTGCGGGCCGCCGCGGAGAACGACTCCCAAAAAAAATGGTCGAACCTCGGCCTCGCCATGGTCTGGGCCGGGCTGCTCTTTTTGACCAAGGTCCTTTTTGTCACGATCATCGCGACGGCCTGGCTCTTTGCCTGCCTGTCAGGCCCCAAGGACCGTCCCCTCCTGGCCCGGATAAAACAAAACCTCCAGGGGGAGGCCATGAATCTGGGAAAATATCTGCTCCTGCCAACCCTGTTGTTCTTCACGATATTCTTGGCGATCAATTATTACAAGACCGGCTCCTACCTTGAATCAGGATACGGCCAGGAGCAATTTGAAGGGGTCAACGAGATCAGCTTTTCGCCACGGGTGCTCCTGGAGAGTGTACCGGGTTTTCTCTTCTTGAGAGGCAATGCCAACGTCTTTCTGCACTACCCGCTACTCCTCCTCGCCCTGTTCGGCCTGCGGAGTTTCTACCGCAAGTGGCCGACCGAGGCCAGGTTTATCCTGTTCACCGTCACCTCCAATTTCCTGATTATCGCCTGCTATCAGACCTGGCGCGGCGAGTGGAGCGACGGCCCGCGCTATTTGGTCATTTTCACTATCCTCGCTTCATTGCCGGCCATTACCGCCATCGACTCTCTCTGGCAGAAGAGAAAGACCAGCCGCGCCATGGCCGCCAGCGCCTGCTGCCTCGGCATCGGCCTATGGTCGCTCTTGATGCAGATCAACGAGAACTCCGTCGAAAATTTCAGTTTCTACTACTACGAGGGCTTTTTCGAACAATTCAACGATCCGGAGATCAACGACTATTTTAAAAACTATCTGACCAGGGGGACTTTTTATGGAGATCTCTTGGCCTATAAGTATCTAGGCCAATCATATTTACCGATCGAGGTGCTGAAAAGGAATCAGCCGGAATGGTATGCGGAGAACGGAAAACACCTGCACGACACGATGCAATCGGCAATCAAACCGAACTACCTGTTTGTCAGGTTGGCCAAGGACCTGCTACAGCCGGGGCGTTGATTGCGCCAGCGCAAAACTGAGTCCCCCCTTCTGAAAATTCCGCTCAAGCAGGAAGAGTTCGGCACCTCCCCGCCACGCCTCCATAGTTCGTCAATCTACTGACCTTCCTGATCGAGACGATGAAGATTGTCTTGTGCTTCAATAAAATCAGGGCGGAGGACAAGTGCCCGCTCGAACATCTCTCTGGCCGCCTTGAACTCTTTAGTCTGGTAATACGCCAGCCCCAGATTTTTGTAGACATCGGACAAATTGGGGTCGAGCTCTAACGCCCGCTGATAATTTTCGATAGCTTCCCGGTAGTTCCCAACAGTAGAGTGGAGTTGACCGAGTTTATGGTAAGCCATGGAGAAGGCTGGATTGATGGCCAGGGCTCTTTGGTACGATTGCATCGCACTAGCATAATCGTCCATTGCTATTTGCATTTGACCTAAATGGACATAGGCCTCGGCATAGGTGGGATCGATTGCTATCGCTTTTTGAGTCATTGCCAGGGCCTTCTCATTCTCACCCATCATAAATAAGACACCCCCCAGATTATTGAAGGATGGCGCACTATCCGGACTTACCTCAATCGCCTTTTCAAAATAGTGTTTCGCTTTTGGGTAGTTGTTTTGGTTAAGGTAGGCTGCCCCTAAATTTGTGTAACTAGCCGGCAGCCCTATATTGGTATCGATCAGTGGTGCCCAACTCAGCAATGAAACCGCCAGCAGGATGACGCCATAGACGCCCAGGTAGCCCGATTTGCGGGCCATAAGATCATGAATAATGGTCATAATGCCATGGGCGGCGAAGGGGATCAAGGACACCAAGATGGGTAAGCGATATCGATCGACAATGATGAACGGCAAGGCTGACACTACGTATACGAGACCCAAGCCCATAAGCAGCCTTGCCGCCCCGTTTCTCTTGCGGGAGGCACTAACGATCCCTATGACAGCCAATGGGCCGACGATGCCAAAACAGAGCAGCGGCGCATTTAACACAGTGCTAAACTCCTGCATTAGGAATTGCATGTCATAATTGTCGGAGACTTCATGGTTATTCCAAAAAAGGAGTAATTTATTACCGGTCATGAGCGCCCAGTCGATCGGGTGTGAAACGACATACCCTATCGCCTTTTTGACCCAAAACTTGGAAACTTCCGAAGGCTTGAGGCTGCGGCCCTCCTCCTGCTCCGCCCTGGATCGGAAGTAGGCCTCCTCCCCTTCCATGTTCCCGTCCTTGGTCGTCATGTCCGAGGGGTATGCCAGGACTCCACTGGCTTCGGAGTTGTTCCCCAACCAGAGATTCGGACCGGAGGAATAACCGGTCAAGACGAGATCGTTGCCAAAAAAATAGTTACTCGCCGTAATCGGCAGGATACAGATCGCAACCCCCAGTCCATAGGCGCAGATCAGGTGCAGGCGGTTTAGGCTTGGCTTGAACCAAGCGATCCGGCGGTCGGCAGGGCCGCTTTCCTCCCCGCGATTCGAGCAAAACAACCACCATATCGGCATACACGGGATGAGGAAGATCATGTTCCCGCGCAGCAAGGTGGCGATACCAAGGAAAATACCGCTTAACGCCGCATCTTTTTTACGCAGGGAGGCAATTGTGTTGAGGGAGTAGATGAGAAACAGCGCAGTGAACAGAAGGTCCCAGGTTGTCTTGAGGACCATCGAGTCATAAAAGATGAAAGGCCGGTAGAGGGCGGCCATGAGACCAGCCAGCAGGCCGGTGCTTACGCCGAATACCCGGGCCGCAATGAGTGCGATCAAGAGGCAATTGACCGAACCGAGAAGGTTTTGCTCCAAACGAACTACTTCAAGGCTATGCCCGAATATTTTATAGGTGACCGCCAAGATGTACGGATAAACAGGAGGAACGTAGAAGACCTTGTCCGGCAGCCATTGCCCATTGCTGATCTCCAGCGCTTGTTGGTCAAAGTATGCCGAATCTAAGATCGCCACCTTCCCATAAGGAGTCTGGCCCCACTGCACCCCGAAAAACGCCCGGATGGTCAATGCGGTCACGAAAATGATGCAGGCCATGGTCCTCCAATCCTTCAGTTTAGATAGGAAAGGGAGATCGCCGGGTTGTGTGTTTTTTGCTTGCCAGCCCTTGATTGTGAACATTAGATGATAGGCCCACCGCTTGGGCATAGCGCTTTTGCCAACTTGTTGTAGAATTTAGCGCCGCACCTGCAGAATCAGCCGGTTAGCGTCCAGGTCAACCGGCACAAACTGGTAGCCGTAAAGGCTCTTTGTTCGATTTCCTTCGGCCAGTATGGAATGAACCATGAGCCGGAACGGGTCCATACGCCACTCCGGCACCGGCAGATGGAACAGATAGTAGTACGGGAAGCCATGCAGATCGAGCCATATATAGTCGGTGCGCGCGAGGATCTCTCGGCGCTCTGCCTCACTTGCGACATTGAAATACTGCAGTGAGGTGAGCGATTGATAACGGTCCGGCGTCATGACCACGATATGGGACAGGATATCATCTTCGCTCATCAACCGGCTCGCGGCCGGGATGCCGCCATCCTCCACCAGCGACATGGCATTGGCGTAAAAAAGCGACGTGCTGGCCGGATCGAGCTGTCGGTAGCTGTTGAGCCTAGAAAAATCAAAGATGGCGATGAGGACAAGAACGCCGCCAGCCACCGCCGCCACTCGCATGGCAGTCCGCTTTTGCAGGACAAATTTGGCGTATCGGACCAGCGCCGCCGCGCCTAGCGAACAACTGAAGGCATAAATCAGACCACAATAGCGTTGCAAATTAAAGGTCCCGCCCAACAGGAAGACATTCGCCGTGATGATAATCATGCTGGCGAAGACCGTGAGGTAGGGTTTGCGGTCAAAACAGAAGGCCCCGGCGATTCCAAGAACGGCCAACACAAATAACCAACGGATATAATAGGTGCTGGCGAACTCCTGCTGTACGATGCCGGCTATGTACTGTATTTTATTATTGCTTAAGGCTGGGCCACCCAGTCCATTACCCATGACCGGCGCCACATAGCCCACTGCGACGCCTGAGTTGAGCCGACTGATGCTGCCTTGAATCTGCATGATGACCCCGACGAAGAGCAAGAGCGAGATTAGCGCCCAACCTGAAAAAATAAGGAGTTCCCGCCAATCCTTGCGGATTAGGGCCAAGAGCCAGATCACCCCAAGCACCGCCACCGCCTCGATCCGAAACTGCAGGGAGAGCACCAACAAAAATCTGCCCAGGCCTTTCAGCCGTGGGTGATAGAAATAGAAGCGCAGGCCGGCAAAAAGCGCGGTAATCGCGTAGATGGTCGACTCCGAGAAGACGAAATCTTCCTGAAAGGCCCACAGTGAGAGGAAAAAGGCCAAGATACCAGCCGCCCTGCCGCCAACTTCGGTAGCAACGCCGACCATGGCCCAGACGCAGGCCGCCATCACCAGACAGAGACCGATCTTAAAGACAATATGCCCGCCAATCAGGCTCAACTGGTAGAGCAGCCCGAGCAGCAGCACCTGCCCCGGTTTGGTAAAGGCGACCCCAATACTGCCGGTCAAATGTGGACGAGAGAGGATATTCCAGTAGGCAACCTGACAGATACTGTCGCCGCTCATGTGGAGCAGCAGCAGATACCCCCCGTACAAGATGAGCAAGTAGGCGGCAGCAAGGACAAAGACGCTGAACTCGTACCAGCGATTGCTGAGCTGCTTAGAGGCCAAGCCGACCCCGGCCAGACAGAAAAACAGGAACGGGAAAGAGGTAAAAAATTCGACAGCGCTTAAAAAATTCTGCTTAAAAAACGATATGTCATACGACAAGACCAGCATGATGATGAGCCCGCCAGCCAGGCAGAGCAGGCCATGATGCCAGACCTTGGCGGGCACGGCCAGCGGCTTGACATCAACAGGAGGCAACTGCCTTCCATCTGCCGGTGGCGGATTATTTTCGGGAAACAAATCTGCTTTCAGAGGCCAGTTCATATGATACAATCATGAAGTTAATAGATGTCCAGTCGCTGCAAACCTTGGGTACCAGGAGTACCATGAATCTACCTAGCTTATTCCACAACAATACCAAAAAACAGCATTTTCTGCTGGTCCTGCTGGCCATGGTGCTGATCAATGCCTGCCTTTTCTGGCTCCTGGCCCTGCCGTACCGTTTCGTGCCCTCGGATGATTTAAGCTACTATCAATACCTGCAGTCAAAGGCCCTGGATGTCATAACCTCGCTATCTGAGCACCAAAACCCATGCTACTTTCTCTACCTTCTCGGCTGCTCACAAGTCTGGTCGCTTTTTTCAAATGCTCCCGAAAACGCCTTGATCTTCTCCTGCCTGCTGGCCAACACCCTTGCTATCGTGTCGATCATGCTCGCCAGCCGCCGGCTTACCGACAACACCGCCTGGGCCGTTAGCGCCGGTGCTCTGTACATGACCTCGGCCTGGACCAATAACTACTACTACTTCTTTTCCTACGCGCCACTGCCAGCCGCCCTCCTGGTCTTGGCCTTCTCTCTCATCTTGAAAACCGCCTATTTTGGACCATCGGCAAAGGGGCAGGCCCGATTATGGTCGGCGACGAGTGGCGCCGTGCTCGGAATGACCTTCTGGGTGGCGCCTGCCGCCATCCTGCCGATTGCCCTCCTGCTGCCTGTGATCGTGCTGGTCCATCGTCAACACTGGGTCAAGAGGGGGCTCGCGCTGTTTTACTGGCAGGTGGCTGGCTTCGGCTTGGCGTTTGCCCCCTTTGCCGTCCTTTCATGGCGGCCCTATCTCGGACACATCCTAGAAAATATCCATACCTATCACTACGAGGAGGCTTACGCCAAGTTCTCGTATGTCCCCAAGGCCCCATCATTTTCGTTCATCAGGATTCTAAGCGAATACTCCCCGCTCCAGGCCGGCCTCGCCCTGATTTTGACACTGATGCTTGGCATCGCATTCATCAAGCCAAACCGGACCACAGATCATCATGAAATTACTCAACGCCCCTGGCTCCAGCCTTCATTACGATTGGGCCTGTTGCTCTTCGCCATCTGTCTTTTGCATGCCTTGGCAATCGATCTCCTCCCCACCACCAAACTGGGCCGGACCCACTTCCAAATCTTGCCTTTTTTTATTTTGTTGCTGGTGACCACCCCCAGCTCTTTGCTCCCCGGCCTCTCATCCAGCAAGGGCAGAAAAGTCGTCACCTTCTGCTATGGCGCAGTACTCACCGCGGCCGTTGTCCTTGCCGCCATGAAGTCCCTTGAAACCCGCGCAGTTCGCACCAAGGTGCCGGAGTATCTATCCAGAAACACCTCTCTACAACACATCTATTTCCTCAAGGAAGACCCGCACGCCAACTACATCGCCCAATGGTTACGCGACAAACGAGTCATACCCATTGCTGCAAACACCATCAGTCAAGTGATGCGAGAGGACACAGGCAAAGGTGACAAGGCAATCCTGCTGATCGGACCGACCGGTATGCAGAGCGGCAACTCCATCCTCGAACACTCGGTCATGGCCGACTTCAACCTGACCCTGCCCTTGTCAATTCGCGAGAGACTTACTTTTCTGCCATATTACAGCTTTTATCCGCCATTTCTCTTTGAGGAAGAGATTTCAATGGCTCTATACTTTGCAGGAAAGACCCCTGCCTATAGCGCCAATGACAGCAGCATCAAGGTATTATCTTGGTAGAAGTTGAAAATCAGTCCTCAGCTTCAGTGCTGCCACATTTCAGAAAATGATTGATGGCGTGTAACTATCCAGCAGTGCCGCAGATGCGCGAAATAAGCCTGCGAGCTATAGCCCGGCTATGAGAGCAGGCTTATGACAGCTAAGCGAGCGCAGCGAGACTGCGAAGCAGATGTGGTGCTGCTGGACAGTTACGATGGCGTTACGGTTTTTTCCTGCTAATCTTGCCCTGAAGTTCATTGGCAAGGGCTTGGGCCAGACTGAGTTGCTCTGGCGTGAGCCCCATAGCGACCAGGTCTCTTGCCCCCTCAGCATCCTTACTTTTCCCTTGAGCCGCCGCTAGGCTGAGCCAGGCAAGGGCCTTTACATCATTTTTTTGTACGCCTTCGCCTTTGTAGTACAGGAACGCCAAACTCGCTTGGGCCGGTGCAAACCCCTGTTCGGCGGCCTTACTGTACCAAGTTGCCGCTTGGGCATAGTCCAGCGGGACGCCAACACCCTTGCTATACATATTGCCAAACCTGTCCTGAGCAATTGCATCGCCCTGTTCTGCCGCCCGTCTTGTCCTCTCCAAATCAGAGCAGCCTACCAATACCAACCCCGTCAACATCAGCAGGGTCAAAGCCCACGCCATTCCACTTTGTCTAAACAATTTCATCGTTACATATCCCGCCGTTAAATTTTATCGTAATGCTGATACTAAACAATGGCTGAACAAATTTACAACAAAAAGACTGCTCTGTCACACCCCAACAGACTCTTTGTCTCCACCCCTGCTATCTACGCTACAGCCTTTGACTGTAAACCATATCCGCGTTTATAGCGTTCCCTTTACTTTGTACAGCTTAAGTCTACTGGAAGGGGAATTCCAGGTTGGGGTCAATCCCAGCAAGGACAAAGCCTGGGTAACCTCATTCTCCATAAGAAAGGCTGGGTGAAGTGCGCTGAACGGCAAAAGAACAGGCTCTATTTTTTTTAAGGCCGGGGCCCTGGCAAGAATTTCTGATTGGAAAATATCCTGGTTAGGGGGCTCCAGATAAATGGACATCAAGGATGAGTTTTTTTCGGTTGGCCCAATGAGTATGCCAACTTCATCCGCAGATAAAAACACGAGAGGTTGAACCTCAGCCAAGGGAATCATCCTGACATCAAACTCCGGACGGTAGGAAGCGGCAATCCATTTGGCATGGATATCCTCATTAATCACATAAATCGGTTTACCCAACAGGTGTTCTTTCAGGTAATGCGGGAGTGCAACGCGTGACAGGTAAAGGTCATAAACTTTGAAGCAATCGACCAAGACGCCGATCAGGCACAATGAGAGCACCATTCCAAGACATGGCCTCCTCTTGAAGGCGGACAAACTGTTATTGTCGACAAAACCAGTTATCAGCAGGAAGGTTGCCAGGAGCATAATGGGATAGAGCTGGAACAAGGCCCTCCCCAATTTTGTTGTGGGCAAAAAATCAATGAGCAGACCCGCTGCCAAAAAATAGCAGGCCAAGACCATGCCGGCCCGGGTGGCCGCATTTCCATTGAACAGAATTTTCCTGGAACCATAATGGGCGACCAAGATGAGTATCACCGTAGCCAAAAAGAGGATGGTGCTAACCGGGGTATGAACCTTCAGTGCCACCTGAAAAAAAGAGAGGAATGGGTTCCAGTTCTGCGCATCCACATAGGTCCCGACATTGGCCCGCGACAGTTCGTAATACCAGTTGGCATGGATATTTTCTTCAAGATGCCAGATCAGGGCCGGCAGTGACTTCACCCCGAAGGCGGCGATCACAAGCAACTCCGAAAGCACAAAGATTCCCTGGGCGAAGAGTTTCTCCCTCTGCTTGCCCTCCCATATAAAAAAAGGGAGCAACAGAGCGAGCCCGGCTAGCACCGGCGACGATGGCGAACTCCAAAAATAGAGCCCCATAAGCAGCCCAGCCCCTAGGCACAGGACGTAGGAAACCGATATCTTCATACGGTTTCGACTGCCTATAAGCAAGAAAGCGATACTTGCCATGCAGTAGGCACTGCTCACCGGGCCATAGGGGAAAAAGAAAAAATAGGTCGCGCTCCAAGACGATAGAGCGAAGACGACGCCGACCAGCAGGGGGAAAAAGCCTTGCCGCGTATAGGCATGGATACTCAGCATAAGGCTGAGCATGATGACTGTGCAAGAGAGGGCGGAGGTGCAGAGAAATATTGAAGGCGTCAACTCCTGACCCCAAAATGCCGAAATCATCTTGATGGCCAAAAGTGTCAGCTTAAAAACCGGCTGATGGCTATTGATCGCCTGCCCCAGAGCCAAGGGCAGGTCATTATTGAGAAATGGCCATCAGAGGAAGAGATCATCCGTGGGGAAAAAACGATATGGCGAAAAAATGGCCAATACCCCGGCAAGGTACCCCAGAGATAAAGCAAAAAAGGACAAAAGCACCGCTGGTTTACTTTTATCAGAACCGATAGTTACAGGAAAATCCATAAAGGCCTTACTTCCTTGTCTGAATTGAACAAATGGACTACGCCATACTGATGGCCAATCAAGCTACCTGAAAAAAATTCATATCGGCGGCGCTGGGGAACGCTCCTAAAATCAGGGTTGTCCCCAGTTCAAAAACGGCGTGAGGTCCAGAACAAATTTGTCCATACGAAAATCGCTGCCCTTGGGCATACCGGTCAAAATCCCCTGTTGGTCCAGGCCGGACAGCACTTGTTCCATGGTGGCAAGGCTATCGGTAATCACAACTGGCGAGAATCTTCGCTCATGGCTCTTACGGGCCATGGTGATAATGTCCTGCGCCAGCAAGGCCGGGTTATTAAAACACAGAATGGGGCGACTGCCGGCATAGTATTCGGTTTCCGGTTGGATCTGAGGATATCCAGGCACATATTCCGGATCTAAAAATTTCTCAAAAGCGCCCACCTCGAAATATACCGGCTCATATTGAGTGGGTATGTTCTTAAGGTCCTGGGCCAAGAGAATGTCATTCATGTTTTCCGGGCCTGACGATTGAAAGCGGTTAGAAAAAATAAACCCGCCCCAGAATAGTAACAAGGCAACCATGGCCACAGCAAGATAGCCTGCCCTCTTTCCCCGCCCTCCTGGCAATAATTGCCGGTTGCCAGCTAATCCCCCCCCTGAGAGAAGCAATCGGCAACCATCTAGCGCCAACCATGTGTACCCGCTGACCAAAAGCGCCACGAACGGGACCATCTGTCGGCCTTCATAGGAGGCAATTCGCGCCGCCATTGGTAGGACCACAATAAAACCCAGCCCGCAAAGGAACAGGACAAGCAGGAGCATGCCGGACGGTAGCGCCTTGCCGGTGTCCACCAAAAACCATTTCAAGCCTGCCAGATACATGCCGAAAATAGCCATAATCGCTAGTCCAGGGCTGTACACCATATACAAAACGGAAATAAGTGCGAGGGCGATGCCCTCGACCCTGCCACCACCATTATTGTAAGTGCCATTTTTCATGAAAAATGTGCCCATGATATCTTGGACTGCATCAGCCCAACCCAGGTACCAGACGTTCTGCAGGAGTTGAAGGGAATGGGCGAGAAACGGGGCCAAGGCAAAGACAAGATAGGTCTTCCAGCGAAAGCCACGCTTTTCCAGAAGGTCCCAACCAATCAGCCAGATATACAGGTAGAACACGGAATCAAAAGAGGACATTGAAAGCAAAAATTCAATAATCCAAGCAATGATGGCCCAATATCTCCGCCATTTGGCATTGCCTGCGCGGCTGGCGTAGACCACGGCAAGCATAAATCCAAACCGGAGCAGGTCATCGATCGGCTGATTTGCCAGACTGTCGGCATAGCCAAGAAAGGAGACAGACAAGGCATAAAAAAGGACGGCAACGAACGCCACCTTAGGCTTAGTGATTGTGGCAAAGAGCGTATACATCAACGCCAAGGCCCCAAGAGAAAAAATAATCGACAGGATTCGCATGGAGAATATGCTGTCAATGCCGACCTTAAACAAGGCTGCGTAGGGGATGAGATACCCGGCAGGGTAATGGGTATAGAGCAGGCGAGGCCCTACCTGGGGAGAGCTCTTCGGAGAGATGCCATGGGCATGATGGCGCAGTTCCGGCCCATCGAGAAGATCGACGGCAGCGGCGTAGCCCTGCGGTTTAAATAAGAAATAATTTTTGGCCCACCCCCCCTCTTGCCAATGCCGCAAGGAGAGCATGGTCTGCGCGTCACCGAACTCCCAGTCGCTCCAGCGGTATTCGTTATGCGCTCGGGCCGTGAGGTAGACGAACAAAGAGATAAGCAGAAGAGCGATAAGAAGATTCCAAGGGTTGGATCTCTTCATCCGCAAGACAATAGCGCCACTCATGCCAGGGTCACTGGATCTGATAAACGATGGCGGCTACACAGGAGGAATGGACATGGAGGGAGGGGACAATTTTTCGGCATAGCCATCACTTGGTCGTTACAGGTTGCCACCGAGGGAACACCTCAAACTCAGATAAAATTAACCCCAAATGGCTTCTCGCCTTGCGGGTCCTGCAACTGCCGCAGGCCGTTCTTCAATTCCCAGAGGTATTCATTGACCTTGTGTTGCAGGCAAAGGGTGCCGCACATGGTGCGCGCATCAAAATTGTCGGATGAGATCTCTCGCAGGACTTCCTGGTATCGTTGGCCTTGGACGATCTCCTTAAAGGAGGTCTCGGCAATATTACCGATATGAAACTTGTTGTACTTGTCATTAAAGAGCATGCCGCAGGGGGCGACCAGGCCCGAGCCTGAGAACTGCATGATAAAGGCGGGGCCATAACATTTACTGTAGCCCCTCTTGCCGCCGCTCAGGATCTTCGACCATTTGGCCTGCACCAGATAGTCGCTGTCCGATACGGCCTCCGCCTCCTTCAACAAGGCCACCAGATTGAAATATTTGTCGTACTCAACGCCTAAGGAGCCGTCCTCATCGTCGCTACAGTGTTTGATCACCAGATAATCAACTCCGAGGGTCTTGCCTAATCGTGCCAGCGGCATGACCTGATCGGCGAATTCCGGCATCAGGACCATCTGCAGGCCGATCATGGTGTCAAGCTTCTGTTCCTTTTTGACCTTTACCGCCACCTTGATGGTCTCGCACACCTTGTCAAAATGCTCGGCGCGGCAGCCATGAATCTCGGCGTAGCGCTTTTCCTCCCCTGCCGAAATATTAAAGCGCAGATAGGTAAGGGCGGAGAGGATTTCAGGTATGCGCTCCTGTTGCAACAAGGTGCCATTGGTGCCCAAGGCCATGTCCAGGCCATTTTTCCTGCCATGCAGGATGGTGTTATAGAGATGTGGCGAACAGGTGCTCTCCCCATCGCTCACCAGGCTGATGGCCTTGACTCCAACCTCGGCTGCGTCATCAAGGAAACGGGAGATGACCTCCATGGTGATTTTCTTCTCGTCATTGGCCTGCAGCTGGCTGTAGCAGTAAACGCAACGCAGGTTGCATGACCTGGTCAAGGCACAGTCGATGGTGATCGGCGCGATAGGCTCACCCGCCAGCCAGGACTCAACCCGGTCGCGGTGCCATTCAAGCTTATGACCGTCTAAAATCAAATTCTTATTCGAGGTCATAGAGGTCCCTTCTTTCGACGAGCATGACCGGCGAGTCAAGTCGCGCAGCCAGACGGTAGGCGTCGACAACCTCCGCCGGGGTGGTCAGATCGAGTACCGGAAAGGTCACCATGCTTCTAAAGGCCAGGGTGAAATCCTGAGTATGCTGGGGTCCCGGATGCAGAGGCACCCGGCCTCCGACTGTGGCCCTGATAATGACCGGCGTCTTGAACTGGCCCTGCGACATCGACTCAATCTTGTCCAGATGATTAACGATGCCATCCAAGGCATTTAAAACAAAATCATGCCGTTCAAAAAACAGCACTGGCCGATAACCGGCCAGAGACATGCCAATCGCTAAGCCCGCCATCAGGTTTTCCGCCACCGGGGTCTCCAGGCATTGTTCGCTGGGTACGCTGGTCAGGGTGCCATAGGCCCGGGAGCCATACAGGACATTATAGCCCAGAAAGATCATTCGTTGGTCGCGGGCCAGCTCTTCCATGGCCTGCTTGATCGCGTCTCGATATTTCATAGTCAGAATGAGGACCTCTCGATTTTTATGCCTGAGAACTCAATCATGTTGCCAGTGCCGGTGCCGACATGGGGGTAGGTCGGAGTGTAGGAGTAGCGGCGCACACAGCTTGGCCACTGCAAGTTCGACTTGCCGTGCCGTGCCGATTTAGGGGACTCGACGGACCGGTCGTTGTCTTCAATGATGAAGACGCACGGCAGGTCATGGCCGTCCACATAGCGGACCGCCTCGTAAAAATGCCCCTCGTCCTCTGCCCCATCGCCGGCAAAGCACCAGACCTTTGATGAACTGCCCTGTTTTTTCAAGGCAAAGGCGACACCAACGGCAATGGCCGGACCGCCGGCGACAATAGCCGATGTCAAAAAATTTATCTTGCGATCAAAGACATGCATACTGTCGCCAGCCAGGATCATCTTCTCCAGTTCGTCAGGAGGGCCGCCAGCCAGGAGATAATGATAATGGCTGCGATGGGTCGAGAAGACATAGTCGCCTGGCTGCACCTCGCGAAATATGGCGATAAGCTCTCTCTCGTTGCCGCCGGTCAGGTGGATGGGGTACGGAATTCGCGCGTCTTCAAACAGATCAACGATGTGTTTTTCAAAGGCGATCAACGACTCGATTATTTTTTCTTCCGGTTGGTTCTCATTCATATGAATACGTCCCGCTCGTCAGGGTTTTTAATGCGGTGCAGATAGCGATTGATCGGGTCAAGCCGGCAGGCCTGCCGACAATCCTTGATGTCACGCGCCCTCATTGCCGCCAGCACTTGCTGTCTTCGCTCCCCCCGCCAGATGTCGGCAAAACTCTCTTGGTGCAGGTCGCCGTAGATGAAATCAGGGTCCGTATAAAATAGATTGCAGGGGATGATCTGACCTTTAGCATTGATCAAGGCAAAAAACGGCAGGCCGTGACAGGCATCATAATCAATGCCGTCAACAATCCGTTGGATGGTGTTCTTCCTGAAAATCACCGCAAAAGAATCGGACTCGAAGGCCTGAAGCTGCGGTTCCAGATCGAGATAGCGCTCATAATCCAGACTGAAGCGGTTGGTGCTGGAGGGATGCTGGGAATATGGTTTCACCTGCAGGTTGTCGGCCCCGGCCTCTTTGACCAACTCAGCAAGCTTAAGCACCCCATCAATGGATTCGGGCAGCAACAGGGTCTGGACGCCGATATCGACCTTCAGCTTATTTTTTTTCTTGAACTCGGCGGCGAAGCGAATACTGGCCAGGACCCGATCAAAATCACCGGCCTGCGTATGATGCACCAAGGCGTATTGTTCCGGGGTGCCGGCGTTGAAACTGAACCGGATCCAGGCCAGATGCGGCAGACACTCTGCCGCTTTTTGCGGGGTAAACGGCACGCCGTTGGTGGTGACCGCAACCTTGATGCCAAGATTGGCTGCGTGACTAATGAACAGCGACGAGTCCTTGTGGAGCAGGGATTCACCTTCGCCGGCGAACATGATCGACTTGACGCCATGCGCCGCCATGTCGGTGAGCGCCTTCAGCATGACCTCCCGGTCAATATCGACTGCGCCTCGTTCCAGCCAGTCCAGAGCGCAGAAGATACATCTGTGGTTACACCTGCTGGTCAGGCCAATCTCAATGTAGATTGGGAAACAATCGCCCTGCCCCAGCCATTCAGCCACCCTGGTGGGATGGAAGAACAGCTTATGTCCGTCGATCATGCTTGTTGACATTTTTACCACCCATCAGGCATTATCGAATCTCCACCGCGCAGCTCCCCATTTCGAGGAAGCGGTTGGTCTTCAGCTTCACGTCACAGGGGTTGCAGTGGCCATAATGCTGACACGGTCTGAAGGTGTCCAAAATCTCGATCTCGGGATCGGTTATCCTGGCGATCGCCCCCTCGGAGACGTACAGGTCCCGGTGACAGCGGTAGATGCCGCCGCCCGGCCCGATCAGGATCTCCTGGGTGCGGCACTCTGCTGCCTTCGGGATGCCGTCCAACGCCTCCGGGTACTTGAAGTGGCCAAAGAGCCTGCCGCTAAGCATCCCTAAAAAATCCTTCACAAAAAAGAAGACCCGGCTATCGCAGGCGAGTTCGGCCATCCGCATGTTCTGCTCGATATTTAGGGGATGATTCAGGCCGAAGATGCCAATATTGAACCCGGCGTCCTGGAGCTTGACCACCTTCTTAAGTAGTGCAGCAGCATCCATCTTTTCCGCATGGTAGCTCACCCGGATCGCTTTGTAAGCCGGCAATTTGCAGCGGTTGAAGCGCGCAGGCGAAGTCCTGCGGATGAACTCGTCAATGTCGAATTCAAGGTTGCTCAGCAGATCGATAGGGATGTCAGGCCGCAACATCTCAAGCAACTCAAAAAATTCGCGGTGCAGGGTCGGTTCACCACCGCCAAGGGTCAACGGGTTCTCGCCGAAATCGATGCGATTCAGGCCGTCGGCCCATTGCCGGGCAGTCAGTTCATCACGTTTGCGGACCGCCTTTCCCGAACGTTCGTTAATACAGTAGGAGCAACCCAGATTACACCTCAAGGTAAGATATGCCTCGATATAGTTATATCGTTCCGGCAATTTGATCAATTTCATCTCACTCACGATATTGCGACCCCTGTTCTTTGATATTGTCCTCTGTTCTTGATCCGCACATCCCAAAAAAGCAAAAAAATGGTTTTTATTACGCCGACAATGTTTTTTATGTTGAATATCGCGGTCTTATTCGTTGGCTTGATCTGGATGCCAAACTCGGTATAACTGCATCCAGACTTGATCAGCTTAATCAGGATCTCGGCGTTATAGGCAAAATCCTGCGACTTGACATCCAAACCCTGCACGAGCTTGGTCTTATACACCGCATTGCCGTTATAGTACCTCATAGTAAGTCCGAACAGGCAATTGAGCAAGCAGACAAAGGCATTGGAAATCAGCCTACGGTGCAGGGCCCGGACCTCCATGTTCATTGTGTACGAGATAATAATATCGGCCTTACCGGCCATGGCGATGGCCTGGGCCAACGATTCCCATGAATTTTCATTGTCGCCTGGGAACATGACGAAATACTCCATCCTGGCCTGCCTGACCCCTTCCATGTAATTAGCGCCCAGTCCCGCCCATTTTTTAGGATGGATCACGCGGATGTTGGGATTGGCAGCGGCCAGCCCATCGGCGATCTGCCCGGTCTTATCAGAACTGCAGGCGTCAAGAATGAGGACCTCATGGCCGCCGGTCTGCCCCTTTACCGCATTTAAGGCCCCGGCCACGGCATTGGCAAGATTTTTTTCTTCATTAAAGGCAGGAATAAATATCGTAACCGTCATTACACTTTCTCCGCAAGCGCTGGTGAGGGGGGATTTACAGAAATCTCGACTTGTTGCGATTACAGCCAAATCCATTGCCCTGATATTTTTTTAAGTGTAGAATCTTTTCTACATTGGTTGTTGAAATAGTTCGATACTTTTCATCAAAAAAAAGAGGTGAGGACATGAAAAAAAAGTTTGCGTTAATGTTGGGCTTGTTACTGGTCCTGACAAGTGCCACCAGCCATGCTGATGTGCCTGGTTTCATGAAAGAACGCATGGGCACCTTAAAGGGGACCATCTACGTTAAAGACAAGGCGTATGCCAATGCCATTGTCTCCTTTTTTGATAAAAACATTGGCCCCCCTCCGGTTGTCGGCAGCGCCCGCCGGGTGCCGGACGCCATCGACCGTTCCAATGACAAGGGTGAGTTTGCGTTAAAACTGATGCCCGGCACTTACTATATGGGGGCACTGTTCCGCGAAGTGAGTAAGGGCATGGGGCCGCCACGTCCGGGCGAGGAATATTTTTTCGTCCAGTCCGAGCAGGGCAAGCTCCGCGAATTCACGATCGAGACCAAGCAATCGCTCGAGGTGGGCAGGGTAAATGGCCTGCCGCCGGACGCCTTTCATGAATTCAAGACTTTCATTACCATAAAGGGCAAGATAACTGGCGAAGATGGCAAACCGCTGGCCGGGGCCCTGGTCACCTTAAAAGATAGCGTCGAGTCGCCGCGGCCCAGATACATCTCCGAGGGCACGGCAGCGGACGGCACGTTCTCTATAAAGGTGCCGCCGGGCAAATATTATGTCGTGGGCCGGGAATCGGTGCAGGGCGGCAAACCAGGGATTGGCTCCTCGATCGGTTCCTACGGCAAGACCGCCCCCTTGGGCGACTCAGGGACCCCCCCCAACGTCGGCAGCCAGCCCGGGGCCTCTCCTGCCGCCAGGGGCCTGCAGAGTACCGGCGAGGGCCAGGCCCTGGCCGTTGAAGGCAAGGACGGCGATGTGATCGACAACGTCAATATCCAGATGTTCAAGATCCCCAATCCCGGCGAGACCCGCGCCAAATTTGAAGCAGAGGCCAGGGGAACTGGAGGCGAGGGGCCGTGGCAGCCGTCGGAGCAACTGCCCAGCCCACCGGCCGAAAAAAAATAATTCTGCTTACCATAAGTAATTATCGTGCCTGCCGTGAGATTCATACACTACATACTCGTGCTGGCCCTGCTGGTGACACTTACGACCTCCGGCCCGGCCTGGGCCGAGGTCTTGACCGCTGACACGGTCTGGCAGGGGCAGGTAAAACTGGCTGATGACCTGCTGGTCCCGGCCGGCATCACCCTGACGGTCCAGCCCGGTACGGTAATTGTCGTCTCACCGGCTGAGAGCACCAAGATCGACCCCGAGTTCCTTTCCCATCAGACCGAAATCCTGGTGCGTGGCGCCCTCAAGGTCCTGGGCAAGCCGGAGGCCCCGGCCATATTTACCGTTGAAAAGTCCGTAAACGATGACTCCCGCTGGGCCGGGATCATCGTCGACGGCGGCACGGCGGAGGTCCTGTCTGCCCGGATCAGTGGGGCGGAAACCGGCCTCTACCTTTTCAACGGCAAGGCCGACTTGGCCGCAGTCACTTTAGAAGACAATCATTACGGCGCTATCGCTCATGGCAGCGGGGCGCAGCTGAGCCTCAAGGACTCGGTGCTGCGAAAAAACGACTTCGGCCTCTATAATTTCAACGACGCCAAGGTTCAGGAAGAGGGCGGCGCCGTCAACCAAAACCGGAAGAAAGACCGTTTTGAAGGACACTCAAAGATGGCCCGGATCACTCCCCTGGAGTTGGCCCTGCCGGACACGGCAATCACTTCAGCCTATACCAACGAAACCTTGATCGGCAACACGATCTGGCGTGGTAGGGTTCGGATCGATGGCCAGGTCAGGCTTCCACCTGAGGGCCGCTTGCTCATCATGCCCGGCACGATTGTCGAATTCAGTAAACGGGACACCAACAACGACGGCATCGGCGAGAACGGCATTCTGGTTCAGGGCGCCCTTATCGCCAAAGGCACCCGCGAACAGCCGATCATCTTCCGCTCGGCCGAGAAGGGGCCACGCATGGGCGACTGGGACTCAATCAATATCCTGGGCAGCGACCAGCAACGGAATCTCCTGGAATTCTGTCAGGTAGAGCAGGCCTATCGCGGCCTCCATTTCCACTTCTCCACCGTTGCTGTCACCAATTCGGTACTGCGCCAGAACTATCGCGGCCTGCAATTTCAGGAGTCAGTGGTGGAACTCCGGGACAACCAATTTTATGCCAACAAGAGTGGCCTGCAGTGCCGTGATTCTGATGTGGTGCTGACCAGAAATCAGCTCTTCGATAATGTCAATGGCGCCAATCTCTACCGTTTGAACCTGCAGGCCTCAGCCAACACCTTCGCCAATAACCGCTGGGATGGCCTGCGTATCCGGGAAGGGGCGGCCACGGTGGAAGAAAACATGATGGTCGGCAACCGTTTCGGGATGCAGGTGGCGGATGCGGTCTTTGGCCGCTTCAACCGCAATCTGCTGGCCGGCAACATTGAGACCGGCCAGGCCCTGCGCAATACCGACAATATCGAGACCAGCGCCAACGCCATCCTCGGCAATGGCATCAACGGCCTGATCGTGCGCGAGGCCAGAGGGCGGATCGAAGGCAACTTTATTGCCGACAACGGTGAGCGCGGCATTGGCATCCAGTCCTTTGTCGGCCCGATCAGCGGCAACACCATTGTCGACAACGGCCTCTACGGTCTTGGCCTGGAGGGGTCTAACGATATCACGGCGACCAATAACTGGTGGGGCGACTCGGACTTGGACAAGGAGATCTTCGACCGCCATGATGACCCGGCCTTGGGCACGGTGACCTTTGCTCCAAAGGCTGCGCAAGACTTTGCCTTTAGCTGGCCGGTGGCCCAGGTCCCGGTCGATCTGCGCTGGAGCAACGAGATCACGGTGAACGCCCCCTTGACCGTGCCGCAGGGCGCCATCCTGTCGGTCAAAGCGGGGAGCACCATCCGTTTCGGGGCCGGGGCCGGAATTGTTGTCACGGGTCGGATCGAGGCCGCCGGCCAGCCTAAACAGCGAATCACCTTCACCGCCCTTGACGACAAGGGCCCGGCCAGTTGGGGCGAAATCATGCTGGATCGGGCCACCGGCAGCTTCTTTAACAATTGCGACTTCAGCAAGGCCGCCTGGGCACTGCACAGCCATTTTGTCGATCTCAAGGTCAGCCGCTGCCTGTTTGAAAACAATGAAGGCGGCCTGCGCTTAAACAGCGGCCCGGTGGAAGTGAGCCAATCGATCTTTGTAAATAACCAGATCGGCATCCGTTCGTTTCGCGGCATCGGCACCATCCGCGACAATGAATTCAAAGGCAACGAGACCGCCATCTTTCTCAGGGAAAAGGGCAGCAACATCCAGGTAAATCACAATAATCTCGTAGACAGCGGCATGTATGCCATCCGCTTGGGTGATTTCAACGACGAGGACGTCGATGCCCGCGAAAATTGGTGGGGCGGCAAGCCGGTGCTGGACCAGGTCTTTGACGGCCACCGGGAGGAGTACATCGGCAAGGTCATTTTCGAACCGGAGCTGAAAGAGGCCATTGTCTTAGGTTGGCAGCGTGTGGGAGGGACGACTCAATGAGCAGATTCATCGTAGTGGCCCTGGCCTTGGCCCTGCTGTTATCGACCGGAGGGCCAGTTCAGGCTAACGATTTTGTCCTGCACGGCGTGGTCAGCGATGTCGATGGTCGACCAGTGGCCAGGGCCGAGGTGGGGTTGTATAAAATCAAAAACGTCAAAAAACCGGCAGATTTCGTATCCCCCCCAACCGCTGCCGATGGCGCCTACACCGTGACCGTGCCGGCTGGCCAGTACTGGGCCGTGGCGGTCCTCCGCAAAGGCGAAAAACGCTTCGGCCCCTTAGACCTTGGCGACAAGCATTCCGGCGAGGCGGTGGAGGTGGTGGTCGGACCAGAGGCGGAAATGAAACGTGATTTCACGGTCATGGACCTGCGGGAGGCGGCCAAGCAGAACCAGAAAAGAAATACAGACTTGGTGCGACTGGCTGGACGCATCCTGGACCAGGACGGAAAACCAGCGGCCATGGCCTACGCCCTGGCTGATAAAGGGCAACGTTTCAAGGACATGCCAACCTATGTCTCGGCCTGGAGCGATGGCAGTGGCGGCTATCTTCTCTTCGTACCCAAGGGCCGCTTTTATCTGGGGGCCGCAACCGGCTACCCCCCTGATCCCGGGCAGACGCTGACCAAGGAGGTCAACCTGACCGGGGATATGGACGGGGTTGACCTGGTGGTCCACAAGAAGTAGGCCAATAGGCTGTTGCCAGGACAAGAGGAACAGACATGGGAAAAACTAAGCCGCCATCTTCAATTCTGGTGGTTGACGACGAGGAAGTCCTACGAAAACGGCTGGCCCTGGCCTTGACCCGCCGAGGATTTTCGGTGCACGAGGCCGGTAATTTTGATGAGGCAATGGCCGTGCTGCAAAATTTTGGGCCGGAGTTGGCCTTGATTGATCTGCGAATGCCCGGCAAGTCCGGCCTTGAGCTGGTGGCAGAGGCCAAACGTCTACAGCCTGGAATCAGGATTGTGGTGCTGACCGGCTATGGCAGTATCGCCACCGCCAGTCAGGCCATTAAGCTCGGCGCCCTCAATTATCTGCCAAAGCCTGCCGATGTCGATGAGATCCTTAATGCCTTTACCCAAGATGGCGACCTGGCGATCACGATTGACTCGGCAGCGTTGACCACGCCAAGCTTGGCCCGGGTGGAGTGGGAACATATCCAGCGGGTGCTCACCGATTGCGATGGCAATATCTCGGAGGCGGCCCGCCGGCTCAATATCCACCGCCGCAGCCTGCAGCGCAAGCTCTTCAAATTCGCTCCGCCATAAGCCACAATGGTGGAGTCCTCCCTTGGAGCTATAAATGCTATCTTCTTTCTTGCAGCAGTTCCACCCGATTACCCAGGCCCTCATGGCCACGCTGTTTACCTGGCTGGTGACGGCAGCTGGGGCGGCGCTCGTCTTCTGCACCAAAAAGATCAATCAGAAGTTCATGGATTCCATGCTGGGCTTTGCGGCCGGGGTAATGATCGCCGCCAGCTTCTGGTCGTTACTGGCGCCAGGCCTCGACATGGCGGAGCAGATGCATTTCAACCCCTGGTTGACGGCCGCCATCGGCTTTATGGGCGGCGGCATCTTCATGCGGCTGATCGATATGTTTCTGCCCCACCTCCATATCGGTCTCAATTACAATAAAGCTGAGGGCATAAAGACCTCCTGGCAGCGCAGCACCCTGCTGGTCCTGGCCATCACTCTTCATAACATCCCGGAGGGTCTGGCGGTGGGCGTTGCCTTTGGGGCGGTGGCGGCAGGTCTGCCTTCGGCAACCCTCGGCGGCGCCATTGCCCTGGCGCTCGGCATCGGACTCCAGAATTTCCCGGAAGGAACAGCCGTGTCCATGCCCTTGCGGAGAGAGGGCATGGGCCGCTTCAAAAGCTTCTTGATGGGTCAGGCCTCGGGCATTGTTGAGCCAATCGCCGGGGTTGCTGGCGCTTATTTCGTGCTGACCATGCAGGAGATCCTGCCCTATGCCCTATGTTTTGCCGCCGGCGCCATGATTTTTGTGGTCGTGGAAGAACTGATCCCTGAATCCCAGCAGGATGCCAAGAATGTCGATTTGGTGACCATGGCCACCATGACGGGTTTCACCATTATGATGATTCTGGATGTGGCCTTGGGCTAGGAAACAGGGGCCATTCGTCTTCCATTCGGGCACGGCCCTTCTCCTCCGCGCTCCCCACTTCCGCCCCTGCTACTATTTGCCGCATTGTTACTTGTGCCACGTTGCGCTAGGTTCCCTCCATAATTTTTTTTTAAAACTCAAACAACAAAATTATGGAGGGAAGCAAATGCTAAAAAAATATGGTGCAGTCATGGTAATGATGGCTGTCTTGCTGGCCTCGGCAGCTCAGGCGGCAGAGCAAACACCAACAAAAGAGGGCGGTGCGTCATGTTGCCATCTGCCAGGCGGTCACTTGCTGTTCAATCCATCCTTTGGCGATGATATCTATCATACCCACCCCACCGGCATGTGGATGTTCAACTACAAGTACATGCATATGGCCATGGACGGCTTGCGCGACGGCACAAAAGACGTCGCCACCAGCAGCGTCGGCAATAACCGGGGGCTGCCCTACGATGAATTCATGATGATCCCCACCAGCATGACCATGGACATGCACATGGTCATGGCGATGTACGGCATCAACGATCGGTTGACGGTGATGGCGATGGTCAACTATCTGGAAACCAAGATGGATATGCTGATGGATATGTCGCCCTTTACTTCGATGGGTATGCCGAAAGGGGCAAGCGACAAGGGGGCGGTAGCCGATGATCCTATGAGAACTAGTGGCCTGGGCGATACCGAACTGCGGGGGGTCTATAGATTCACTGAGACCGTAAACGCCAGCCTCGGAGTGAGCCTGCCGACCGGCGATATCGACCAAGATTATGTGACCATGGGAAGCACTTGGCGCGCCCCCTATGATATGCAGCTGGGCTCCGGCACCGTTGACCTGAAGCCCTCGGTCACCATGAATTTCTTGAGCGCCGATGCCTTGTGGAACTGGGGCGGGCAGGCGCTGGCCACCCTGCATCTCGGCGACAACGACAATGGCTACAGTCTCGGCGACAGCCTGAAACTGAATACCTGGCTGCAACGGGCCCTCGGCCCGGCTGCGACCTGGGTCCGCCTGGCCTATAGCAATGCCGGCAGCATTGATGGGCATGACAATGCGATCCAAAAGTCCATCGATGACCGGAACAGCACGATGGCAATGACGCGCTACATGGCCCCGTCCATGCCGGATGCCGACCCGGACAACTACGGCGGACAGCGGATCGATGGCTTCCTCGGCGCCAGCATCCCCATTGGACCTGTAAGTCTTGGGGTCGAAGGCGGCATCCCGCTCTATCAGAATCTGAACGGCCTGCAGATGAAAAACGACTGGTATCTAACTGCCGGGCTGCAAGTCATGTTCTAGCCGGCCATTGTTTGTCTGCATGGTTGGGGCCAGACACCGACTGTACCCGCCCTTGCATATCGCCATGCAAGCACCGTAGAAAACTCCACCAGGGCAACCGACGCGGCCCCCCTGGTAGAGTTTTAAGGGCCACGACACACAGACTATTGCCCCGCACCAACTCTGTTCCAACCGCCGCTTCAAGTCTTGCGCCAGGGCTACTGCTGGCTGCCCTGGCGCGATTCAGTAACTCTCTTCAGTTTTGGTCGTTCTGACCAGAATAAAAGGCATTAACAGTTCAGGAAAATCTTAAATTGCGGTTGATGGCCTGGCCAGACATTAAGACTTCACCTCCGGCCATTGCTGATGAAGCTCAGAACATATCTACAGCGAGCCTTTTGTTGGCGCCTTGCCGCAAATGGCTATCACATGCCTGCCGTTTTTTGCCTTGTCCTCATTGTTGCCATCGCCCCTCCTCAGAACCGTAATTGGTTTTGACTTGGATAACTTTCAATTATCCAACCAAGCTATTTTATCGGCCAGCCGCCATGTCCATCAATCAATTGGTCGATCTCGGACATGATGCGGATGGTTTCGCTGAGAGCGACGACGATGCGCTGGTAGTGGGTGATGTCATCTTCGGACAGGGTACGACCCTTGCGGTCTTTAAGCCACTTTTCACAGACCTGGTAGCCACCGATATGGAAGTTCCAGACATTTTCCGGCACTCCTTCAAAGCGCTGGGTCGGGTTGATCTGGACGGCATTGTTCTGCCAGGTTGGTTTTTTGGGGATGTAGTTGTCACCCTTGCCGGTGAAGGTGGTGATGAAGTCATTGACCTTGGTGGATTCCAGCAGGTGCAAGGCAACCAGTTTGCTGCCAAATTTGGCCAACGAACGGAATAGCTCCAGGTTGGAGATCAGCGGTACGCGGGGAAAATCGATCTTCAGGAGCTCTGCGTAACGGTTGCGGTAGTTGGGGCTGTGGAAGACGGAGTAGATGTAATTGAAAATGTCTTCTGAGGTAAGACCTGTAGGTAGTCCATGTTGTCCTGACCTTTTAAGGTTTAAAGAGTTGGCCATATCCTTGAGAAATTTGTCCGAAAAATTCGGACGAGTTGCTCCTGATGTGCGGTTATCACAGTGATCTGGCGACAGCATAGGCATTTAGCACAATTTGCTTCGCTCATTGGTAAACTACCGAATGCGCCGTACACGCTTAACGCCGCTCAATATTTTCTTGAAAACGACAGAAATGAACTGACAGCTTAAGGAGAAAGAGATAGAAGCCAACTTGGCTTAAAGTAAAGAGTTTCTGCTTGCCATTTTGTGCCATGTAACGGTTAAGCGGGATAGTGTGTACGTCATCCAGAACGGCCACATAATCATCGTCCAGAGTCGATCCTTTGGGGAGATAGAATAAAGCAGTAACTTTTTGTTCTTTAATTGCAGCGATTTTATTTTCAATCTTATTGCCATCTTGAATATTGCTCAACAGCAATTCTTTGTATCGGCTCAATCGAATAATCGGCGAAAAAATAATCCTGGAAGGCAGGTCGCGCTTGTTGGCTATGTCTATATCGCAACTATTGGATAGCAGAATGCCTTTCACGAGTTTTCTTTCGTTATCCTCAAGTCGAATTACTTCAAGCGAAGTCCATCCGTCTCCTTGAAGTAAATCTTGTGGGTAGCGATTAAGGTAGTAGTCAACACGCGGGAAGCTATTCAGTGCCTTTACAAGATGTCCCTTATCCTCTTGTGTGAGATAGTAGGGGATCTGATCCTTTATTGAGTCGGTTGTGATCTGCATACCAGATCAATTCAACTCTCGTAAAGATCCCAGAGATTCTGGTGAAGAATTCTCTCGAGAGAATCACCTAACGGCTCTTGGTGGGCAAGCAGTTGCTCATAAAAATTCCCCACTGCTTGCTCGAATATCTCAGGGGCATTGTTGTATTCACCTGAGAATGGATTGCCGAAATGAGAATATGTGGCCGAGTTATTTTTCGTGCGATATGCTGCACCCAAGATGCTCTTGTTGCTCTGTTTTGCAACATCTTGCTGCAAAATTGCAGGCAAAGAATACATGGCAATCACTCCCGCGACCAGGACTATTTGGCCTAACGTATTCGAAGATTGGTTGTAGCGTATCTCAGTCATATTCTGGCTCTAGTGCCGTAATAGTTTGAGGCTGCAAGCAATCAAAGAATACTTCTTTGTTTGCTTGATGTATGGCCTCCAGTTTATCGGAAAACCCACTCAGCAACTCATCAAAGGTAACTCCTTGCTGGTTGGCAATGGTATCAACATCAACAATTAGACCTTGCCTTGACTCACCATTAGGCAATATGACAGTTGCAGAAGCAACTACTTGAACCGCGTGAATAAAGCTACCTTTCGGAATTTCCAACCGGATTTGGAATGCCTCATCTTCCAATTTATGCCCCGCAAGAGTGACATCAAAATTGACAAAGGCCACTTGTTCTCGCAAATCATTAGAGGGAAGTAAATCTATATATTTGAGTGCGTAGCGCTCTACAGACTTGACGACTCCTGCCCCTTTCAAGACGTCCATTACCGTGATAATTGCTGGCTTGAAACTACTCCAACCAGGGTACGGATATTTAAAACCAACCGATACGCTACGTTCACCAACGTTGATATAGAATTGTCCCCAGTCAAGTCGGCTCAATGGCGCAAACCGCAAGTTCGGGTCTGTATCACGCATAATTTGGGGTAACTGCGACAAGGGAAGCTGTTCAATCTTTTTATCGCCAGCAAGACCTCCAAATAACAGGCCAGGCAGCACACTTCCAATCGGGAAGGTGCTAGTAAAACGCACCTCAAAGACGGCATCAATCAGCGGTTCTTTCTTGAGCTTTTTTGGAAGAGTTGTCATGGCTTACCAGGGATTCCAAGTCGGTGATGGATGAGATATGTATTTGCTTTTTTGTGGTCTCGGTAAGGCCCAGGATCACCCCCCCACCACCGCCTTTTGCAAATTTGACCTTCGCGCCGAACCGGAAGGTATGTAAGGTAAGGGCTAGGGCTATCTTCCCCGTCCTCCATGCTTTTTTTTTACAAAAGCGCCCTGTACAGTCTTCAATGATTAAAATTAATAGCCGACCCCTTCATGGAAATCAACCTCTTTCCGATGACCTGATCTCGAATATGAATAAACCAGAGAACAACGTCCGCCTAGTCAGTTACTCTAAGTGTGGCCCTGAGGGCGTATGATGCGGTATTGTGCTTCTGCACACTGAGGAAGCCCAAATCACATCTTCAAGCTAGCCCCCCCCAAAAAAACCTAATCAAATCACAACCTCTCGCCTCAATCCTTAGATTTATGCCTCCGTATATCTAAAAGTCTATCTACCCCTAAATCATAGCCACCTACTATAAATCCACACGAAACGTCGAAGCGTCACGATTCCTCAGCATATAATACAACACTGGCACCGCCATGCGGCTGATCAGCAGGCTGGCCATCTCGCCGAACATAAGCGAGATAGCCAGTCCCTGGAAGATGGGGTCGGCCAGGATGACCGAGGCCCCGACCACCACTGCCAGCGCTGTCAGCAGCATAGGCCGGAAACGGATGGCCCCGGCCTCGACCACCGCCTCGGCGAGCGGCAGGCCATGGCTGATCCTGAGTTCAATAAAGTCCACCAGGATGATCGAGTTACGGACCACGATGCCGGCCCCGGCCATGAAACCAATCATCGAGGTAGCGGTGAAGAAGGCGCCGAAACCCCAGTGGGCGGGCAGGATGCCGATCAGCGAAAAGGGGATGGCCGCCATCACCACCAGCGGCACCCAATAGTCCTTGAACCAGCCGACCATGAGCATATAGATCAGGATCATGACCACGCAGAAAGCGAGGCCCAGATCGCGGAAGACCTCAAGGGTGATGTGCCATTCGCCGTCCCACTTGATGGCCGGCTCCGTCTCGCTGAAAGGCTGGCTCAGGTTATAGAGGGTGATCGCCTCCCCCGTTGCCCCGTAATCCCGTCCATCCAGGGCGGCGAGCTTCTTGTTCATCTCAAATATTGCGTAGACCGGGCTTTCGACCACCCCTGCCACGTCACCGGTGACGTAAATCACCGGCTTTAAGTTCTTGCGGTAGATGGGCTGCTCGACCGGGGCCTGACTGATGCGCACCAACTCCCTTAGCGGCACCAGGGCTGCCTGACTCGCGGCGCGCATTTGCAGATTCAGCAGGTCCTCGATCCGGGCCCGTTGCGCCTCCGGCAATTGCAGGATGATCTGCACCTCCTCCTTGTCGTCCGGCTGATGCAGGAGATCGACTTGCATCCCCTGCAACGCGGTCGAGATCGCACTGGTGATCTCAGCTTCTGAAATGCCGTGCAGTGCCGCCTTCTCCTTGTCCACCGTCATCACCGTCTTCTTACGATCCTCCTCCCGGTACCAGTCCACATCGACCACGCCCGGGCTCGAGGCAAATATCTCCTTGACCTTCTTTGCCAGCCGCAGCCGTTGAGCGTCGGTCTGACCGTAGATCTCAGCCACCAGGGTCTGCAGGACCGGGGGGCCGGGCGGCACCTCGGCCACCTGAACGGCGGCCCCATATTTCTGGGCAATGGCGGTCACCGCCGGCCTGACCCTTTTAGCGATGTCATGGCTTTGGGCCTGGCGCTCGGCCTTGGGCAGCAGGTTGATCTGGACATCGGCCATGGTCGACCCGCCGCGCAGAAAGTAGTGGCGCACCAGACCGTTAAAATTGAAGGGCGAGGCCGCACCGGCGTAGACCTGGTAATTGATCACCTCCGGTTCCCGTCCGGCGACAACCGCCATCTCGCGGGCGGCCTGGGCCGTCTGCTCAAGGGTGGCGCCCTCGGGCATATTGAGAATGATCTGAAATTCGCTCTTGTTGTCGAAAGGCAGCATCTTGACCTTGACCAGGCCCAGATAGACCATGGCGCAAGAGCCAAGCAGCATCGAAATAATCGTCAGAAAAAAAAGCAGGCGCCAACCGGCATGGGCCAGCAAAGGCTCCATGATCCGATGGTACAAGCGAGTAAAGAAATCGACCGGGGCATGGTCCTCATCACTTACACCCCCCGCCTCACCCTGGCTGGGCAGATGCCGTTTCAGGACCCGGACGGCGGCCCAGGGGGTGACGGTAAAGGCGATGATCAGCGAAAAGATCATGGCCGCCGACGAGCCGATCGGGATGGGACGCATATAGGGCCCCATCAGGCCGCCGACAAAGGCCATCGGCAGGATGGCGGCGATGACCGCCCAGGTGGCGAGGATGGTGGGGTTGCCGACCTCGTTGACCGCCTCGATGGCGATTTCCTTGAGCGGCCGACGCTGGTTTGACGGCAGCCGGATATGACGGACGATATTCTCCACCACGACGATGGCGTCATCCACCAGGATGCCGATAGAAAAAATCAGCGCAAACAGGGTGATGCGGTTCAAGGTGTAGCCGTAGAGGTAGAAGAGGAGCAGCGTCAGCGACAGGGTCGAGGGGATGGCCAGGATGACGATGATCGACTCGCGCCAGCCCAAAAACAGAAGGATGAGGAGAGTCACGCCAAAGACGGCGATGGCCATGTGCAGGAGCAGTTCGTTGGACTTTTCAGCGGCGGTCTCACCGTAATTCCTGGTGACGCTGACCGTAACCTCGTTCGGAATCAGGCTGCCCTTGAGGCTATCGACCTTGGCCAGGATGGCGTCCACCACCTGGACGGCGTTGGCCCCCGGACGTTTGGCCACCGACAACGTCACCGCCGCCTCCTCAGGCGCCCCCTTGCCCTGACCGAAGAGGACATAGGTGTCCGGCTCGGCCGGGCCGTCAACGATGCTGGCGACCTCGCTCAGGTAGACCGGATTGCCGTCATGGACGCCAATAACAATCCGGCCAACCTCCTGGGCAGACGACAGAAAGAGGCCGGTCTGCAGGGTAATTTCCTGGTTTAAGGCGCGCAACTCCCCGGCGTTGTTCTGACGGTTGGCCTGTTGCAGTTTCGGGGCGATATCGGCCACCGCGAGCTTACGGGCAGCGAGCAGCATGGGGTCGAAGAGGATGCGGACCTGGCGTTTACTGCCGCCGATCAGTTTGGTCTCGGCCACCAGGGGGATGCTCTTGATGGCGTCGTCGATCTGGGCGGCAAGGCGGCGCAGGGTATAGTGGTCATAACTGGCGCTGTGCAGGGTAAGGGCCAGGATAGGCACGTCATCAATGCTGTGGGGCTTGACCAGCGGCTTTGATACGCCGCGCGGGATACGATCGAAATTGGTGGCCAGCTTCTGATTCAGGCTGACAATGGCGTTCTCCTGGTCCTGACCGACAAAAAAGCGGGCGACCAGGAGACTCTGGCCGGCCATGGAGGTGGAGTAGATGTACTCGATGCCAGGCAGTTCATAGAGGAGTTTTTCCATGGGGATGGAGACCCGTTCTTCGACTTCCTTAGGCGTAGCGCCGGGCATAGCGACCATGACGTCGATCATCGGCACCTTGATCTGCGGCTCTTCCTCACGCGGCAGCATGACCACGGCCAGGGCGCCCATGAGCAGCGAGGCGATGATGCCAATCATGGTCAGCTTCGAGTTGACGAAAAACGAGGCGAGACGTCCGGCAAAGCCGTGCTGGTGAGCTGGGGTGACTTGCTCGGTCATGGCGTGACCCGCACTGGTTGACCATCAAGCAGTTGGCCTGTGGCCCGGACCACCACCTGCTGGCCGGGGTTGAGCCCGCTCAGGATTTCGGTCATCCCTTCGCGGTGCAGGCCGGAACGCACCAAGCGCAGGTGGGCAATGTTATTTTCCACCACGAAGACGCGCTCCATCTGGCCGAAGACGGAGACTGCGGACTCGGGCACGACGATGGTCTTGCTGGCCAGGCCGGGGAGGATGACCCGGACAAATTGCCCTGGCCGCAGGTGGCTTGCAGCTTCAAGGTCCAACTTGACCACCGAGGTCCGGGAGGCGGCATCAGCCGCCGGGGCGATCTCGGCCACCGTGCCGATTGTTTCGAGGTCGGCGGCCGGGATGCGCACCGGCAGGGTGTCGCCGGGCTTGATTTTGGCGAGTTGGGCCTCCGGCACTGCGGCCACCGCCTGGACGATCTCGGTATTTTCAAGGACCAGGAGTGGCGCGCCAACCGTGGCCATATCGCCGACATTGGCCAATTTGTTCGACACCAGGCCGCTGAAGGGGGCGCGGATGGTAATGTAGCCCAACATGGTCCTGGCCTCGTTTTGGGCGGCCTTGGCCAGTTGATAGGCGTCTCCCTGGGCGTTGACTGTCTCCTGGGTCGAGGCGTTTTTGGCGAGCAGGCGCTGCTCCCGCTCCAAGTTCCGCTTGGCCTGGGCCACCGCCGTATCGGCCTGGGACAAGCGGGCCGAGATTTCAGCGGCGCTCAGTTTAACGAGCAGGTCGCCCTGCTTGACCGTCGCCCCCAGCACCACCGGTATCTCGGCAATGGCGCCGGTGACCTTGGCAGAAATGGTCGCCCGCTGCACAGCCTCCACCGTGCCGACCACTTCGTTTTGACTGCTGGTCAACACTTCGCTGACAATGGTCACCTGCACATCGACGCGAGGGCCGGTAGTCGCTTGAGAGGCTGCTTCGTGCTTGGCGTCGGGCTTACAGCCGCCGAAAATCAAGAGGCAGGCGCAGGCCAGGGTCGGCCAAAGACGCTGAGGGAAAAAATTTCTTATTCTTGGTTTCATGGATGCGTTACTCCTAGGGTTGGCGGGGTCTCGACCAAGTCAGCAAATTGCGGCAGACCGCTGGCCCGCCGCAGGTCGGCAATGGCGATCCGTCGGGCGTTTTGGGCCATGGTGCGCCGAATCATGGCCTCGGTCAGGCGATTTTCAACCGCAATCAAATCCGATGACAGGACCAGGCCTTCGCTAAAGCGGGCCCGGTTGATCGCAGCGCTTTCCTGAGCCTGGGCAATAGTTTTTTCAGTGACCAGCAAGCGTTCCTCGGTCTCCGAAAGCGCCAGCTTGGCCTGCTCCACCTCCAGGCCGATGGCAAGCTCAAGCTTCTGCCTCTGTTCCTGCAGTTCAGCCAGGCCGGCCGCTGCCCGGGCCAACTCGGCGCGGGTTTTATGGCCGTCAAACAGGCTGTATTGCAACTTGACGCCCGCCTGCCAAGAGTCCCCTGCCCCACCGGTGATCGAACCCTGATCATTTGTATAGCCAGCAAAGCCGTCCACCGCCGGATACGAGCCAGCCTTGGCCTGCCGGACCCTGGCCTCGGCGGCGCAGATCATGGCCTCCAGATTTTTTAGTTCAAAACGGGCCCCGCTGGCAGCCGCCGGGGGTATCTCCTGATCAGCGCCAGCGTCTTGGGCAATCACGGTCGCGCCCTCCCCGATCCCAAGCAGGGTCAGGAATACCTTCCGGGCCAGGGCCAAGGCGTGTTGGGCCTGAATCAGGTTCTCTTTCGCCCTTGACAGCTGCACCTCAAGATCAAGGACCGCATCCAGCAGGAGGGCGCCCGCCTCCTGACGGGCCTTGGCCACCGCCAGCGAGGCCGACACCGCTGTCACCGCCGCCTGCTCGGAATCAATAATGCCGTCTGCCTGGGTAATGCCGTAAAAGGCCCGAACCACCTCAAAAGCCAGACGGGAATGGACAACTGCCAACTCCATCTGGGAGGCAGAGGCCTCGGCCTGGACGGCCTGCACCCCGGCCTGGTCACGGCCACCGTTGAAGATACGGTAGCCCAGTTGGATACCGGTGTTGAGGCTGTCGGTGCGACCGGGCTTATTAAAATTGATGGAATTGCTGAACTCGCCCTGGTTCAAGATATTGCCGAAGGAATACATCGGCGCATTGGTCTGGCTGTATTGGGACGAAAGGGTGAGCTGCGGCGCCATGGCCGCACGTGCTAGATCGATGGCCGCCTGGGCGGCGAGGAGTCGCTGCCGGCCGATGCGGCTGTCTGGATTATGGGCCAGGGCAAAGCGTACCGCCTCATGGACGCTCCAGACCGCCGGGGGCACGGAATCACGGTTTTGTTCTGCGGCCCAGGACTGTCCCACGCCCAACAGGCAGCAAAAAAGGAGAACAATATATGTACGTCGAATCAGCATAGTCAAACCATCCGCCTTGAAGTTAACTGACTTGATACCAAAAGAGTAATTTAGTATTTAAGCGAATCTTTAAATTGATGCAAGCAACAATTTCCCTTTTTTTCTAAAAGTGCTTTTTCTTCGCCCCCGGTCCTCCTATACTACCCAAACAAACGCCATGTCACCTGCCAACCCAGAACATGCCGCAAGTCCAGACAACATTTATCAAAAATCCTTTTCCAGGCGTTTGATATTCTCATACTCACCCAAGACAATAATGATATCGCCGGGCTTAATGGCCGTGAGATGGCTCGGGTTGAACAACATCTCATTTTCCCCCTGCCGTTTAATGGCCACCACAATCAAATCGTATTTTTTCCTGATCCCGGAGTCCATCAGGGTCATGTCGACAAAGGAGGCCGACTCCGGCACCTCCAATTCTTCCAGCCGCAGACCCAGCGCCCCATGCACGGTCAGGTCGAGAAAATCAATGACCGTCGGTCGCAGCACCATATTGGCCATCTGCCGCGCCCCGATATAGTAGGGCGAAATGACCTTGTCAGCCCCGGCCCGCAGCAGTTTGGTGTCCGCCCCCTTCTTGCCGCTGGAGCGCCCCATGACAAACAGATCGCGATTCAGGTCCTTGGCCGACATGGTGATATAAACGTTTTCGGCATCCGACGAGACCACGGCGATCAAGCCCTTGGCCCGCTTGATGCCGGCCCGGATCAGCACCTCGTCATCAGCGGCCTCGCCCTCGACAAAGATGTACCCCTGTGCAGCCAAGGCCTTGATCTCTTCCGGATTGTTCTCGATCACCACAAAATCCCGATGGTCATCATAGAGGCTTTGGCAGATGACCTGGCCTATCCGCCCATAGCCGCAGACGATATAGTGGTCGTGAATGTTGGCCAGCTTCTTGTCCATATTGATCCTCCCAAATGCTTTCTGCAACCCCCCTTCCACCACCGCCTCAGTCATATTGCCAAAGACATAGAGGACAAAACTGACCCCGACGAAGAGCAGGCCCATGGTGAAAATCTTGCCGCCCGGTCCCAGGGGCACCACCTCCCCAAAGCCAACCGTGGTGATGGTAATCACGGTCATGTACAGCCCGTCCAAAAACGAGCTGCCAGCAATGCCCATATAGCCGAAGGTGCCGAACAGGAGAATCGACAGCAAGATAAGCCCGGCCACTTTAATATTTTGCATACCTGTCAGCCTGAATTTTTTAGTTTCCGCCAAATTTCCCGATACGGTAATTAACAGAGAAAAAATTTATCAACCCACCACGGAAGGTGACCCCCATGACATCCCGCCAAGCAATCAAAGTCCTGATGATGAGTCCGTTCTACTTCAAACTTGACCTGAGCGCCCGCATGGCCCTGGTCAAGGAATTCTGCGCCATCACCCAGAAAGTGCGCTGAGCGTGACGCCTTCACTGCCTGTTATCAACTCAGATTGATAACCCCGGCACACAACCCCATCCCCCTCCTGGCCTCCCCCTCGGAGCCCATGTCAAGCAAGGATTGAACTGAATCTTCGCTTACCTGAAAGAGGCGGACCAGCCCCCATCGGGCGATAATTGACGTCCCCTCCCGCCTCGTCTCCTTCTCTCTCCTTCTTTGTACACTCCTGATATTTTATTGGCAAGGTTTCAAGACTTGGTTTATAGTCCCTTGGGCTTTATGGAAAGGCCCAGCGTAATCATAGGGACAGGACAAACAAAAGCACGTCTTTATGACCCGTTTCGCGGTTTATTTACATATCCATTCAACCAGGAGGAAGACATGAACATTCTTATTTTCGGACCAAACGGCAGCGGCAAGGGGACCCAAGGGGCGATCGTCCAAAAGAAATACTCTATAGCTCACATCGAGTCCGGGGCCATCTTCAGAAAAAATATCGGCGAAGGCACCGAGCTGGGCAAAAAGGCCAAGGCCTATATTGACCGGGGCGATCTGGTCCCGGACGACATCACCATCCCGATGATCATCAAACGCCTCCAGGAAGCGGACTGTAAGGCCGGCTGGCTCTTGGACGGCTTCCCGCGCAACAAGGTGCAGGCCGAGACCCTGGCCAAGGAACTGAAAGACGCCGGCATCAAACTGGATTACGTCATCGAGATCATCCTGGCCCGCGACATCGCCAAGCTCCGCATCACCGGCCGCCGCTTGTGCGTCAATGACAATAACCACCCGAACCACATCGCTTTCGACGCCATCAAGCCGGTGGAAAAAGACGGCAAGCTGGTCTGCCGGGTCTGCGGCGGCGAGCTGAAGACCCGGGCCGACGACCAGGACGACACCGCCATCGGCAAGCGTCACGACATCTACTACGATGACAAGACCGGCACCATGGCGGCGGTCAATTTCTTCAAAAACCTGCCAGGATCGAAGACCATCTCGGTTGACGGCACCACCTCCATCCCGGAAGTCAGCGAGTCAATCATGAAGCAGCTGGCCTGATCAACAGCTGCACCGCTACAAAACAGGCCAAGGTTCCGATTCAAGGGGCCTTGGCCTGTTTTTTTGTCCACGTTACTTCAGCTCTCCTTCTGCCTTATCCCCTCCCCCACCTCACGAACCAATCTTCTTGTAATAGTCCTGCATCACCCCGCTGGAAAAGCGGTCGATCTTGGCCATATTGGCGCGATGCCCGACAAAGAGCCCGCCCACCGTGGGCCTGGCCAGCAGCTCATTGATCTTCTCCTTGACCTTGTCCCACAGATTACTACGGTAGACCGTCTCCAGACGGACCAGGCCTTCCGGCTGCTGGCGGCAACGCCAGGCATGGCGGTGGAATTGCCATTTCAAAAAGAAGAGGGCGATGAGGCCGACCATGATCGCCGCCCCGCCTGCCGGCACCAGCAACTGCCTGAGTTCAATCGCGCCGCCGGTCAAAAACGTCGGCAAAATCGTCTGCTCTGGAAAACCCCACAACTGCCGGGTGAGCATGTCCCCAAAGAAGAACCAGAGGGCGCCCACAGCCAGGGCCCGTTTCATGGCGGTGGCCATAATCTTCCTACCGCCCTCGCTATAGACCGCCATCGCCTCGGCGATCATGTGCACCTCCTGGACCTGTTTGTCGACATTCTGCAGGATATGGTTGATCCTGAGCCCGGCCGCCGCCAGGATCTCCTGTTTGAGATGCTCCCGCTCCCGGGCCCAGACCGCCATCTCCGGCGGCATCTCCACCACCATCGGCGAGAAGGTCAGGAAGATGCGGGGGATGTCCTTCCTGCCGGTCATTTGCGACAGGTTCCAGCACAGGGTGCCGTAGGAGCGCACCAGGTCGCTTAAGTTGTCGCACTCGTCGATCCGACTCATGACGAACAGGATGCGGTCCTCACCGGTGGCGTCCGGCAGGATGTTGCGTATAGTGTTGTAGGTCTCCTGGATAGTCCCCGCCTTGTGGGGGTCAAACATCAGGACCACCAGGTCGGCCAGCCGGGCGAACTCCTTGATGGCGGCGGCGTAGTCATAACCGCGGTCCTTCTCGGAGATCGAATCCAGCATGCCCGGGCTGTCGATGATGGCCAGGTTCTCGAACATGGAGGCCTGCACCTTCTTCATCCGGAAGTGGGAGATGAACTGCTCGCCAAAGGTCTTGAAGACGGTAAAGGGCAGCCGGCTGTCATTGACCAGGTCGGAACCGGGCAGGTCCATCTCGTCCGAACCGGAGTCAGGGGCGGTGATCACCGTAAAGGAGTCGTCGGTGGGGGCCTGGCCGGTGCGCTGCACCTCGCGGCCGATCAGCTCGTTGATAAAGGTGGACTTGCCGGACGAGTAATTGCCGAGCACTAAGACGATGGGCTTCCACTTCAGCATGGCGTCCAGGTCGTTGAAGTCGGTCTTGTAACGGCTAAAGAGCGGCGACAGCTTGGCCCGCACCTTGCTTTGAATCTTGTTCTGTAAGGCCTTTTCGTCCATGTGGTTGTTCCTTATTAAATGATGTACTTTTTTGATGCCGGCAGACTTAACGTTTGAGCTCAGGAGCAACAGCAAAAGACGG
>JANNQL010000103.1:0-6153 GCA_031400755.1 Pseudomonadota bacterium | reverse complement strand
GTCATGACCGCCTAAAGTTTGAGCTGTAAGGCCGGGGCACCCAATAAGGGTACCCTTCAGAAATGCTTGAGCCGTATGAAGGGAAACTTTCAAGTACGGTTCTTAGGGGGGAAAGGGGCTGAGAGGCCCCTGACCTACCCGATCCTTATTTGATGCACTCGCAAAAAGTCCTGAGGCCAGAAATGTCCGCGACAGCCGCCATGGTCCTTTCCTGCTCATCCCGGCAGCAATCGCCGTCTTGAGGAAGGTGCCGAGTCGAAGGAGGTTACTGACCTTAGTCCGGCAACGGCGCCACTGTTTCCAGTAGCACATCCGTATCCGCCATCGTAACCAATGGTAAATCTCCGGGATCGGGCGGTATGCCTCCGATATCCCGAAGTAGCCAACCCAGCCGCGAAGGTATTCCGCCAGCTTCTTGTAGCGATGTTCCATGGACACAAACCAACTCCTGCCGGTCAGCTCTCGCACCCGGTGCTTGAACTTGGCGAAGTCCTTGGCGCCCTTGCCGCGATGGACATGGATCATCTTGCGCTCTCCATCGATATCGGAGACCTCAAGATAGAGTCCCTCCTGGAGGCGGAGGCCGCAGGAGTAGACAGTCATCAGGTAGACATAGTTGTGGAAGGCGTCGACCTTGGTCAGGATCTTCTTGACCTCATCCCTGGAAAGGACGGCGGGGAGGCGTCTTTCCCTCTTGGCCTGGGCCAGGGCGAGCAGGTGCCACTCGCGCTTGGTGACATTTTTGAAGAAGAACTTGATGCCCGAGTAGCAGATGCGCATGGTGGCCGGCGCCCACCCGGACTCGATGGCAATGAAACAGTGGGCCATAAAGGAGCGCTGTAGGCTTGGCACGGCGGCAGTGTTGGAGAAGCTGCGCGCAAAACTGCAAGGACACTTCAACTATTACGGAGTGTCCGGCAACTTCGACATGCTGCAAGCCTTCTATCGACAGGCATGCAGCATTGTCTTCAAGTGGCTGAACCGCCGCAGTCAGCGCACGAATACCGCGCCCCCAAATCATCGGTTATTGGACCTGAAGCGTGCTCTTGTACGAAGCGAGCAATACTGAGGAGCCTTGTGCGAGAAAACCGCACGCAGGGATCTGTGAGAGGGTGGCCGGGTAACCGGTCGTCCTATCTCGATGGCAAAAAAAATCCCCTAAAGTGGCAGGGGATCAAGTGAAGTGAAAAATCTGGCTGGAATGAAAATAAAAATCAGACCAAAGCCACCTGGATATGTCTTCCAACCGCTTTGGCAAATTTTTCAAGTGTTGATAGTCGAATATCAATGGCATGGTTTTCCATTCTGGAAATAACCGATTTGGTCGTGTGTAGCTCATTGGCGATTTGCTCTTGGGTCATCCCTGCTTCAACGCGAGCCTGTTTTAATAATAATCCAAGTTTAAACGTTTCAAATCGCTCGTTGTAATTTTGCCAAAATTCAGGGGCTTCTTTTATACGTTTATTTTTATATTTTTGTAAGTCGCTCATAATTATCTCCTTCTTGAAAAATATTCTTTCTTACGACGTTCGGCTATTTTAATTTCTTTGTCGGGTGTTTTTTGTGTTTTCTTGGTGAAAGCATGATTCAAAATTATCAAGTTATTCCCGTCAAAGAATCCAAACAAACGAAAAATGTTATTTCCGTATTGTATTCGGGCTTCCCAAATGTCGTCAGTCGCTTCCAGTTTCTTAAAGAATTTACTAGGTACAATGTCAAAATTTTCAATAAGATCGAGGACAAAGAAAGCTTTTTCCACCTGCTTATTGGACAGGGAGTCTAGGTAATCCTGAACTGGACAGTCGCCATTTTCGAGGTGGTAGAAATTGATTTCTCGCACGAATTAAAGTTAGCTCATTTGCGAACAAAAAGCAAGTATCGACTTTCAACATGCTGAAATAAAACAAAAATGCCCAACCATTAAGGATTAACGCGACCTGTTTTTGGTCGCCTTAATCCCTTGTTCAAGAGTCGCGGGCTATCTTATATATGGGGATTGCTTCGGAGGGGATCTTTCAGGAGGATTGCACAGAGGGAAGGTTTGGCAGCGGACTGACACTTTTCCAATGAAGCAAATGTTGTCAAGAAGCTATGCCTTCATTGCTCATTGGGAAGAAATCAGGAGAGGCTATTCGCCATACATTTCTGTAATGATTCGTCGCAGTTGAGAGGCTTCATTGCTAGACAATTGATCAATTCGTTTCTTTAATCGTGTTTTGCTAATTGTTCGTATTTGGTCAACAGCAATTTCAGCTTGTTTGTCAGCACAATTTATCTGAAGGCGCGTTCGCCATGTTGGATGGATTTTCGACGTTATCGGACAAACAACAACTGCCTCCAAATATTTGTTCATAGCGTCATCGCTAATTATAACAACAGGACGAATTTTGCTAATTTCACTGCCGAGGGTTGGGTTCAAGTCTGCAAAGTAGATTTCGTATCGTTTAAGCGTCAAAGTCGTCATCCTCCAATCCATCAAGTAGTGTTTGGTCATACTCGTTCCAGTCTTCACCCTCATCCGCCATGGCTTTGTAGGTGTCAGCCCAGGAGAGTTTATCGTCTTGCTTTTTCCTGAGGAGAAGTCCTTGGGCGGTTTCTTCTAAGACCAGGGAGTGAGTGAAGCCATATTTTTGCAATAGGTTTTTGGGCAAGCGTACCCCCATAGAATTGCCTATATGTACTATCTTTATATCTCTGGAGCGTAATGTTTTATCCATGGTGGCACCTAAAAGGTCAAAGTGTTAGCGGTATTGTTTGTAATTACCGTAATCACATTACGGTGCCACGAAAAAGAAAATAAATCAAGGCAAAATCATATCGATACTGGTATGGTAGTGCCACAAACTTATCGATGGAGGTGTATCATGCAAACAGTGACAGTCTCACCAAAATTTCAAGTTGTTATTCCCCGTGATGTAAGAGAATCAATGCATCTTCGTCCGGGTCAAAAAATGCAAGTTGTTGAATATTCAGGAAGAATTGAACTTATCCCGGAGCGTGACATTTCAGATCTTCGAGGATTCCTTAAGGGTATCAATACTGATTTAGAGCGAGATAAAGATAGAATATGAACATTGTCGATTCTTCAGGTTGGCTGTCATATTTCGCCGATGAGCCTTCCTCAAAACATTTCCAAAGTCCCTTGCAGGATATTGAATCACTTGTCGTTCCTTCTATCACTATTTATGAAGTGTCAAAGGTAGTTCTACGAGAATCTGGAGAGAATGAAGCATTGCAAGCTGTTGCGGCAATGCAAAAAGGTTCTATTGTTGAATTTACGACAAGGTTAGCAATTGCTGCATCTAGAATCAGCTTGCAGTACGGGCTACCAATGGCTGATAGTATCATCCTTGCGACTGCCAGGGACTGTAATGCAACCATCTGGACCCAAGATATAGATTTCAAGAATATTCCTGGTGTCAATTATTTTCAAAAATAAAACCCACAACGCAACGACGCCATACTCGGCGGAAAAATGACCGACAATAGAAAAGGAGCGAGCAATGGGAGACAAGGGCGGCAAGAAAGATAAGGACAAGGGCAAGAAACAGATGACTAAAAAACATGACCAAAAGGTCAAAGAAACGCAGGATAAGCAACCGAAAAAAAATCCGTAACAGTACGACAGAGGACCTTGGTCGGCCATAACTCGATTGATGCGGTTCACCTGTGAACCGCATCAATCGAGTTACGCAAACGGTGAGGTTCGTTCTTTCCTCACCGTACACTTGGGCCCCAAGTGGACACCCCCAGAGTAACAACTATGCCAGACAAAAATCACATTGCCACCCCTCCCAATGAAGACGAGCGGGACATCCTCTTTGGCATCATCAACCGCTTTATCGGTTACTTCACCAGGGATTCCCAAAGGCAGAGCCAGAACGACCCTGAGTCCGAATACCCCTTTGTGCCGATGGACACGCGCCAGGTCTACGATCAGCTCAAGTTCGTGCGCGACCTGTTGTTAGACTCCACTCACACCGCAGGCCCTCTGTCCTTTCTGGACATCGGCTGCGGTATCGGTAATGTCCTCCTGGTCGCCGAGATGATGGATTTTGAGGTGGCCGGTCTGGAAAAGGACAACTATCCCTTTACCATCGCCGCTAAGCTGATCGGCCAGGAAAAGGTTGTCAAACAGGACATCTGGGAATACGACCACTACCACACCTTCGACGTCACCTATTATTTCCGGCCCTTCCACGACGGCAATCTAGAGCGCCGCTTCGAACGCTTCATCGAAGACCATTTGAAATCCGGCGGTGTCCTGATTGCCAACCGCAAGATGGACCAAGGCATCGACTCTGACCCGCGTTTCAGCCGCCTCCACCCGACCCTGCCGATCTGGCAAAAGGCTTAGGCCATGCCCCGGATCACCCCAGACCTCACCATCCCCGACCATGAACTGGGCTTCACCTTTTCCCGCAGCCCCGGCCCCGGCGGTCAGCACGTCAACAAGGTCAACAGCCGAGTCACCCTCTGGTTTGACCTTGAGGCCTCGCCCAGTCTTTCGGACGGGCAAAAGGCCCGGCTCCGCGAGCGCCTGGCCACCCGCATCAACAAACAGGGCAGGCTGTGGCTGGTGGTCTTTGCCTCCCGCAGTCAGCACGCCAACCGCGAGGCGGCGCTGGCCCGCTTCGCCACTCTGCTACAGGACGCCCTGGCCGAGGACAAGCCCCGCTTCGACACCAAAGTCCCCAGGGCCTCGCGCCAAAAGCGGCTGAATGCCAAGAAACATCGGGCCACCCTCAAACAGCAGAGCAGACGCAAGGTCCAGGCCGAGGACTGAGCAACCGCCTCACCCTTAACCCTTGTAAACTATCTCCTTATGCCGCCCTTCAGCCACGACCAATACGCCCAGCTCTGGGCCCGCCAGCTCCACAAAGAATTCGCAGACATCTGCTGGAGCCATCAGCTCGACTTGGCGGCCCCGGTCATTGAGATCTTTGAATCAACTCGACACTTAGGAGAGTGGCGCCAGGCGTCCCAGACCATCAAGATCAGCGCCCAACTAATCCTCCTCCACCCCTGGTTCGTGACCATCAATGTCTTCAAGCATGAGATGGCCCACCAGCTGTGCGGGGCGGCCGGACAACTGGTGGCCGGTCATGGTCAGATTTTTCAGGAGGCCTGCCAGCGCTTGGGTGTGCCGCCCGCCTACCGGACCGCCCGCGGCGACACCCCGGAGCTCTTCGCCGACCTGGAGAGCGACAGCCAAATGGTCCAGGAGGGCCGGCGTTTTTTTGCCAAGGTCGAAAAGCTGCTGGCCCTGGCCCGCTCCGCCAACGAGCATGAGGCAACGCTCGCCATGCAGAAGGCCAACGAACTGATCATGAAATACAACCTGCAAGAGATAACCGCCGATGCCGACCGCCGCTATCGACACGCCGTCATCAACAGCGGCAGAAAACGCATTCACGGCTGGCAGCGCGCCATCGGCTCCATCCTGCGCGACTTCTTCTACGTCCGAATCGTCATGGCCGAGGCCTATGACCCCAGGCTTAACCAACAACACAAGACGATCGACCTCTTTGGCCGGACTGAAAACGTGGCAGTGGCCGAATACTGCTATCATTTTCTTGAACGGGAACTTGATTTTTTGTGGCAGCATCATCACGCCCGCTTCCAGGGCAAGGGCATCACCGAAAAAAACAGCTATTACCTAGGAGTGCTGGCTGGCTTTTACGAAAAACTCAACAGCCACCAGCCTCTTCAGGCACCGGCACAGCCCACGCCCGCAACCAGCAGCGCCTTGACCGTGACGGCGGACCACGGGCTCAGCGACTTTATTGCCCTAAGCTACCCGCGACTGCGCAAGACGCGCCATGCCGGGGCGCGGATCAACCGCTCGACCTATGACCACGGCGCCGCCGCTGGCAAAAACATCGTCCTGCGCAAGGGGGTCAGTCAGGCGGACGGCAATCAGGGTCGCCTGCTCCCTCATTAACGATAAAAACACGTGGCTCTAAGCCGTTGTAGACAAATAACATGGCTCAAAGGAGCGAATAGCTATGATCATCGGCGTACCGAGAGAGGTTAAAGTCGAGGAATTCCGCGTCGGACTGACGCCCTCGGGCGCCCAGGAACTTGTACGGGGAGGGCACCGGGTCTTGATTGAAGTCGGTGCTGGTGAAGGCAGCGGCTTTGCCGACAGCG
>JANNQL010000102.1:0-2099 GCA_031400755.1 Pseudomonadota bacterium | reverse complement strand
CTATCGCGCGCTCGGCGACAGCCGCTACCACGACTTGGTGAACATCGACGCGTTCGTGCGCGCCTATCCGCTGCGGCTGCCATCCGGTTACGCCGACGCCGGGGCCTTCAATGCACCAGGCCCAACGCAAACTATTTTATAAGCTTAACAAAGAGCGGAAACTTTTGGAGTCCGAGGGCATTGAGGCCAGTGGGGACGTGCTTTCCAAACGCTTACAGGTCAAAGAGTCAGAAATTGCAGATATGGGTCAGCGGCTCGATAATTGTGAAGTGTCTTTGGAGTCACCGGTCAGCGCTGACGGGGTGAGTGAGCAAAAGATGTTTTTGGCGTCTAACGGTCCTGGAGTTGAGGAGGAGGTTGCCGACCAGGAGTTTGTTGCCTGGTTCCATGCCAAGCTTGATAAATTTAAGGAGACCATCAGCGCCCGGGAACAGGTCATCCTTTTTGAACGGTTGATGTCTGAAGAACCGCGCACCTTAACTGATATCGCCAGCCAATTTGGCATATCGAGAGAGAGAATCCGCCAGATTGAAGGGGATCTGCTTGATAAGTTGCGAGGTCTGCTTGCCAGCGAGTCTGGTGCTTATTGATGTTTGAATGAAGGATGTGTTGCCCGGTTACCCGGTTAGTAAATTGGAACAATGTTTTTGTACGGAACAGTTCCCTCTCCCTTCAATGCCGTTGACTTAGGGGTGCCGAGTGTTTCCTTACGCCGTCACCCCGGCGCAGGCCGGGGTCCAGAACACCGTGAAAAGACTGGATTCCGGCCTGCGCCGGAATGACGGACACAATTTTTTGGGATGGGGGATTTCGCAAGTTTTTGACCGGACACGACTGGGTTGAAGGATGTCCCCAGTATTATCTCAAATCCACCGCCTTCTGTTTCTGCCACTGGCCTTTGCCGTTCTTGGGCCGCGTCTCCACTTTCTTGATCCGATAAACAATCTGCATATTGGCGTCAAACTGGTTGAGCCGTTGCCGTAGTTCGCGGCATGGCCTGATGGTCATGCCCTTTTCGATGTCGATGTCAACCTCGCCCCTTTTGGCGAAGTGCAGCGTCATGGTCAGCGGACAGTCGCCGTAGAACTCCTGCAGGGTCTTTTTGAGGAGTTCACACCCTGGTCTGGTCAACTGCTCGCCGTCGATCATGAGGGTAGCGCTCTCGGTAAATTTCTTGCGGGCATCGCTTAAGCTGTCCACAGTGTCGGCGATGATCTTGGCGCCCCGGTCGTCTTGTTGGAGCTTGCCTTGAATGATCAAGGGTTCGTCCGTGGTCAGGAGATGGCCGCATTCGGCGAAGGTGCTTGGGAAGACCACGACCTCGATGCTGGCGGTGAGGTCTTCGATGGTGACAAAGGCCATCCTCTCCCCCTTCTTGCTCTTATGGTCCTTGTAGGCCCGGACCAGGCCGCCGACCCGCACCGGTCGCTCTTCTGAAATCTCGGCAGTCAGGGTGGCCAGGTCGCCATCGGTGAGCTCCTTTAGTTCCTGCCGGTAATTGTCCAAGGGGTGGCCGGTTATGTAGAAACCGACCGTCTCCTTTTCCGCCGCCAGCAACTCCTTTTGGTCCCACTCCGGGATGTCCGGCATCAACACGGTGTTTGATTTACTGACCTCTTCCTCCGGCAACAGGCCAAAGAGCGAGATCTGGCCGCTCTGTTTGTCGCGCTGGCAGGATTGGGCCTGCTCCATGGCCTGGTCGAGGATGGCGAAGAGTTGCGAGCGCCTGGCCCCGAGAGAGTCGTAGGCCCCGGCCTTGATCAGGCTCTCTATGACCCGCTTGTTCACCCGCCTGGAATCGATCCGGCAGCAGAAGTCTTCGAGCGAGGTGTACGGCCCCTCTTTCTCACGTTCTTCCATGATCGAATCAAGTGCCGCGCCGCCGACGTTCTTGACTGCGGCCAGACCGAAACGAATGCGGCCATCGACAACGTTGAAGTCCTGGTCGCTCTCGTTGATGTCCGGCGGCAGGACCTCGATGCCGTGGTCCTTACACTCGTTGATGTAGAGCACCACCTTGTCGGTATTGTTGACGTCGCAGGAGAGCAGCGCCGCCATGAACTGGGCCGGGTAATGGGCCTTGAGAAAGGCGGTCTGGT
>JANNQL010000101.1:0-16364 GCA_031400755.1 Pseudomonadota bacterium | reverse complement strand
GTCACCGCCACCGGCTCCCAGAAACCGGTGCATCTGGCCCCGTCGGTGGCCTCGGTGATCACCGCAGACGACATCAAGACCATGGGCGCCACCACCCTGGACGAGGCGCTCGAAACCGTACCCGGCCTCCATATTGAGCCCTCTGGTTCCATATACTTCTCCTCAATCTGGTCGATGCGCGGCATCCACACCGCGACCAACCCGCAGGTCCTGCTGCTGGTCAACGGGCTGCCCATCACCTCGGCTATCGGTAGTCGTCCCGTCGCCTTCAAGATGCCCGTCGCCATGATCTCCCGGATCGAGATAGTGCGGGGCCCGGGTTCGGCCCTGCATGGCGCCGACTCCTTTTCCGGCACCGTCAACGTCTTCACCAAGGACAACTTCGAGATCGACGGCAGTCAGGCCGGGGTGCGCTACGGCTCCTTCGGCACCGTCGACACCTGGGCCCAGCAGGGTGGCCAGTACGGCGGCTGGGACCTGGCCCTGGGGGTGGAGTGGCAGAAGAGCGCGGGCGACCATAACCGCATCGTTGAACGGGACGCCCTGGGCAGTGGGCCGCCGTCCAATGCCCCGGCAGCCTTGGGCACAGGCTACGATATCCTGGACAGCCACCTGAACCTGCGGCGGGGTGGCTGGAATTACCACCTTTACGGACAATTGCTGACCGATGGCGACGGCGGGCCGGGCCTGGCCCAGGCCATCACCACGGGCTACGACTTTGATGAAAAGATACTGCTGACCGACCTGAACTACAGTAACGACCATAGCCTGAAGGACTGGACCCTGGGCGCCCGCCTCTCCTTCGCCTATCTCGCCGAGGACAAGGTTTTTGCGATCCTGCCGGCCAGTGTGCGGCCGCCCCTGGGTCAGATAGGCAACCCGATCACCGATGAAAAGCACGGCAGCCTGGAGGCCAGCGCCGTCTATAAGGGATTCAACGACCACCAGATCCGACTGGGCACGGGCTACAAGAACATCGACTTCGAGCCTGACCAGTACAAGAACTTCAACCTGCCGGCCGCACTCGGCTACAAGCAGTGCGTCCCGGTGGCCGACGTCTACGGCCAGCCGACCCATATCACCGACCCGGACTGTCTCTATATGCCCTCCGCCAACCGCAACCTCTGGTACGGCCTGGCCCAGGACGAGTGGCAGCTGGCCTCGAAGTGGGCGCTCACCGTCGGCGCCCGCTACGACGAGTATTCCGATCTCGGCTCCACGGTCAACCCCAGGGCGGCCCTGGTCTGGGAGACCCTCTACAACCTGACCACCAAGCTGATGTACGGCCAGGCCTTCCGGGCCCCCTCCCTCTCCGAACTCTATAACAGCAGGAACCCGCAAGCCATCGGCAACCCGAATCTCATGCCGGAAGAGATCAAGACCGAGGAGCTGGCCTTCGATTACCAGCCCACCACCAACCTGCGCCTGATCCTGAACCTGTTCACCTATGAGGCGAAAGAACTCATCGACCTGATCGGCCCCCTGCCCCAGGTCTACACCAACTACGGAACCGTGAGGGGCAAGGGGTTCGAGGTGGAAGGCGACTGGCAGATCGCCCCCAGCCTGCGGCTCAAGGCCAATTTCGCCTACCTGCGCGCCAGAAACACCACACTCGACGCCCTGGTCGCCGATGCCCCGGCCATGCAGCTGACCCTGAACCCACGCTGGGAGTTCCTACCGGGCTGGTCCCTGGACGGCCAACTGAACTGGATCGCCGACCGCCCCCGGGCCCAGGGCGACCCGCGGACCGAGATCGACGACTACGAGCTGGTCGGCCTCACCCTGCGACGGGCCAACATCGCCAAGCACTGGGAGGTGGCCCTGGCCCTGCGCAACCTGTTCGACGAGGGTGCCCGCATCCCCGCCCCCTACGCCCCCGGCAACGCCTTCGGCGCCGCCATCCCCGGCGACTACCCCATGGAGGGGCGGGCGGTGTGGGGAGAAGTCAGTTGCCATTTTTAGGCAAAGAACGCGGCCAGTCGCTATTTGGAAGGACAGCTCCACATGACGGTAAAGCAACGGCAGGTCAAGAGACGTGACGAGAAATTCACCTGCCGCACCGCTACGCGAATCTGGCAGGAAGTCCCCTCTGCCGACAACCCCTATCTCGCCGAGAGCTGCCGGTGTCATGGCTACGACATCCTGGAGCTGGCCCAAAAGAGAGGCTTTAGAGATGTCCTCTACCTGCTCTTTCAAGGGGAACTCCCCACCCCCGAGCAGGCCAAGCTCCTTGAGTCACTGTTGATCCTCTGCATCAACCCCGGCCCCCGCCACCCGGCCACCAGGGCGACCATGAATGCCGGGGTCAGCAGGACATTTCCGGTCCACCTCCTGCCGATCGGCCTCTCCATCCTGGGGGGCGAGGCCCCGGCCGGGGCGGCGGCGGTGACGCAGGCCATGCACTTTATGCGGAAAAACGCCGACAAGCCCCCCGAGCAAGTCCTTGAGGAAGCCCTCGTCGCCGCCGCGCCCAACTCTTCCCCCCCGAATATTCCCGGCTTTGGCACGCGCTTTGGCGGCATCGATCCGTTTGCAAAGCGCGTGGCCGGACACCTCTTGACCGTCGCGCCCAGCGCCAAAGTGCTCTTGTGGGGCGATGCCCTGGCCCGTCTCCTGGACTGCCATGGCCAGGGTTGGCTGCTTGGCGGGATTGCGGCGGCCGTTTTTTGCGACCTGGGCTTCCACCCCAGGATAGGGGCCGCTCTCTTCCAGCTCATCAGTGCGCCCGGCATCCTGGCCCATGGCCTGGAGTTGGCCAATAAACCCATCACCGCCATGCCCTTTTTAGATGAGGAGCACTATGTCATCGCCCCAGAAGCCAAGAAAGGCTGATATCTCCTTTTGGGAAAAACGAAGAGGGACCATCCATGCCCAAAAAGGGGGCTGGGTCATCGGCGAGGCGGTCCACAACCAAGGTTTCTCCATGCTGGACGACCTGGTCGGAGAGGCATCCTTCTTCCAGGTCCTGGTCCTTAACGCCGTCGGCCGTCTCCCCGAACGCCGGTTGGCGGATTGGCTGGAGGCCTTTTTTATCTGCCTGAGCTGGCCCGACCATCGAGTCTGGTGTAATCAGATGGGGAGTTTGGGCGGCACCATGCGCACTACGCCGTTGGCGGCGGTCACGGCAGGGATTCTCGCTGCCGATTCCACCATGTATGGGACGGCCCCCCTGAAAAGTGCCGCCGAGTTCATTGTCGAGGCCCTGGCCCTTTTCAGAGGTGGGCTGTCGGTCGCGGAAATCATCCAAAAAAAACAGCGTCGACCTGGATCAAGGCCGACCATGGTCGGGTTTGCCAGACCTGTCGCCGCAGGCGATGAGCGGGTGGCCGCCCTGGAGCGGGTGACGGAGAAGCTCGGCTTCGCCCCCGGTGAGCACCTGCGCTTGGCGTATGAAATTGAACAACGGCTGAGCGAAATGTTTGGCGAGGGGATGCACATCGGCGGCTATACCGCCGCCTTTCTTAGCGATCAAGGTCTTTCACCGGAAGAGATGTATCGGGTCAGCAGCATCCTGGTCTGCTCCGGCGTCCATGCCTGTTATGCGGAGACGGCAGGGCAGCCCCCTGAGAGTTTCTTCCCACTTCGTTGCACTGACATCGACTATCAGGGAGCAGCCGAACGGTCGGTCCCTGATCAGTGCCAAGACCAAACGGCATCCCCAAGCGAAAGTGACGACCATCCCCCTTTTCTCCAAAAAGACCACCATCATCACCGGCAGTTCCGCCGGTAACGGCAAGGGCGTTGCCCATAGGTAGCGGTTTTTCAGTACAGAGGGCCACCTTCCCGTCACCCGCCGGCCAGAAGCTGACCGTCACTCCTCCCAGCGATCCTCCAGCCCATAGCGTTCAAAGACAAAGGCAAACTCGTCGGATATCCGCTGCCGGGTCAGGCCGAAGGCCGCCAGGTCCATGACCCGATGCCGACGCTGGTAGGCCTGCTGCCCTTTGCTCCGCTCGGCCACGGCCCGTCGTTGGCTCTCGCTCACCGCAAGACCGGTGAAGTCGACTATCCTGGCGAAGGCGCTCTCCAGGTCGTGACGGAGCAGGTCGTAGGGCAGGATCAAGACCCGGTCCCGGGGCAGCTCGCCCCCGCAGTCCAGGTCGTAAAAGTAGCGGTAGAGGTCCACCATGCCCTGAAAGCGGTGTTCGTTGTAGCGCTGCATGTGTTGAGGGCTGACCGGCTCGACCCCAAAGCGGAAGGCCATGCTGTTATGGAGAAGAGAGAGGAAGGACGGCACCACCTGATGCGGGTTGCGCATGACGAAGATGAACTTGGCGTCCGGGTAGAACTCCAGCATGGTCTTCAAGCGGAAGGTCGAGAAGTGGGTCTGGGCAATGATCTGGGAACGGCCACTGCCCAGGATGTGACGCTTGAAGCAGCCGTCCAGGAAGCGCAAGGGGCGCATCCGCTCGGCCTTGGGCTGACGGTCGTGGTACTGCAACTCCGGATAGGCCCGGTCGTCGAAGGAGAGCATGCCGATGTTGATGAAGTTGGTGTCGTAGTTGTGCAGAAAGAGCATCTCCTCCTCCTCGGTCTGGTCCAAGGCCATATGGTGACCGGTCGACTCTGGCAGGACCTCGGCCTTGCCAAGCTTGACCAGCAACTTGACCAAGGGCCGCATGAACAGCCGGGCGGTCAGGGCCGGGAAGAGCAGATGCCAGGTCTGGAAGGGGGCGGCCGTGTCGCCCTGGCTCAGGAGGTGGTGGAGGAAGGTGGTGCCGCTTCTCGGGTGGCCGATGATGAAGATCGGCCGCTTGACCTCCACCGCGCGAAAACGCCGAAACAACAGATGGTCCAGCCCCAGAGTCAGAGCGGTAAAAAACCTGAACATGGGCTCGAACAGCAACCAGGTCAGGAACACCCCGCCGAAACCGTATACCCGCCAGGTAATGAGCAGTATCCGCAGATAAATTTTCAGCATCATAAAAATATTCACGCCGTCCTCCTTTTTTAAATTTATTTTCCCCTACTAAAACTATCGCTTGCACTTTTGCCACAAAATTATGGCATACTAAACAAATGGTTACCACTTCTTTTCATATCAAGCGCGCTCGCCATTTGGGCCCCTACGCGCTTGGCCCGACGGCCAACGAGAATGTATTCTACCTGAGGAGATCTAAGCATGAATGTTGCAGAATTAATCATGGCGGCACTGAGCATGGTCCAAGTGAAGTACATCTTCGGCATTCCCGGTGGGGCGATCGAGGACCTCAACACCGCCATCTTCAACAATGACGAGATCCAGGCCATTGTCACCAAACACGAGGAAGGGGCCGCCTTCATGGCCGACGGCTATGCCCGGGCCTCCGGCGAACTGGGGGTCTGCTGCGCCACCTCCGGGCCCGGGGCCTCCAACCTGATTACCGGCCTGGCCTCGGCCTATGCCGACTCGATCCCGGTCCTGGCCCTCACCGGTCAGGTCTCGACCTCGGTCTTCGGCAAGGGGGCGCTCCAGGAGTCCGGGGCCGAAGGGGTCAACATGGTCTCCATCTTCAAGACCTTTACCAAGTATTCCGGCATGCTGATCACCGAGGAACGGGCCCAGTACATGATCCAGAAGGCCATCCGCCTGGCCACTACCGGACCCACCGGACCGGTCCACCTCAACCTGCCGATCAACCTGATGAAAAAGGAGGTCACTGACAAACTGACCTTTTCGCTCAACTCCAATGTCCGCCTCTTTGACTGCGAGGCGATCAAAGGGGCGGCGGAAAAGCTGGTGACCGCCAAGCACCCGGTGATCATCGCCGGCTGGGGGGTCACCCTCTCCAGGGCGGCATACGAACTCAAGGAACTGGCGCAGATCATGAACATCCCGGTTGCCACCTCCCCCAAGGGCAAGTCGGTCTTCCCGGAATCCCACGAACTCTCCCTCGGGGTCTTGGGCTTTGCCGGCAACCCGGTGGCCAAGGAGTATGTCATTGATCAGGATGTCGATGTCATGCTGGCGGTAGGCACCAGTTTCAACGAAATGATGACCGGCGGCTGGAGTGACTGCTTACGGCCCAAGGATTGCCTGATCCATGTCGACGTCAACCCGGAGAACATTGGCAAAAATTACGATGTCTCCATCGGTCTGATCGGTGATGCCCGCGTCAACCTCAAGGAACTCTGCAAGGCGGTGGTGGATGTCAGATCGTCCATGGGACTAAGGCGGCCCGAGTTGGACAAAGAGGTGGTCAAACTGAAGAAAAAGCACGCCAAGGACGACAAACCGGCAGTGACCAGGGCGAAACTCTACCATCCCAGACACCTGATTGAGGACATCCAGGCGAGCTGCCCCGCGGACACCATCTATTTTGCCGACATGGGTTGCATTATGGCCTGGGCCACCCGCTACATGACCCTTGATTTCCCCTACTCCTACATGATGGGCATGGGTTTCGGCTCCATGGGTTATGCGGTGGCGGCGCCGGTGGGCGCCAAACTGGCCCGCCCGGACCGCCCGGTAGTGGCCATGGTCGGGGATGGCAGCTTTCAGATGAACGGCTTCGAAGTGGCCACCGCTGTCAACTACGATATCCCGGTGGTCTGGATCGTCTTCAATAACGCCATGCTGGGCATGGTCTATCATGGCCGCAAGCTCTTCTCCAAACCGATTCCCGAGGGCCTGCCCGCCCCCTTTAAGCGGGTGGATTTCGTCAAGGTGGCCGAGGGGTTAGGGGCGCGCGGCATCCGGATCGACACGCCGCGGGCGCTCACCAAAGAACTGATGGACGAGGTCTTTGCCAGCCGCCGGCCAACGGTGATCGACGTCATCATCGACGAGGAGGCGGTGCCGCCTATCCACAGCCGTATCAGGACAGTCGACAAGTTGAGTTAACCCGTAACGGAAGGCGTCAACCATGTTTTCTATCTATTTTTTGTACCCTGCTGGTGTGCTGGCTGAAAGCCCCTCTGAACGCACAGCATCCATTCCCACCATGAGGGCGATGCCCCAGCACCGTCTTCCAAGTTTAACTTGCTTTTTTAGCCCTTATTCCACTATGCTGGAAGCGTAAAAGGCACCTGCAACATACCCGCAACTCCTTCCTCTTGAACAAAACCATGTGGAAACGGCCCTCCATCAGCACCTATCTGATCAGCATGAACATGCTTCTGCTGGGGATTCTCTTCCCGAGCTTCAGTTTGCTATTCATGCGGGAAATGGTCCAACTCCGCGACATCCAGCTTGAACGTAACATCAACACCATCCGCCAATCGCTGGCCACCCGCAGCGCCTCTCTGGTGCGCAGCACGGCCTTAAGCGCCCAGGAGGCCATTGCCGGTTATGATTTTACCTTCCTACAAAATCTCTTGGTGCAAGTCACCCTCGATGACCCGGAGATCAGCTCATGTATGGCCCTGGACCAGGAACAGACCGTTGTCGCCCATAACGACATCTCCCTGATCGGCAGCAGTTTGACCGACACAGGCGACCATCGGAGCGCCGCCCTGATGGCCTCAAATTTTCCGAAGACCTTGTCGGCAGAAGAGATCCAAGTCCAATTTTTCTGGCCTGACCCCAAGATAAATGACGGCAGCCCCAGAACCATGGAGGCGGTATTCCCCCTCTATAGCGGCAATAGCCTCTGGGGGCTGATCCGCTGCGGCTATGCCTTGCAGACGACTGACCAGCAGATTACCCAGGCCATCGAAGAATGGACCGGGCAACTCCTGCAGATGAAACGCTATTTCTTTATCCTCCAAGGCGGCTTTTTGGCGGCCGGCTTTATCATCGCCGTCCTCTTGACCCGCTCCTTCGTCCGCTCCACCCAGGTTCTGCATAGCGGGGTCCGACAAGTAGCGAGTGGCAATTTTGCCCACGAAATCAGCCTACCGGGCGGCATTGTCTGCGCGGAGTTCGCCGGTCTGGTCGCCTCGTTCAACACCATGACCGAGAAACTGCGTTTGAGCAACCAGCAGCTTGATGAATATTCCAGGTCCCTGGAAGGAAAGGTAGCAGAGAGGACCCAGGCCCTGCAAGAGGCCCAGGGGCTGATGGTCAAACAGGCCCACGAGGCCGGACTCGCTGAAATGGCAGTGGGCGTCCTCCACAATATCGGCAATGCCATCACCCCGGCCCAGGTAGGCGCCACGGCCCTTGGCCACCACTTGGCGAACAGTCGTCTCCGCACCAGACTGGGCCAATCGCTTGCACCGTTGCAGGAATTTCTTGAAGAAAAGCGGGTTTTAAGCTTTGCGGAAAAACAGCGCCTCGCCCAACTTCTGGAGCATCTGCCAGCAAGTATTAATGAAGAGTTTGATTGGGCGATCAAGGCCCTGCAAGACATCAGCGCCAAGCATCGGCATATCGAAAACATCATTAAATTGCAGATGCGTTACGCCAAAGTGATGGACAGTGCCGGCCAAGTAAACATCAACCGCCTGGCCCAGGACGCACTCGATTTTCTGACCGATGCCATTGCCAAACGCCAGATCAGGGTAGTGATGAACCTTAAGGAGACGCCGCTGGTCAGGGCCGAAGAGACCAAACTGTTGCAGGTGATGGTCAACCTGATCAAAAATGGCTACGAGGCCATGGACAGTTGCGCCAATGAACTTAGGGAGTTGACCATCGCCACCGACGTCCAGGAGGGCAGACCAAGGTTCGTGCTGTTTTCGGTGCAGGACACGGGGAGCGGTTTTACAGAGGATGGGAAACGGCAACTATTTGCTTTCGGCTATTCCACCAAGGAAAGGGGCAGCGGCTTCGGCCTGCACTCCTGCGCCAACTTCATCATTGCCAACCATGGTTCCATCGAGGCAACGAGCCCTGGGCAAGGCCTGGGGGCGAAATTCACAGTACTTTTTCCAGTGGCCCCCAACCCATCGTAGGGCCAGCCGAAAATGGACTAAGCCGTTGTCAATAAATTACTGTAACACACCATGCGTGGCAACGGCATAAGGGGCCGTACAGGCAATGCCAAATCTGTAATGGTTATTTTGTAACGGCCCCTAATCAAAAATGACACAAAAACAGTTTACACCAACCAAAAAAAAAGAGATACTTTAGCAGAGGACCCAGCAAGCATAGCTTTTACGATAACTTGGCTGACTGTCTTTTGAAAATTTTTTTCACCAAACCATCTCCCCAGGAAATAAACGCGCAACCTATGCCTCAAACAACCCAGCAACACTCACGCATCCTGATTATCGACGATGACCAGGATATCTGGAAGGCTTACGGGATGGTACTCAATCCCGACGAACTGCCGCCTGATTCCTCGTCTGCCAAGATCAGCCAACTGCTCAGCAATGCTCAAGACGGCAAGGCCGCGCTCGATGAGCCGTGCTTCGACCTCTCTTTCGCCGGCCAGGGTCAAGAAGGCTACCAGATGATCGAGGCAGCCCAAGAACTTGAGCCATTCGCCATGGCCTTTGTCGATGTCCGAATGCCGCCCGGTTGGGACGGCATGGAGACCGCCATCAAGATCAGGCAGCTTGACCCCAACATCGAGTTGGTTATCGTCACCGCCTACTCTGATCGCTCCATGGAGGAAATCGTCCGGGCGGTGGGCGCCTCCGACAAACTCCTCTTCCTGCGTAAGCCCTTCGACCCCGATGAACTCAAACAGATAGCCCGCTGCCTGACCAGCAAGTGGCATATCGCCAGAAAGGAAAAACAGCAGCGCCAGGACCAGCAACTCCTAGAAGATCAACTCCGGCAGGCCCAGAAAATAGAGTCCATCGGCACCCTGGCTGGCGGCATAGCCCATGATTTCAACAATATCCTCTCCGCCATCATGGGTTATGCCGACCTGGCCATGATGCGGGCCAAAGGAAACCAGGAGCTACAGGATGATTTACTTCAACTTCGCAAGGGGGCGAACCGGGCCGCTGATCTGGTCCGCCAGATCTTGACCTTCAGCCGTCGGCAACCGCATGAAAATCATCCGCTACAGATCGCACTCGTCATCAAGGAGGCCCTTAAACTGCTGCGCGCCTCCATTCCCAGCACCATTGATATCCGCCAGGAAATCACCTCCCAGGCCACGGTCCTGGCCGACCCTACCCATATCCATCAGCTGATCATGAATCTCTGCACCAACGCCTATCATGCCATGCTGGAGCGCGGCGGGACCCTCACCGTGGTCCTGGCAGAAAAAGAAATTGACCAGTCGACGATTGACCGCGAAAACTTGGATCCATGCCGCCGCTACGTGACGCTCACGGTCAGCGACACCGGCAGCGGCATGGATCAGGAGACCATACCCCGGATCTTTGAGCCCTATTACACCACCAAGGAAAAGGGCAAGGGCACCGGCCTGGGGCTTGCCGTAGTCCACGGTATTGTCGAAGGCCACCACGGACGGATAAGGGTGGACAGCCAACCGGAACGCGGCACCACCTTTACGGTCTATCTGCCGGTAGTGGCGCAAGCAGTAGCACCGGTTCCCAAGACCGCGCCGCCGCCCAGATCAAAGGCCCATGAACGAATCATGATGGTGGATGACGAGGCAGCCATCCTGGACCTGGCCCAGCAATTTCTCACCGAGGCAGGCTACCAGGTTGATACCTTTAGCAATGCACTGGAGGCCTGGCAGGCCCTTTCCCAAACACCTAAAATCTGTGACCTGCTGATCACCGATCTGACCATGCCGGGGATGACTGGCGAGCAACTGGCGGCCAAGGTGATGGCCATCCGTCCGGAGATGCCCGTCATCCTTTGCTCCGGGTACATCGCAAACATGAATAAAGACCAGGCAAAAAAGGCAGGAATAGTCGCCTTTCTACAGAAACCCCTTGACCGTGAGGCCCTGCTTACGGCAATCGCCAAGGCCTTGAACAATGCCGTAGCATAATCCAAGTCAACCAGGCCCCACTTAATTGGACATCATCGTCATCGGCGCAGGTTACGGCGGCATCACCGCCGCCCTCAGACTGGCCCGGTTATTCCGTGGTCAGTCTGACTGCCGCTTGCACCTTGTTGACCGCAATCCATATCACACCCTCAAGACCCAGCTGCATGAAGCGGCAGTCCGCCAGACTGAGGTCTCCATCCCCATAGAAGATATTATCCGTAATCGCCATGTCCTGTTCCATGCCGGCACGGTCAGCAGCATCGATCTGGCCAATCGTCTGGTGCACCTGGAGGGAGTTGCCTTGGCCTTCGACTTTCTGGTCTTCGCCCTCGGCAGTCAAGCCAATTTTTACAATATCGACGGCCTACAGAACCATTCATTTCCGCTACAGACCGTTGATGACGCAGATAATATTTATCGCCACATCAGTGACTTGTGCAGGGTAGCCGCCCAGGAAGCCAATCCTGCAACACGGCGGGACCTGCTGCGCTTTGTCATCGGCGGCGGCGGACTGTCCGGCGTCGAGTTCGCGGCAGAGCTGGCGGAGCAGGCCGCCACTTGCGTCAAAGGCCATCAGGCCGACCTTACCGACGTCGAGGTCATCATTATTGAAGGCGAGACGAGGGTTCTGCAAGCCATGGACCAGGCATTTGCCCTGCGCATCGAACATAGGCTGCATGAAAAGGGCATCAAGGTCCTGACCAACACCAAGATCACCAGCCTGACTGCCGAGACAGTGACCCTGTCAACCGGCGGACAACTAAAAACCAAGACCCTGGTCTGGACCGGCGGCATCATGGTCAGCAGTCTCGCGGCTGCCAGCGGCCTCAAGACCGGGGCCATGGGACGCATTGTCGTTGATGAATTCCTGAAGGCCCCGGAGCATCCGTTTGTCTACGCCATCGGCGACAATGCCTTGGCCACCAACCCGGAGACCGGCAAACCCGTACCCACTGCCGCCCAATTTGCCCTACAACAGGGCCGACTGGTGGCTGACAACATTTATGCCGCAGTGACCGGAGGTACGCCTAAACCGTACCAGCCAAAAGTCTTGGGAGAAATCGTCAGCCTCGGCCGTCACCTGGCCGTTGGCTGGATGGCCCTGCCCTTCTTCAAAAAAATCACCTTCTTTGGTTTCCTGGGCCGCCTATTGAAGAGCGCCTCGCAAGAAAAGCACCTCTTTCTGCTGCGCAAGGAGAGCAGAAACTGGATCAGGTATTAACCCGCCCCCCTCGCCCTCAGTCCTTTCCCCTCAGTCCTTTCCCCTCAGTCCTTTCCCCTCAGTCCTCAGCACTCAGTCATCTCCCCTTCCCCTGCCACTTACGCATAACCACCGAGCTAGTAGCGGCGACAACCCCGAATGAAAAGACGCTGAAGACAAGAGGCAGACCGTTGGCGAGGAAGAGGTCAAAGAGAAATACCTTGATCGCCGCCAGCAGGACTACCAGCCCGGCCACGGTCAGAATCTCCCTGCTCCTCGTCTGCAACCCCAAGACCAGAAGAATAATGACTCCAGCATTGATAATGACGCTCTGGGTGCAGGCAAAGGCCTTGGTCGATTCGGCAACACTTACCGGCAGGAGAGCTGAGGCCCCGAAGCTTGCGGCAGCGAAGGCCTGAAAGAGGCCGATAACCAAGAGCAGCACCGCCGAATAATCGCCCTTGTCGAAGACCGTAAAAAAGGCGCTGTCATAGTCCGGCGGATGGCGGCGGCACCAGTGGTAAAGCCACAAATTACAACCCGCCATGAGCCCGGCGACCAACATCCCCGCCGGCCACGCCGTTCCACTCACCGACAGGCTGCCATGCCGCAAGGCAAAAAACAAGACAAAGACCTGGAAGAGATAGGAAATCAGCCTAATGCCGCCGCTACGCCACTGGCCGGCCCGCAGGGTGAGTATGCCGGCGGCCACGGTCCAGACCGGCAAGGCCCACAGGGGGGGGGCCGAAATGGCCAGTCCCTGGATGAGCAAAATGACGGCAGCTGTCACAAACTCCTTGCCGCCCGGGATACCATCCTCTCCCCTCCGGGCCAACCAGGTCACCAAGCCCAGATAGAGCGCCGAGAGCAAAACCGTACCCAGGCCAATCAAGGTCTGATTGCCGACCCACGGGTAGAGCACGGCGTTGGCCGCAAAAAATCCGCCACCCGCCGTCATTGCCGGCAAGACATGATGAAAGCTCCCCAAGGGCCTGCCGCTCCTCAGGGTCTGCCAAAGCGAGGTGTAGGTATAGAAGCCCCAGAAGGCAAAGAGCAGCGGCAGAAAGAGGGGGAGACCCAGGCCCTGGACCTCCGCCGGGGCTAAATTCAAGGCAAAATTAAGTTTATAGGCCCACAGCATCCAGAATATGACTGAGAAGACCAGGGTGTACCAAGTGAGTGAGTGGCTGATGTGCCGCCTGGCGGCCAGATGGGCGGCCCCATTGTTGACCAAGACCACCAAGCCCAGCATTGCAAACAGCGGGGTGGGAAAACCAATGGCAATGCCGACCAGGGTGGAGGCAAAGACCGAAAGCCCGAGCAGGACCTTGGCCCGGCAGTGGAGACCGACCAAGACCATGACAATCTCGGCGATCAGCAGAACCAGATAGCCGGCTTGACCTGACAGGGAAGAAAAATGGCTCTGGGTTTCGAAGATGATCGCATAGAGCAGCAGGACGCCACAGGCCGGGAAGACTGGCGCCAACCGGCTTTGCCGGGCGTACAGGAACACTCCGCCGGCAATCAGGGCGACCGCATAGGCCATTCCAAGGGCCGAACCGGTCAGCAAACCTACCATGCCGTTGTCGGTGACTGTCCGCAGGACCAAGGCCACCACCAGCATGAAACTGACCGCCGCCACCCGAGGCAAGAGAACGGCCTGGCCAAGATGGGCCCAGGAGGACTCATCGTCGATCGCCACCGGCTGTGGACTGTCTGCAACAAGCGCCCCTGGCGGATGGTCAGAAATGGTCGGCGCCGAACTGGCTGCGGGCAGCGCCTTACCCTGCTCCAGGGACTCGATCCGACAGAGAATAGCGGCCATCTGTTCTTTGGCAAGCAGCAGTTCCTCGGTCAGCCAGTTAACCCGATCATCCAGTGTCTTCAACTCCCTCATAGGCCCCCCCGTACCAACCAGCGTGACTTAAAAAAATGCTGCAGGTCAATTTAATACTTGCACATTCTTCATGACCAATTTATCTTGGCCCCATCATGCCACATCGTGGTATATTTCTGTTTCCATAAATGGCTGCTGTTGTCAACAACTAATTAGCAAAGAAGGGCTTAACGAACATGAAGGAGGTGCACGATGAAGAACCATGCCTGGCGTCCGCTGTTGGTGGCGATTGGCGCTGTCGCTCTGCTGCTCTTGGTGCGAGCGAATGTGGTCCCGTCTGATTTCGGGGTGAATGGCGCAAACTTCACCTACGGCTTCCACCGCAAGGGCAGTATCGACGACTGGAAGGCCGTGCATGTCAAGTACCGGGGCAAGGAGTACTGCCGGGAATGCCACGAGGAAAAAGTCGTTGAGAATCTGAGCTCGCCCCACCAGATCATTGAGTGCGAGAACTGTCACGGCCCCGCTGCCTTGCATCCGGACGATCCGGCAAAACTGACTGTCGACCGTAGCCGGGAGCTATGCCTGCGCTGCCATGCCGCCCTGCCCTATCCCCAGAGCCATCGGGCCGAGATGCCGGCCATTGACCCAGGAGAGCACAACCCAGGCACAGCCTGCCTTGACTGCCATAACCCGCACAACCCGATCCTGGAGGCCAAGTGATGAATTCCAGCCGACGAAAATTCCTCAGAACCGCCATCACCAGCGGCATCGCCGCAACGCTACCGCTCTCCGCCTTTAGACTCCTCAGCCCTGCTGAAGTCAAGGCCTCCATCGGCGACGACAAAGTGCGCTGGGCCTTCCTGGTCGACATCCAAAAATGCGTCGGCTGCGGTTTTTGCGTCAAGGCCTGCAAGCTGGAGAACGAAATCCCTTACGACCTGCCGGTTTCGCGGACCTGGGTGGAGCGTTATGTGGTGACCAAAGACGGCAAGTCCCATATCGATAGCCCAAACGCCGGTCTGGACGGCTTCACCAGCGCCAAGGTCCGGGACGAAGAGATCGAGCCTGCCGAGATCACCAAGGCCTTCTTTGTGCCCAAGCTCTGCAACCAGTGCGAAAAACCGGCCTGTGTCCAGGTCTGCCCGGTGGGCGCCACCTACCAGACCTTGGACGGCGTTGTCCTGGTTGATCGCAAGTGGTGCATCGGCTGCGGTTACTGCATCATGGCCTGCCCCTACGGGGTCCGCTTCTTCCACCCGGTCTATAAAACCGCCGAAAAGTGCACCTTCTGTTACCACCGAATCAGCAAGGGCCTGCAGAGCGCCTGCGTGCAGGCCTGCCCGTTCGGGGCCCGCCAGTTGGGCAATTTGCAGGACCATGACGACCCGGTGGCCCAAACCATCATGACCCAGCGGGTGGGGGTACTGAAGGCTGAGTATGGCACGAAGCCCCAGGTCTACTACATCGGCCTTGACGAGAGAGTGAGGTGAGAAAATGACTGAACAACTGATAGTGCATGGCTTGGAATGGACCGTCAAAGACCTTTTTGTCTACCCCAATGAATTCATTTACTGGAGCATCCAGATCGTCATGTATCCGTACATGACAGGGCTGGTGGCCGGGGCCTTTGTTTTGTCATCCCTCTACCATGTCTTTGGCCAGAAGGACCTGCAAGGCATCGCCCGCTTCTCGCTGGTCTTTTCGCTGGCGCTCCTGCCCACCGCCATGATGCCGCTCATGCTCCATCTGCAGCAGCCGTTCAGGGGCATGAACGTCATGTTCACCCCCCATTTCACCTCGGCCATCGCCGCCTTTGGCATCGTCTTTTCGACCTACGCGGCAATAGTCCTCTCCGAGATCTGGTTTGTCTACCGCAAATATTTTGTCGAGCAGACCATCGCTCTGCGCGGCCAGGCAGGCCTCGCCAATGTCAGCAAACGCGCCCTCTATGCCATCTTGACCTTGGGCGCCATGGCCACCGACGACGAGGCCCTGGCCATCGACAAAAAAGGCGTCAAGATCCTGGCCGGCATCGGTATCCCGGTGGCCTGCTTCCTGCACGGCTATGCCGGTTTCATCTTCGGCTCGGTCAAGGCCAACGCCCTGTGGATGTCGCCACTGATGCCGGTCATCTTCATCATGAGCGCCGTGGTCTCCGGCATTGCGCTGTGCATGCTGACCTACATTATCATCATGGAATTCAAGAAGCTGCAGGCGACCCTGGCCCGGGGCCGGGGCGACGAGACGGTCAAGGAACTGGGCGGGGTGGAGATGGATGTCATCTCAAAGACCAGCCGCTACCTGATCGGCTTTCTGATCGCGGCCATCTCGCTTGAACTCCTCGACCTCATCTTCCGGGGCTATACCGCCATGAAGTCGTGGGACATCCTGCGCTCGGTCATGTTCCACGAAGACTTCACCAAGATCTTTGTCCTGCAGTATGGCTGCGGCAATCTCTTGCCGTTTTTCCTACTTATGCTGCCGCGACCGACCATCAAACGAATGGTGCTGGCGCTCATCCTCGTCCTGTTCGGTGTCT
>JANNQL010000100.1:0-1691 GCA_031400755.1 Pseudomonadota bacterium | reverse complement strand
GGCTCTCTATCAAGGTCAGTGATCAACCAGCCCCCCCCCCTCACCAACAGGGCCATGCCCTTCAGGTTAAAGTCGACAATATCAGTGACAGTGGTATCTGCCTGATCTCTGCTGAACTCATTGATCTTGGCCAGACCGTCTATTTTTTCGACCCTACCCTGCCCTCTCAAGGGACGGTGGTCTGGACCTGTCAGTCAAAAATCGAATGTAAGGTCGGCATTCAATTCACCCCATGAAGGTGAGTGACGCCTTCAACACATAATTGCCTTTTTGCTCAACCCAATGAAAAAACGGCCAATTCTGGCATTTGCTTCTCTCTTCCTGCTCAGCCTTCTTCTTGCCTCCTCATACCTCATCGAACGTCGCCCTCTGCAAGATCACCTGTTAGATTATTTGGAACAATCCTTGAAGTGCAAGGCCTCGGTCGGCGCGGTCACTTGGCGCTGGCTCCCCGTGCCAACGATCACCATCAGCCAGCTCAGGGCCGAAACAAAGTCGTTTGCCCTTGTTTTGCCAAAGACACGCCTCATTCTAAATCCAAAATTTCTTATTACCGGCGAGATGTCGCTGGCTTATGCAAAATTGTTTGAGCCAAACCTGACCATCAAGGCCACTCCACCTCCAGGATGGATCGGACTAAATCCTTCTTTGGCAGGGACATTCACTACTGGCCACTTCAGCATAGTGGACGGCAGTTTAAGTCTGCCTGGCCAAAGCCTTGGCCATGACCTGCTGCTGCAAGCAGTTACCATGACTGGCATCAATGGCGCCGTGCGCTCCCGCTCAAATTCCCTAAAATTCGATTTGCGTGCCCGCAGCAGTTTCGCCAGGGCACTAACAATTAAAGGCGGCATTGATCTTCCTCCAGAAAAATATCGAATTAATCTTGTTTGCGAAGACCTTGACAGCAGCCAATTACTCAACCAATCACCCCACGACTCTGCTCAGACCACTCCAGAGACTCCTGAGGTGTGCGCTGTAGCCTCCCCCCTGGAGAGAGTCCCTTCTCTACCAGTTGTGACTGGCCTTAATCTGTCAGCCCATTTCGAGGGGTTGGCTGGAGACCACTTCCAGCTTCAGGTAGGGAGCAAAAAAAAACCATTTACCCTCTCGTGGCATGGTCATAATTTTCAGATCGAGAAAGTCGATGGTCTCACCCTGGACCGCCAAAATGATGATTTCTCCATAGACATCAAAGAACTCTCGGTTGCCGAACCAAAGTTTCTACTCAATGGTCATATAGCCCGGAAGGTGACAGATAACAACGTCTCGCAAGTCCCTGAATGGTCTGTTGACCTCAAAGGAGCCGGCATTGACCTCGGCGCCGTCCGTAGGGCAATCCTCAACATATTCAAAGAAAATACCATCGCCAAAAAAGTTTGCGTCATTGTCCGGGGTGGCCAAGCCACAACAGCCAGCTATTCCTTTCAAGGTGGCCTGGCTGATTTTAAAGAGCTCAAGAGCATGAAGATATGGGCCGATGCCAAAGATGTGCCAATAACCCTGCCCGGCCTTGGTCTGGTCATCGACCAGGCCAGCGGCCCTATCAGTATCATTAACGGTCAGCTTACCGGCAGAAATCTGACAGCCACCATCGACAAAAGCCACGGCACGAACGGCGATCTCCTCCTCGATCTTGAAAAAGACCAACACGCCTTTCAATTGGAGCTTGATCTGGCCGCTGATCGTCT
>JANNQL010000099.1:0-4028 GCA_031400755.1 Pseudomonadota bacterium | reverse complement strand
CGCTGGAGCGGAGTTTAGGAATTCATGTGCGCCGACAGCGTAGAGAACACCTTCGCCATTGGTTCTGAGTACTCAGATTTCAACTCCAGATTTTCGTCAAGCAGACCCTGCACTTCTTCGGTTGCTCTTCGGGCAGACTTGGTCCGAATATCTTTGGCTGGGATGCAGTCAAAGTAATACTCCGGAAACTCCAGCGCCAGACTATCAACTTCCGCTGATTTGTCTCCATCAAGTAGCGCTGCTACCTTCTTGAATCCCAAGTCGTTAAGGATGCGGCAGAGATGGACTATGTTACTCGCGCCACCAGCGCCCCAACCAAAAAAATTGCCTGGGACGGATACCCCAAGCTGTTGAGCTACACGAGGAAATAGTAGCACGTCTTCCTGACCTTCCGTGAGAATGATACGATCCTCCTGAAAGAACAATTCTTTTGCGTCTAGGCCGAAGACGTGGGGGTTATATAGATTTCCAGTAGATAACCGACGAATGGAGTCTTTGGACGATGCCGATAGTTGATGTATCTGTGTTCCATCCTCAGTCGAGGCTATTCGTGCGAGATGACCGCCGTTAGCCAACGCCAATATATCTATAAAATAGGGCGAGTGCGTTGAAACAACAATCTGTCGGTCTTTTGAAAATTTGCCAAGCTGCCACACCACGCGTTTCTGCAAACTCGGGTGTAGCGAGAGCTCGGGTTCGTCAATGACGACAACGTCACCAGGTTTGGAGTCATAAAGTGAATCCACAATGGCAAAAATACTAATAATCCCCTCGCCCATGCCGTCGCTTGAGTGAGAGTGCTTGCCATTGAAAAACTTCAAGAAGTACTGGCCTTGATCTGACTGGTCGATAGTCCAAATGGGATCAAAACCCAATGCTTCCTTGAGTAGTTGGTTGAACTGGTCTGGATTCTTCAGTGTGTTGAAGAGGCGGTGCTCAAAGTTGCTAAGGACCGAAGAACGCTGTGGCGGGAGACTCGAATTGTTCAGATATTCCTCACGCGATACTGCGTGCCGACCAAAGTAGGGATTGAAAGCTCGACGCGATGGAAGAACGAAAACATGAAATGCCCTGTCTATCTGCTCCTTGGTTGTTTCACTTGAGCCTTTTGTTAGTGACTTGATCACCTCATCCTTACCATTAACAGTGTACTTGATCTCCACTTCCTCAACGTCTGCATTGCGAGTTCCGGTAGTGAAGCTAACGGTTTGATGTCCTGCTCTCGCCCTTAGGCACTCAAGAATTGAAGACTTACCTGCGTTGTTGGGGCCTGTAAGCAACGTTAGACCGCTGCCTTCTGCTCCATTGGGGACAGCGAAGTCAAGAATGCGACGCACCTTGAATCCCCTGTAACCCAAAATTTCTAGTTGTGTGAGTGGCATGGTAAATCTTGAACTCCTAACAGTATTAATTAAGCTGATTCGGCTCACTGCGCTTACCGTATCCTACTGGTCGTGCCGACTGTTTTTTGGGAAGAGTGTACGTCATGATTTTTTTATTGAACTCATAAAGCTCGCTGAGTTGCTGAAACACTTCTTCAATTTTCTTCATTTTCCAACCTTTCGATGCCGGCTTGGTCTTGCAGTGAATTCCTTTGTCTCTTAACCCCTGCAAATTCCTCGAAGATATTCATTAATGTTTCCTCTGCATTTTATGAGGGCCGATTGCCGGCACCGTTCCCTGGTTCCCCAAGCGGCGTCGAGGGGAGTCGAGGGGAGGAGCCGAAGGGAACGGAAACCAGACCTAATCTCGCCAGGGCGGGCATCATTTCTCCATCCTATCACGCAACACCCCGCAGTCAAAGCCTTTTCCGCCACCAGCTCAAGCCCCAACCTTCTCTTCTACGCCAAGCGCACACTGACGCCCCAACTCGCACAAATCAAGCTCCAGGAATTTGGCCACCACCTGCGGGTCGAACTGGCTGCCGCTCCTGGCCCGGATGTGGTCGCAGACCCGCTCCGTGTCCCAGGCCTCGTGGTAACGGCGCTCATTCGTCAGCGCGTCCCAGACATCCGCCACCGCAAAGATGCGGGCCGCGAGCGGGATGGCCTCGCCCTTCAACCCCTGCGGGTAGCCCGAGCCGTCCCAACACTCATGGTGCGAGTAGGGGATATCGAGGGCCGGCCGCAAAAAATCAATGCCAGCGAGCATCTCATGGGCATATTCCGGGTGGTGGCGCATGACTTCCCTTTCCTGGTCGGTCAGGGGGCCGTCCTTCATGAGGATGGCGTCCGGCACCCCCATCTTGCCGATATCGTGCAGCAAGGCGCCGAACTTGATGTAACGCAACTCTTGCGAGCTGAAAGGAAACCTGGCGGCCAGGGCCATGGTCATGGCGCAGACCCGCTGGGTGTGGCCCTCGGTCTCCTTGTCGCGCAACTCCAGGGCCAGGCCCCAGCCTTCAATGGTCGAGTCATAGGCCTGCTGCAGGTCCTCATTCATCCGCGAGATCCGTCTCTCATCCCGCCTGATATGGCGAATGGCCATACCGGACACCTTCATGGAGATGAACACGAAGACCGCCCCGCCCACATAGACCAGACTGACCAAGTATTGGAACGGCCCCAGTTCCATTCTGGTGGCGGCGAAGAGCTCCGCCATATAGCCCAGCAAAAAAAAGAGCATCAGGCCATCCAGCACCAGCCAGCGCCGGCGCTGTGAGGGCGGGATAAAGGCCCGGAGCCTCCGGCTCTGATAGATTGAGGCAGCCAAAAAGGCCATGCCGATGCTGATGATCAGATGATGTACGCCCATTTCCTTCTAGCCTCCCAGCTCGTCTCCATGCCCCTTGACCCCGAAGGCCCCCCAGGCCTCGGCGTACAGCCCGAGCATCTGTCTTTCCAGTTGCAGGCGATACTCTTCCAAATCCTCGGACGAGAGGTCGTCCGGCACGGTCAGCGGTTCGCCAAAGCAGAGCGCCAGCCGCGCAAAGGGTTTGGCCAGCGCCGTGCGGTCCCAGCTGCGAAAGGCCCAGCAACGGTCCGCGCCCCAGGTCAGGGGCAGGATCGGGATGCCGGTCTTGCTGGCCAAGAGGATGACCCCGGCCTGGACCTCAAGGGCCGGGCCCTGGGAGCCGTCGGCAACGATGGCCGCCTTCTTGCCATGCCGCCTAACCTGGGTGATCAACTCCTTCAGGGCGGAAAGCCCGCCCCGGTTGCGCGAGCCCCTGACCGTGGCATGGCCCAGGCGGTTCAAGGTGCGCGAGATGTACTCGGCGTCGTCGCTGGCGCTGACCATGGCCACCCAGTCCTGGCCGCCGATCCGGCGGATGACATAGAGCAGCGAATAGTGCCAGAAGCAGATGATGAACTGCTGCCCGGAGGCCCTGAGCCGCTGGTAGTGCTCGTCACCCCGCACCTCTTCCCGGTAGGTGGCAAAGAGCACCCTGGTGATGGCCAGATATAGGAAAGGCACCACCACCAATGAGATGCGCGACATGAGCCCCTTCACAGCCATTGCAGCTCCTGTTCTTTCAATTTCTTGATGCGGTCCCTGAGCTCCGCCGCCTCTTCAAAGGCCAGGTCGCTGGCCGCCTCCCGCATATCGGCGGTCAGGGTCTTGATCGCCTGCCGCAGGTCATTGAGGCTCTGGTACTCGCCCTCCGCCTCAGCCGTGACCAGGGGCAGCGCCCCATAGTCCTGCTCGTAGATGGTCTCGGTGATGTCCTTGATCGAGGAACGGATGGTGGTCGGGGTGATGCCGTGGCGCTCGTTGAATTCGGCCTGGATGGTGCGGCGACGGCTGGTCTCGTCGATGGTCAGCGCCATGGAGCCGGTGATGCGGTTGGCGTAGAGGATGACCATGCCGTCGACATTTCTGGCCGCCCGGCCGCAGGTCTGGATCAGGGAACGATGGCTGCGCAGAAAGCCCTCCTTGTCGGCGTCAAGTACCGCCACCAGCGAGACCTCGGGGATATCGAGGCCCTCTCTGAGCAGATTGATGCCGACCAGGACCTGGTACTCCCGCCTGCGCAGGTCGCGGATCAGCTCCACCCGTTCCATGGTCTTGATGTCGGAATGCAGGTAACG
>JANNQL010000098.1:0-15227 GCA_031400755.1 Pseudomonadota bacterium | reverse complement strand
CCGCCCGCAGCGAACCGCTCGGCCGGAGAGCCATGCGCAAGTCCGGCCCGATGCGGACGGCGATCATGTCTTTCGCCACCTGGTCTCCAAACCGCACGCCAGCGTCGTAACGGTCGGCCACGATGTCCGTCAGGCCGTAGTCGATGTTGATCTCCACCTTGATCTCATCATCAAGTTCAGGGAAGATGAAGACTGAGGCAAAGGACGTATGGCGACGCTTTTGGGAGTCAAAGGGCGAGATCCTGACCAGACGGTGGATGCCCATCTCGGAACGAAGGTAACCGTAGGCGTTATGGCCGCTGACCATAATGGTCACACTCTTGATGCCGGCCTCGTCGCCGGGCAGCATGTCCAGGACCTCGGTGTGGAACTTCTTCTTTTCCGTCCAGCGCAGATACATGCGGAGCAAGATATCGGCCCAGTCCTGGGCCTCGGTACCCCCGGCCCCGGCATGAATGGTGAGCATGGCGTTATTGGCGTCATGTTCACCGCTCAGCATGCACTCCAGTTCGGAGGCAGCGATGGTCTCGGACAGACTGGTGATAATCTGGTCCGCCTCCAGCTCGCTCTCGGGATCGTTCTCTTCGTCGGCCAGTTGCAAGAGGATTTGGGCCTCCTCCCAGGAGGTCTCCAGGGCTTGCCAACTGGAGACGACTTCCTGTAGGATACCCATGTCCTTCTGGACCTTGGCGGCCGTGCCAGCGTCTTCCCAAAACTTGGGAGAGAGGGTCTGACGCTCGAGGATGAGGATGTCTTCTTTCTTTTTATCTAAGTTAAAGATGACTCCGCAGTGAAAATAAACGGCCTTTTAACCCTTCCAATTTTTGTCTCAACTCTGCTGACATGTTGTTTTCCTCATCGATAAATAAAGGTTTAGTGACTTAGTAGGTTGGGTTAGCGAAGCGTAACCCAACGCCACAGGCTCCATTGTCGTTGGGTTATACCCCTCAAGGGGGTACTGAGAAAAGCGGCCAAACGACGGCCTAACCCAACCTGCAAAAAACTCATTCCTTAGTCCTTAGTCCTCTATACTGGAGTCCTAATGTTGGCCCATGCTCATACCCGATCTCGTGTCAAAATACCATACAAAAGCATCAGGCTCAAGAGGAGCAGGCAGAGGTAGGGAAAGAGGAACCCATGGCCGGTAAAAAATGATTGCTCATCAAGCAAGGGCAGGCGTCCGCTGATCTGCATTTTCTCAAAGATCGGCGAGGCGGCGAGCACCCTCCCCAATGGATCGATCAGGCAACTGATGCCGGTATTTGCGGCCCGGGCCAGACTGCGCCGGTTTTCTATGGCCCGCAGCACGGCCATGGGTATTTGCTGGAAAGGGGCGCTGGAGCGTCCGTACCAGGCGTCGTTGGTCAGATTGACCAGAATATTGGCCCCAAAGCTGGTCCGCCGGCGGGCCTCTTCCGGGAAGATGCTCTCAAAACAAATCAGGACGCCGAGTCTGGCCTGGTTGCTGACCAGAGGGGCGCTATCCTGGCCGGGCGAGAAATTACCCATGGTCTGGACCAGGGGCAGGGCCGCCGGCAGATAACGTTGCAGGGGGATGTATTCCCCAAATGGCACCAAGTGCTCCTTGTCGTAGCGTTGCAAGGCCACCCCCTGGGTTCGGGGCATCGCGCTGATCAGAAAGGCGCTGTTGAAATAACTGGTCCTGCCGGATTCGAGGTCGGCCTGCAAATGAGGGGCGCCGGTCAAGAGACTTGGGCTGCCGGGCCGGGCGATTTCGTCGGTGATCCTCTGCATGAGCGAGTGTTCACTCGGAAAAAAAGGCAGGGCTGTCTCCGGCCAGATCAACAGATCAAGGGGCTGAGAGGAGGTCGCCTCGACGGACAGTGCAAGGTAGGTGTCCACGGTCTTTTCCTGGAGAGCGGTCAGCCACTTTTCGCTTTGGTCGATATTGCCCTGCATGAGGCCTACGGCAAGGGTTGGGGCCGAGACCAGCCCCTCTTTCATTTGCTGATAGCGCCAGACATTGTAGCCCATGACTGCCGCTATCAAGAGAATCGGCAGGACGATGCGGTTGCAGGCCCTTCGACTCCGCTCAGGGAACGAAAAAATTGGCTGTCCCCTGAGCGGAGTCGTAGGGTGGTTGCTACCGCAACACCTCGTGGCAAAAAAATCGGCAATCAGCGTGTTGACCATGACGATCAGAAAGGTGACGCCGTAATGGCCGCCGAGGTCAGCCACTTGATTGACCAGGGGCCACTTAAATTGACTGTAGCCCAGGTCAAGCCAGGGAAAACCAGTGAACAGACGGCAGCGGACCAGATCAAGACCGACCCAGGCCAGGGGCACTACCCAGACCAGCGGCAGCCGCGCAGCCGCCCAACTGGTGAAGGCGGCAAAGACGGCCAGGTATAATGCCATGTAGAGGGCAAGCCCGACCAGCGCCGGCACAGTCAGCCACAGGGGGAGCCCACCGTAACGCCCCAAGGCAATGATAATCCAGTAGATGAGGGACAGATAATAGGCAAGCCCGCAGACAAGCCCTAAGCGGGCGCTGCGCTGCGGCGAGAGGCCACGACAAGCGAGCAGCAAAGGCACCAGGGCAATCCAGGCAAGCGGCGCCAGTGCCCATTGCCCCGGCGAAGCGGCAAAGAGCAGGAGGCTGCTGAGCAGGGCGAGGAGTGTTCGATGGGGGCTCAGTTCAACACCCCCCGTCGAACGGGGACTGAACTGAGCCCCTTGAGGCGTACAAGGATCATTCATCAGGGCGCTGACGGAACAACGCCACTGATCTTCAGAGAAGAGATCCGGCGTTTGCTGGCCGATATGACCTGAAAGTTCAGACCGCTGGTCTGGAGGGATTCGCCGGCCCGGGGGATATGGCCGAGCTGATGGATGACCAGCCCGCCGATTGATTCGTATGGTCCCTCCGGCAGGGTCAGCTTGAAAAATGCTTCAACCTCTTCAATGTCCACCTTGGCGTCGGTCAGGACGGTAGCCGGGTCCAGCACCCGCCAGCGACTCGGGTCGGTGTCGTACTCGTCATTGATCTCACCGACGATCTCTTCGAGGACGTCCTCAAGCGTGACCAACCCCCGCACCGAGCCAAATTCATCGGTGACAATGGCCATGTGGATCTGTTTGGCCTTGAAGTCCCTGAGCAGTTGGCCGATGGTATGATTTTCCAGAATGAACAGGGGCTGGTTGATGCTGTCAAATGACAAGGTGGTGCTGCCATCGGCGATGTAGCGCAGCAGGTCCTTGGCGTGCAGGATGCCGATGATCCTGTCTGGATTGCCCGAATAGATCGGCACCCTGGTAAAGCCCTCCTTGACGATCAGGTCGATCAATTCCGGGATGGTGGCCGTGTCCGGGGCGCAGACCATGTCGGTTAGCGGGCTCATGATCTCCTTGGCCAGGGTGTCACGCAGGTCAAAGATTGAATTGATCATCATGCCCTCCTGGGAGGTGATCAGGCCCTGTTCTCGGCCATCATCCAGGATTTCCTGAATTTCCTGCTCCAGGTCTTCAGTGGTGTCAGGGGCCTTGGCCAGGCCGATCAGGTTTAAGAGGCGTTTAAGGAAGGAGAGGTAGGGTAACGACGGGTGGTCTTCGGTGTCCATTATTATTAGTTGCGAGCGTACAGCTTATTATGAACTTAAGTGAGATAAGTATGATGATCTGTTGCCGGTAACCATTGGCGGTTGCTGAGAAAATACGTAATGAAACGTATTCATGGGTAAAAAATCAAGCAAATTATGATTTATCTACTAAAAAAAAAAATGAAAATATGGTAAAGAGCCAAATCATTGCTTTTGAGAGCAAGGGGCAGATGTTGAAACAGATTGACCTTACAGCTAAAAATCATTATACCGGCCCCCTCACAACACAGGTGGACAGACTGTAGCTTTTTAGGCTGATGGTTCGGCTCCGCTCACCAACCGGTCCCCTGAGCGGAGTCGAAGGGCGGTATTAAATGTATGGTGATTGCTCCCCTTGCTATTCTCTTGCATCTTTTGTCTAACAGCCTAGCCTACAGCCTAACAACCTACAGTCTCAACAACCTTGAGCAGTTACAAAACTTACTATGAAAGACAGAGTGCTTATTGCCAACCGCGGTGAGATTGCGGTACGGATCATGCGGGCCTGCAAGGACCTGGGGCTTGATTATATCGTGGTCTATACCGATGCTGACCAGAATTCCCAGCATGTCCGCCTGGCCATGGACAACCAGGATGGCCGCAAGCGGGCCTGGCGGGTGGCCAGCTATACCGATCCCAATGATATTCTGTCGGTGGCCGATCACACCGACTGCACCGCCATTCATCCCGGTTACGGGTTCTTTTCCGAAGATTATCGCTTTGCGCGGCGGGTGACTATCCGTGATCGTCCGCTGACCTTCATCGGCCCGAGCTGGGAAGTCATTAAAAATTTAGGTGATAAGATCAACACCAAGCGGGTGGCCAATCGGCTTGGCATCCCGACCATCCCCGGCACCGATGGTCCGATCTACAATGAAATGGAGGCCGAGGAGGTTGCGGCCCAATTGCTGGACAGCCAGCAGCAGCAGAAGATCAAGAACCCCTCCATCCTGGTCAAGGCCGCGGCTGGCGGCGGCGGCATGGGCATTGAAGAGGTCTTTCGCATTGAGCAGCTGCGCCGGGTCTACCGCCAGGTGCAAAACTACGCCAAACGCCAGTTTGGCGATGGCGGGGTACTGATCGAACAGTGCCTGCGCGACTATAATCACCTTGAAGTGCAACTGGTCTGCAGCCGTCATGGTGAACGACTCCACTTCGGCACCAGAAATTGCACGATCCAGAGCACCGGCCGCCAGAAACGTCTGGAGGCCGCGCCTGGTTTTGATGCTGCCTGCTTTGACTACGACTTCGATGCCCAGAAAGCCTTGGACCAGATTGTCGACTATTCGCTGAAACTGGCGGACCATGTCAGCTATGACAATGTCGGGACCTGGGAGTGGATTGTCGCCCGGGACGGCAGTCCCTATCTCCTGGAGGTCAACACCCGCATCCAGGTCGAAAACGATGTCTCGGCCCGCATCAGCTATCTGCACGGCAAGCAGCCCAGCCTGCTCAAGGAGCAGATTCGTCTTGCCTTGGGCGACACCATGGGCTATGACCAGAAGACCATCGAATTCAAGGGATCGAGCATCGAGCTGCGCTTGGTGGCTGAGGACACAGCCCGCGGCTTCGCACCCTGGATCGGCACCATCTCGCAGTTTTCTTTCCCCCAGGAGGACTGGGCGGCGGTCTATACCCATGTCCCCTTTGACCGGCCATATACGATCCCCAGCGAGTACGACCCTAATCTGGCCCTTGTCCTGGTCTGGGGTGATGACATGATTATGGCCAAGAACCGGGCCCGGCAGTTTCTGGATGGTACGGTCATCGAGGGCGAGAACAGCCACGGCGAGGCGATCATGACCAATATCCCCTATCTGCGCGGCAATCTGGAGAGGTTGCTGACCTTCTGATCGGCGGTGGGCAGTTTTTTATAGAAGCTGCCTGCTTTCTCTCTTAATCATAACCAATTGCGCTATGGAACATATTCGAAAACGTTTAGCCAAATGCGAGGAGGGGATCAAGTACCTCTCCCAGATCAAAGAAGGCAACGACTGGGGCAATCTTTCCGGGCTCACCACCAAACTGGATGGCCTGAAAATTTCCTTCTACGACCATTCGGAAGAACACTTCAGCGACGAGATCAGCCAGATTGAGGAGGCGGTGACCTTTCTGACCGCCCGATGCCAGGAAGAGATTACGCCCATGGATCTGGTCCGCATCGTGCGCAGTCCTTTGCGGTTTTCCCTGAAGGACATCCTGGAGAATGTCTACGAAGACTACACCGAACTCGGCGGTGAGGGTGAGGCCAATATCGACCCGTCCATGGTGGTGGCCAAGGCCAATATCCTGCGTCGGGTCAAGAATCGGGTCTTTACCCAGCAGGTCATGGTCATTGGCCATGAAAAGGGCCATGGCGAGGAGTTCAGGAACGGCGGCTCCAGCAAGCCATGGGGCAACGAGAAGGCCCTGCGCTTCATGCAGGTGGCCGAGACCGAAGGGATCCCTATCCACTGTTACATCTTTACCCCGGGCGCCTTTCCGGTGGAAGAGTACCCGGGCGCCGCCCAGCAGATCGCCCGCAACCTCTATGCCATGGCCAAGTTACGGGTACCCATCGTCTCGATCATCTCTGAGGGTGGGTCCGGTGGCGCCGAGGCCATCGGTCTCTCCGATTTCAGGCTGATGTTCTCGCATGGCTACTATTCGGTGATTTCGCCGGAAGGGGCTGCTGCCATTGAGGGCAGAGTGGGTGCGGGAGTCAAGGCCCCCAAGGAGTTAGTGGAAGAGTGTGCCGAGAACTTGTGGATCACGGCAAAAGACAACCTGGAACTGGGCACCATCGATCGGATCGTTGAGGAACCCCCTCTGGGGGCCATGCACGATGACTTCGCCTTCTTCAAGAAACTGCGCTATGAGATGATGCGGGCCACTGACGAGGTGGTGCTAAAGACCAAGAGCCTTCGGGCCTTCCGTGCCTATGAACTGAAATTAAAAAAGGCCGGCGACGACGATCCGGTACTTGAGGTCGATGCCGACACCAGTCTCCATATCGACATCAGTTGGGACTTAAACGCCGATGAGTTGAAACGGCTGGTGGCCTTGCGCGCCAAGAAGTATCGGGCCATGGCCTCCAGCGCCTATCTCACCGAGAGCAGCCGCTTAAGTGATTTCTGGAAGAACGCCAGCACCAGGACCGCCCAGGTCTATTACACGGTGGTCTACGACATCTTGAAACGCCAGCGCCAGCAGGTGCAAAAGGTCATCAAGGAGGTCTCCGGCGAGGGCTCCAGTTTTGTCAAACGGCTGAGCGCCCCATTCACGGCGGCCTATGATTTTATCACCCATACGCCTGTGGGACGAGGGGGGAGGCTAACCAACTCCTCTGGCCGTCAGGAGGCGCTGGCCCTTGAATTTGGCGATACCTACACCAGTCCGCTGGCCAATGAAGACCGCACTATCACCTGCCCTAATGCGGTGAAGAGCGGCTGCAAGGACCTGTGGATTCCAGACCTCTATGGCGAATTTTGCGGGGTCTGCGAAAACTGCGGCCATCATTTCCCGCTGGAGTACCAGTGGTACTTGAACAACCTGTTCGATCGCGATTCGATCCGAGAGTTCAACAGCAAGATCGGTTCCGGCAACCCGCTGAACCATCCGGTCTTGAACAAGAAGTTGCAGGCCACCAAGAACGCCACCAAGCGCAAGAGCGCCAACATCACCTTCCAGGCCAGAGTCATGGGGGTGGATCTGGTGGTGGCCATGCTCTATTCTGATTTCAGGAATGGCACGGTGGGCGCCGCCGAAGGCGAAAAATTTGTGCAGGCCTGCGAGTTGGCCAAGCTGCAACGCAAGCCACTCCTGGCCTATGTCCACACCACCGGCGGCATCAGGATCCAGGAAGGCACCATGGGGGTCATCCAGATGCCGAAGTGCACCGTGGCCGTGCGCGACTATGTCGATGCCGGCGGCCTCTATATCGTGGTCTACGACAATAACTCCTATGCCGGGCCGGTGGCCAGTTTCCTGGGATGCTCGTACTATCAATTCGCCATCCGTTCCAGCCGCATTGGTTTTGCCGGCCACCGGGTCATCCAAGACACTACTGGCCAAGACATCCCGCCCGATTATCACAGCGCCCGTAATGCCCTGAAACGGGGCCATATTCATGGGATCTGGGACCGCCGCGAGTTCCGGCGCAACCTTTACCAGGCGCTGATGACCATGGGCGGCCGCAATCTCTATTACCGATGAGTGAACAAACGCCATGCACGATGAGATAGATTTCGATCAGATTCTGAGCCAGTACCGTTCCGATCCTTTTGAGTATATTGAGATCAGGACCTCGCACACCGGTCGACTGCGCTTCAAGGCCGCTGTGGAAGATGCAGTGGAGGGGGTGACCGGCGAGTGGCAGCATATCAAAGGGACCCTGCTCTTTCAGTTGGAACGGGAGCGCAATATCAAGCCGGTCCATTCGACCATCAATGGGGTGGTGTCCTCAATCGAACAGTCCCTGGACAATCAATTCGTCGAGGCCGGCGCCAAGGTGATGACCATTCGCCATCCCTTGAAAAAAAGGGAGATCATTGAACGCATCCTGCGGACCGTACTCAGTATGTTCCCGGCCCCGGAACGGGCCAAGTATTTCTTCGCCTTAGATATTCAGTCGCGGATCGACAAGCATGGCCAACGTTCCATCGCCATCAATCCCGGCGATGAAATCCTCACCATGTCGCTTATGAAACGCGACACGCCGATTTTGTATCAGGGTGAGCCGGGCATCATTCATTCCGTCTATTTCAGCCCAGGGGAGACCATGGACCAGGGCCAGCCCTTGATTGGCATCTGCTCCGAGGACAAATTGCCCTTGATCCAGAAGATTATCGCGAGGGTCAAATCAGAGTGGGAGTGATCGCCTCCGAATACCGGCAGGCCCTGCACTCAGAACCGTCTCTCCGTCCCTCCTTTCCTCCGGAAACCGCCGCCGCTATCCTGCGTTATGGCGCCATGGTCGGTGCCGATATCGAGCATCTGAGTCAGGCCCCGCGCTGCATGGATCTGGCCCGTACCAGAATTTTGGCCTGTGAGGCCGAGGACCGTTCCTTTGCCTCGGGCCAGGTAATTATCGCCGACCAACTCAATAATGGCAAGGGCCGTTTCCTGCGGCACTGGCATGCCCCGCCGGGTGGGGTGTGGATGGTCCTGACCCTGGTCAATACCTTGCTGCCGGAACACGCCGCCCTCTATTCCCTGGCCGCCGGCGTGGCCTGCTGCGAGACGGTGCGCCACTACCAGCTGAACGCCACCATCAAATGGGTCAACGATGTGCTGATCAACGGCCGCAAGGTGGCCGGTATCCTCACCGAGACCATGCGCAGCCCCAAGGGTGGCGAGGACTACGTCCTGATCGGCATTGGCTTAAATGTCAACAATGCCGCCTTTGCCCCGGAGTTGCGCAACATGGCGGCATCGATGACCGAGTTCGCTGGCCATGCCCTTGATCTGACCGAGGTCACGGCCCGGCTGCTCGCCAAACTCGCCTGGAATATCGGGCTCCTGCACTATGCCGAGGCCGAGCAGTTGGCTGCTGACCGTGGTCTTGGCGACGATATGCCCCCCCCTCTGATTGCGGCCTGGCGGTCGTTGAATGACACCATCGGCCGGCGGGTGCGGTTCGGATTCAATGTGGCAGAAAGCCCGCAGTACACCGCCAAGGTACTTGATATCGATAACCGTGGCCAACTACTGATGCGGCTAGACGATGGCCAGATGGTCTGCGAGAATAGCGGGGAGATTGTCTATCTCTGACGTAACTATCCAGAAGCACCACATCTGCTTTGTCATAGGCCTGCTCGCATAGCGCTGCTATAGCTCGCAGACCTATTCCGCGCATCTGCAGTGCTGCTTGATAGTTACTAATCGATTTGAGTTATCCGGAGACTTTGCTATATACTTTGGATTGACGCTTTTGAAACCATCACCGCCCGTCTTGAGTTTGACGGCGTTAGGAGCATATCATGGGATTTCGTTGCGGTATTGTCGGGCTGCCCAATGTCGGCAAGTCCACCATCTTTAACGCCTTGACGGCGGCTGGCATCGAAGCGGCCAATTACCCCTTCTGCACCATTGAACCTAATGTCGGCATGGTCGCCGTGCCCGACCCCAGGCTCGACAAGCTGGCCGCCCTGGCCAAGACCAAACGGACGGTCTACGCCCAGATGGAGTTTGTCGATATCGCAGGCCTAGTCGCCGGCGCCAGCAAAGGCGAGGGGCTTGGCAATCAATTCCTGGGCCATATCCGCCAGGTGGACGCCATCGCCCATGTCATCCGCTGCTTTGAAGATGAGAATATCGTCCATGTCGATGGCAGCATCGATCCCTTGCGGGACATGGAGGTGATCAACACCGAGCTGATCCTGGCCGACCTTGACACCGTTGACAAACGGCTGAAAAAGAGCCAATCCATGGCCAAGTCCGGGGACAGGACCGCTAAGGAACAGGCCGTCATCCTGGAGCAGCTCCAAAAGGTCCTGGACAGCGCTCGACCAGCCCGAAGCTACACGGTAGAGGCAGGTATGGAGGAGTCGGCCGCCCGCCTGCTGCGCGAGATCTGCCTGTTGACCGCCAAGCCCGTGCTCTATGTCGCCAATGTCAAGGAGGAGGACATCCTGACCGGCAACCAGTGGGTTGATCAACTGCGCCAGAAGGTCGAGGCCGAGGACCAGGCGCCGGTGGTGCTGATCTCCGGGGCCATCGAGTCGGAGTTGAGCAGCATGGGGCCGGCTGAGCAATTAGAGTTTCTGCACGACATGGGGCTTCAAGAATCGGGACTGAACCGCATGATCAGGGCCGGCTACAAACTGCTGGGGCTGACCAATTATTTCACGGTGGGCGAAAAAGAGACCCGTTCCTGGACCATCCCGGTGGGGACCAAGGCGCCCCAGGCCGCCGGCGTCATTCATACCGATTTTGAGCGAGGTTTTATCCGGGCCGAGGTCATCTCCTATGAGGATTATATTGCCTGCAGCAGTGAGGCCGTGGCCAAGGACCGGGGCCTCTGGCGGCTGGAAGGTAAAGATTACGTTGTTAAAGATGGAGACTGCATCAATTTCCGCTTCAATGTTTGAGGGGAGGAGAGGCTGTAGGCTATAGGCTGCAGGCGTTTAGGGCTGGCGGTACTTTTACTTTAAATTTTCATCCGCAGTCCTACAGCCTACAGCCTCAACCCCTACAGCCGGAACATTATGGACACTGGCACCACGACCGAATACCTCAAATTCCTGGCCGCCCTGGTCTCCATTGTCAATCCGGTGGGGGCGATTCCGGTATTCATCAAACTTACCGACAGCCAGACCCTGGCCGAGCGCCACCAGACCTGCTTGCGAAGCGCCGTCACCACGGCGCTGGTGCTCTTGGTCTCACTGGCCCTGGGTGAGGTCATCCTAGCCTTTTTTGGGATCACCATCGCCTCGTTTAGGGTCGGCGGCGGCATTCTGATCATGCTGATCGCCTTCTCCATGCTCCACGCCAAGACCAGCCAGACCCAGCACACCGAGGAGGAGGTCCAGGACTCCATGGAGCGCGACACGGTGGCGGTCGTTCCGCTGGGCATCCCGCTCCTGGCCGGGCCTGGGGCGATCAGCACCATCATTTTAAACGCCCAGCGTTATTCCTCAAGCTCCCATTATCTGATCCTGATCGCCGAAATTATGATTGTGGCCGTGGCGGTCTGGCTCTGCCTGCGAAGCGCGCCGCTGATTGCCAGGCTGCTTGGCCGGACGGGCATCAATATCGTCACCCGCATCATGGGCCTGATCATGACGGCCGTCGGCGTTGAGTTTATCGCAACCGGCCTGAAGCAGCTTTTTCCAATCCTCGCCGCCACGACTTTGTTACCTTGATTTTGCCGGTGGCGGAAAATCGTTAAGATGTCGCGCCATGACCTCTGCTAAACGCCTGACCCCGATTTTAATTGTCCTCTGCCTGACGGCTACCTGGTTTGGCAGGTCGCTGATCCTCGGCGCCCTGCTGCGCCATCTCATCCTGCCGTCGATTCAAGCGGAAGTCCCTGGCCTGCAACTTCAGTTCCATAGCCTCGACACCAACCTTTACTCCCGACTGCGGTTCAAACAGTTGTCCGTCGATTATCGCCAGGGTGATGACCACCTGCGGCTGGACATACCGACAGCCCAACTCTCCTATTCTGTGGCAGGCCTTCTGCCTTGGCGCGGTACAGGGCCTTGGCCCGGCCAGTTCGCCCTTGACCTGCAAGGCGCTTCGATCTCAGGCGAGCTTTATGCCGACACCAAAATCACCCTGCCGGCCCTGGTGTCCTTACCCGTTATCAGGGCCCGCGATTGCGTTCTCAACCTCAAGTTTCGTGGCGCTACCACGGTCAGCGGTCAGGGCATCACCCTGGCTGCCCCATTTTTTGAACCACGCCGACAGGAGGCCTATGAGGTAAAACTCAAGGCAACGTCCTTGGCGGTAAGTCACGGGACCTGGCCCGTCCAGCAAGGCAGCCTGACCGCGACCATTGACTACCGGGCTGGCCGCTTGCAGATACCGGCCCTCTTTTTCCAGGAGGCCTTGCTGCTTGACAATGGCGTTCTCGAGACCGACAGCCAAGGCTTAAGTTTTGTGATGCGTCTTCATCTCCTACAGAGTCAAGGGCTGGCTCAGGGCAGCGTCAGCCAGCAAGAGGAGGCCAAGCTCTCCTTCCACCTGGAGGAGGGCGATCTTCAGGAGTTGTCCGGCTTGACTGACGTTAAACCCCAGGTCAGCGGCCACCTCAAGGCTGACGGCGAGATCGAGATGACCTTAGGCCTTCCTGCGACCCTCAAAGGCACAGTAACCGCCGAGGTTGTAGACGGCGCCTGGAACGGGGCCCCGGTCGATCGACTGGAGATCAAGGCCCAGGCCAGCGATCAGGTCCTCACCGTCGACAATCTGCACCTCAAGATGAATGAAAATCAGTTGACCGTGTCAGATGGCGCCATGCCAATCCCAGACCTGCTGGAACAGGCCTGGCTACCGCTGCTGGCCGAGAGCCAAGCAACGGCAAAGCTACGATTGAAGTCGCCCGAGGTCTTGCCTTCCTCCTGGTCAGCCCCCTTTTTAAACGATTGGCAGGCCTTGGGTCTGGAATCCGCCACGGCTGACCTGGTCCTGCGCGATGGCCACCTGTTGGCCTCTGCGGCCGAGGTGTCCGGTCGCAGCGGTTGGCTGCGGGTCAAGGACGTCAACCTGGACCTCACCGGCAGTCTGGCCGACTGGCAGGAGATTCCCTGCGCATTGACCTGGCAGGCCGAGATCACCGACGCGGCGGTGGTGCAACAATTTTATGCGGACTGGCCGGCAACCGGCGGCAAGGCCCACGGCCATGGCCTGTTTTCAGGGACTTTGAACCAGCCCCATTTGCCGTTTGAGGCCACTTTTCTGGACTCGTCCTTGTATGGCGTTACCCTGGCCAAGGTCGCGGGCCAGGTGGAATGGACCAAAGACCGCTTGGCCCTCGATGTCACGGCAAACAATAGTGAGCAGGACCGCCTGACCTTCCAGGGGACGATTGACTTAGAAGAAGGCGGGCTGCTCTCGACCGAAGTCAGCACCGATTTTCGCGATATGCGCCCCTACCTGCCCAAGGCCTTGATCGGTGACACCGGGATCAGCGGACCGCTGGCCGGGACCGCAAGCCTTAACGGGCCCTTTTCCGGCTTGACCGGGAAGATCAAGGCCAGCGGTGATTGGGCAGTGCAGGGCGTAAGTCTTATCGGGGCGACACTTGAGACCAACCTTGCCGGACGAAAATGGTCCGTAGAACAGCTGTCCGGCGACCTTGGCCATGACGTGAAGATCAACACCAGCGGACGGCTTGAACCCAGCTCTGACTGGCAACGGACGGCAGTTGATATTGACGCTCTCGCTCTCTCTTATCAGGACCAGCAGTTGGCTTTGGTCGCCCCCGGCGGACTTACGGTATCTCCGCATGCCGTAATAGTCAGGTCGCCGCTCGCCTTGGTTGGCAAACCAGGACGTTTCCGGCTTGAGGCCCGGCCCGGCAACACGGGCCATCTCGCCTTGGTTGGCGAAGAGCTGCGCGATACCGGGCTGCTCCGGCAACTGAGCGGCAAGGACATTGGTTTTACCGCCATGGAGTTTACCCTGGACATGAGCGGCGCCCCGAACCGCCCTGACTGGCGCTGGCTGGGAAGCGTCAAGGGCCTTACCCTGACCGAGGAACCGTCTCCCCTGGATGGCGTTTTTGATCTGACCTATGACGACCAGGGCCTATGGCTGCAACGCTGCACATTCGGCAATGACGAGCAGTCCATCAACCTTGCCGGGCATCTGCCCTTGGCCTTCAAGAATCAACAACTGACTTTTCTGCCGAGACCTCTGGAGGTCACCGGCAAAGTCGCCTTGCCCAAGGGTGGGCTCCTGCCCCAACTCTTTCCGGAGTGGCTGACTGCAAGTGGCGAGGTCCATGCCGATCTCGATCTGACCGGCAGCTGGGACCAACCTCTGGGCCGGATTGAGGTCAACGCCGCCGGACTCAAACCTGGCCCGCGTTTGGCTACTCTGCCGCCTGGACCTTTTGAGGTGCATGGTCTTTTGGTCCTGAAAAATGATCGGATAATGATCGAAAAACTCGATGCCTCGTCAGCTGAACTCAGCGTCCAACTCGCGGGTGCAATCACCCAGCTCCCTTTCTCGGAGCTGTTTAGTCATCAACTTGATACGGTCCCTGGCCAGGTGGAGGTCAGTGGCCGTTATATCATGCCCGATCTCGCTTGGCTGGCTGCCAAGGTCCCAGGCTTACGACGGACGGCTGGGGCCGCCACCGGCGCCTTTACCGTAGGCGGGCCATTCTCCAGCCCCGAGCTTCAGGCTGAACTGTCCTTAAAACACGGCGAGGCCCGGGGTAGCGACAGTCTGCTGGTGTTTAGGGACCTAGCCATGGATGCAGTTCTAGACCATGAACAGTTGACCATAAAGAACCTCTCCGGCAACCTGGGCGGTGCGCCGGTGCAGGGCGCCGGCCGGATCAAAGCCCTGTTTGGCGGCGACCCGGAGCTTGATCTGCGCCTGACCGGCAAGGATCTCCTGCTCTATCGGGCCGATGGCATGAAGATCCGGGCCGACACCAATCTCTCCTTAAGCGGTACGGCCCAGTCTCCGGCCCTTTCCGGTGAGATTATGCTGACTGACAGCCGGATTACCAAGCGGGTCGATTGGCTGTCCTTCCTGAAGCCGGGGGTCCGCCACAGCGGCGACTCAGCCTTCAGCCTATTTTCGTTTAAAGATGCACCTTTGAAAAACACCCGTTTGGACCTGCAGGTGAAGGCGACCCGGCCGCTGCTCATCGCCAATAATGTCTTCAAGGGTGAAGTGCGCCCCGACCTGGCGCTGAGAGGCACCGGTGAAGTACCGTATCTGACCGGCTTGATCTATACGGACGGTGGTCGTGTCACCTTGCCATCCGGACGCTTGGACTTGGAGAATGGTCTGGTCCGCTTTGCCGAGGATGCCCCTGACCGCCCGCTGCTCGAATTTCAGGCGACCGGGCGGGTGATGGGCTACGATATCACGGCCCAGGTGCGCGGGACCTACGATGAACCGGAGGTCACCCTCTCCTCGGCCCCACCTCTTACCAGTGAAGACCTGCTGATGCTCCTGTTGGCC
>JANNQL010000097.1:0-12499 GCA_031400755.1 Pseudomonadota bacterium | reverse complement strand
GTATCAGGTGTCAACGCCGGACGCCATCCATAACGCCGGACGTTTCATGAAGGAGGCGGGTTGTGATGCGGTGAAACTGGAGGGCGGGACGGATGTCTGCGAGACGGTGCGCGCCCTGGTTAAAGCCGGCATACCGGTCATGGGCCATATCGGCCTGACCCCGCAGACCGCAGGGATGCTCGGGGGCTACAAGGTGCAGGGCAAGAACCTGGAATCGGCCCGCCAGCAATTGGCCTTTGCCAAGGACCTGGAGGCGGCGGGGGCCTTTGCCCTGGTGCTGGAGTGCGTGCCGGCGGCGCTGGCCCAAGCGATCAGCCAAGTGATCGGCATCCCGACCATCGGCATCGGGGCCGGGGCCGGCTGCGATGGGCAGGTCCTGGTCACCCACGACCTGCTCGGCATGTTTGAAAAATTCACCCCCAGCTTTGTCAAGCATTACGCCCATCTCGCCCCCCAGATCAAGGAGGCGGTGCTGGCCTATAAGCATGAGGTCAAGGCCGGGGCCTACCCCGACGAGGCCCATAGCTTCACCATGCAGATCGATATCGCCGAGGTGTTGAAGGGATAGCTTACTTTTTTAAACCGCCAAACAGATTTCCCCCCTTCAACAGCATAAGCGCGGTCTGCAACTGGTTGTCGTCTTTCATCTGCTTTTCAAGGTCTTTTTCCGTCTTCTCCGGCGCGTCTTCCTTCTCCTTCTTGGCGCTCTCTCCCTTGGTGTCGTTGCCGTTTTTGATGTGGTGGCTCAGGTCCTTTTCCTTGATCTGGCTTGGGTCGGTGAGGGCGGCGTTTTCGCTCGGGGTGGTCTGCAGAGGGACGATCAGGTCCGGGGTGATGCCCTTGGCCTGGATTGAGGTGCCGTTCGGGGTGTAGTAGCGGGCGGTGGTCACCCGGAGGCCGGCACCGTTATTAAGTGGGAATATGGTCTGTACCGAGCCCTTGCCAAAGGTCTGCTCGCCGATGATTATGGCCCTTTTGTGGTCCTGCAGGGCGCCGGCCACGATCTCGGAGGCGGAGGCGCTGCCGCCGTTGACCAGGACGACCATCGGGAAATCGAATTGCGGGCCACCGGGGTGGGCCATGTATTCCATGTGCTGCTCCTTGCCACGGCCATCGGTGTAGACGATCAGGCCCTGGTTCAGGAAGAGGTCTGAAATGTTGATCGCCTGTTCCAGTTGGCCGCCGGGGTTGTTCCTGAGGTCTAGGATGAGGCCTGATATCTTGCCTTTTTCCGCCATCTTGTTGATCTCATCCCTGGCATCGTTAGTGGTCTTGGCCTGAAAGTTGGTGATCCGCACATAGGCAAAGCCTGGCTCAAGGAGCTTCGACTTGACGCTGTAGATGGGGATTTCGTCGCGGACCATGCTGATCTCCTGGATCTCTGTCCAGCCCTTGCGCAGGATTGAGATGCTCACCTCGCTGCCCTTGGGGCCACGCAGGAGGTCAACCGCCTCAATCAGGCTTAGGTCCTTGGTGAACTGGTTGCCGATCTTGATGATCCGGTCGCCGGCCTGCACCCCCTTCTTGAAGGCCGGCGTCCCCTCGATGGGGGAGACGACCACCAGTGCCCCGTCTTTTTGGGTGATCTCGATGCCGATGCCGTTGAAGCTACCCTTCATCTCGATCTGCAGGTCCTTGAAACTCTCCGGTTTCATGTAGGACGAGTGGGGGTCAAGGGAGTCCAGCATGCCCTTGATGGCGCCCTGTAGAACATCTTCCGTGTTGATTTCCTGTACATAATTGTTTTCCAGGATGCTTAAGACATTGGCAAAGGTCTCCAGGCTCTTGTAGGTGTCCTGTTCCTTGGCCAGGCCCAGGCTTGGCAGGAGGCAGATCATGGCGCACAGCAGCATAATCTGACGCTTAAACGAATGGTGAATGGCGGTGGGGCGTGACATGGCTTCCTTGCTTGTAAAGTGTTAAGTGATTGTAACTACTCAGGCCGTTTAGGCCTTTAGACTGTAGGCCCTTAGGTAAAAAACAGATTCGCCTGCAAGTTGACCACCGCAAGGGGCGGGGCCGGGTGCTGTCGGTGACTTAGAGGCAACAGCCCACCATACCACGCTTACGGGGGCGCGACAACTGTATCGTCATTATCCGGGTGGGATTATTTCACTTCCAAATCAGGCGTTAACTTTGTCCCACTAGGGGGGGTAAGCTGAAGCGGCGGCGCTGCGTTGCTCCTCGCCGCCGCACTATCAGTGCTGTCTGGTCGCTGCTCGCTTGACTTTACAACCCCTTGAGGGGTGTTCGCGCTTCTATCTTGATTTAGTGATGGAATTAGTTGGCTGGAGTCAAGCCAGAGGAGGGGGTCAACCGGGGTGGCGCCGTGACGGATCTCGATGTGGAGGCCGGGGTTGATAAGGCCGCTTGTTTGGCCAAAGGTGCCAATGACATCGCCGGCCTTGACCTCTTCGTCTTTTTGGCTAATCAGGGCGCCAAGCCCTGAAAGCAGGCTGTAGTACTGCTCGCCGTGGTCGATGATCACCAGATTGCCGTAGCCGGACATCTGGTCGGAAAAGATGACCCGACCGCCGTGCATTGCCGTCACTGTAGTCTGGGGCGGGACTGCCAAGTCAATGCCGTCGGCATGAAGCGCATTGCCAAAGGGGTCTTTGTAGGGGCCAAAGGCGCGGATGATCTGGCCTGCGGCCGGGGGTTGAATCCGTCCCTGATGGGCGGCAAAGCCAGTGCCTTGGTTGGCTGGCGCCCCCTTTTTTGTCGGTAGTCGGGCAATATTTTTCTTATTGTTTTTGGCCTCAAGGGCCAGGGCCTGGTTGATGGTCGCGGTGAGCTTAGCCGCAGCCGATTCAAGCTCCAGCAGGGCCTGGCTGTAGAGTGCTTTTTCGGCGCGGGCTTGGGCCAGGAGATTGTCCCGCTCTTCCCGGCTCTTGATCAGGGCTGCTTCACCATCCTGCTCCAGGGTGATCAGCGTTTGCAGCTGTCCTCGGGCCACCGTCAATTCAGCATTGGCCTTGGCCAGCAGGGCGATCTTATCACGGTAACCCTGCATTATCTTTTGGTCGTATTGGAACAGGGCCTGGACATAGACCTGCAGATTCAGCAAATCACCTAAGTTGGTTGCTGAAAACAGGGCGTTGATGATGCCGACCTCGCCGGTCTGGTAAAAGGCGGCCAGCCGTTTTTTGATATGGACGGCAATGGCTTCTTTCTGGGCCTGGATGGCCGTCATCTCGCCCACTTTTTTCTGGGTGAATTCTTCCAGACGGCGCAGGTTGTCCTGCAAGTCGCGCAGCGTTTCCTGGCCTTTTTCGATTTGGCTGTCAAGGCGGTTCATCTCCTGCTCAAGGTTCAAGGCCTTGATTTGGGATTCGGCGATCATGTCTTGATGAGACTCGATCTGTTGCTGTACTTGCTGGAGGCGGCTGGCGTCGGCTGGCGGGTCGGGCGCCGGTTGGGCCGCCCAGCCTGGTCTATGGAGCAGTGCGCCGGTGACGATGGTGAGCCCGACGAGCAGACCAAGGCAGAGACGACGCTGTCTGAAAAAGGATAGGGGCATACGGCTCAGACGCGCAGGAATTTTCGGATGGAGATCAGGCTGCCCAAGGTGCAGAGGGTGATGCTGGCTGCAAAAATCAAGGCGACGATATCTACCGGCAGAAAGCTGAAGGCGACGATATCCAACAGACTCTGGCCACTGAAGCGTCGCTGTACCCAGGTGAAGAGGCCATGCAGGAACAAGAGGCCGAGGCCTGAGCCCATGATGCCCTGGATGAGGCCCTCCAGAAACAGGGGGGTCTTGATATAGGCCGAGTCGGCGCCGAGCAGGCGGAGGATCTCCAGCTCTGCCTGGCGGGTGACTACGGTGAGGCGGATGGTGCTGGAGACCATGAAGGTCGAGGTCAGGACCAGGAGCCCGCCGCTCAAATAAACAATCAGCCGCACCAGTTGGGTGAAGGTGGCCAGACGCTCGATCCATTCCCGGCCGTATTGCACCTTGTGGGCCCCGGGCAGGGTGGCCAGGAAGTCGGAGAATTGTTTGATCTGGGTCAGGGCGGTCAGGCTGCGGGCCGGGGAGACCTCAATGGAAGGCGGCAGGAAGTCGGGTTTGAGATCGGCCAAGAGGTCGCGGTCGGGGCCAAGCTGGTTGCTCAACTGTTCAAAGGCCTCCTGCCGCGACTTGAAGACGATTTTTTCGACCGGCGCAAAGCTTTTGATCTGTTTCTCCAGCAGCGGCTTTTCGGTCGGGGTCGGTTCCTGGTCGAGGTAGACGATCAGTTTGATGTATTCGCCAAGCTGGACCCCGGAGCGCTGCAGATTGAAAAAGACCAGGGAAAAGAAGGAGAAGATAAGCACCGACAGGCTGACGGTAACCATGGTCATGATCTGCGAGCCGATTGTCTGGCGGAGGTTACGGGCGGTCTGGGTGATGATGGACAGGGCCTTCATGGCGTTTCTCCCGGCTTGCCTGAGGAGGGCTGTTTGGAGGGGTGCTGGGACTTGATGGCGCCTTGGGTCAGTTCAAGGACCTGATGGGGCGAGTTGTGATAAAGCGTGTGGTCGTGGGTGGCGATGATCAGGGTGGTGCCGGCCCGGCGCAGTTGATCGAACAGATCAAGCACCAGTTTGGTGGTGGTGGAATCGAGGTTGCCGGTAGGTTCATCGGCCAGGAGCAGCGGCGGATAGTTGGCGGCGGCGCGGGCGATGGCCACCCGTTGCTGCTCGCCCCTGGACAACTTGTCGAGTCTGACGTCTTTTTTGGCGGTCAGGTGCAAGGCGTCCAGCAGGTAGCTGATCCGGTCGCGTATGGTCTTGGGGTGGGTGTAGGTCACCTCCATGGGCATGGCGATATTATGGGCCACGGTCTGCTTGGGCAGGAGCTTGAAGTCCTGGTAGGCAACCCCCATCTGCTGGCGGATGGACTGGAGTTGGTTGGCGGACACTCTGGAGAGGTCATGGCCCGCCACCTCGACCACTCCCTTGCTGGGGCGTTCAATGGCGCAGATAAGTTTCAGGATGCTGCTCTTGCCGGCGCCGCTCATGCCGGTCAAAAACAGGGTCTCGCCGGCATTTACCGAAAAGGAGACATCGCGCAGGGCGACAACGTCCGGCGGGTAAATTTTACTGACCTTGGAAAAGTCGATGATGGCGGATTTAGGGGGGATTCGTTCCATAAGCCTGTCGCTTGGGGTCAAGGTTTTCCCCCGTAGGGGGCATTTGCCAAACTATATAAAACCTCAATCAGTGAAGAGTCAATGCCTGATTAATCTACAAGAGTCGAAGGGATTGTTCACTAAAGGCGATTACCATGAACCTTGTTCATTGACAACCGTAAACTGTTAACCTAAATAAACGGGCACAGTAAAGGCTTGAAACGTGCAATCCGGTTGAGTAGAGTCTGAAGAAGCAGTGACACTTTTTGTTCACAGACTTTACCAACGAGGCACTAATTCCAAATACAATTATGGCCAGAAAGTTTATAATTCTTGTCGTTTGTCTGCTGCCCTTTGCCCTGTACCATACCAACACAGGGCGTGGCCCGGACAGTTCAATTTACCTTGAGGTTGCCCATCGCATTGTCAGCGAAGGGCACCTGAACATTCTGCCTAGGCACTTGTCCGTCGATACCATATGGCAGATCACCCCGAGCAAGCACGCCCCGATCCATCAGAATATAGGAGGGGTCTTCTTTTTTCTGCCGGCGACGGCCTTTGCCTTTGTCTCCCTCAAGCTGGCGTCGTTCATACCCCATCTTCCTCCGCAGCTCTATGATATCAACTATCATGAAAGATTGTGGGTTGGCGGTACTGCCTATATCTTGGCGCTCTTTTTTTGCTTGCTGACCTATCAGGTCGGGCGCCGCTATTTTCCCGCCCCGGCAGTGCTCGCTGCCGTGCTTTCTTGTCTGTATGGCGGGCCGCTTCTAATCTATGCGGCTGTCTTTCCCTGCCAGATGAATCTGCCTGCCGCTTTCTTGTCCGCCCTGTTGCTCTACATTTATCATTTCAGCAACCTGGAGAAAAAACTGTCCTGGCTGCTGCTGGGAGCGGTCTGGGGCCTAGGCGTCTTTGTCAGGGCCGAATTTGTAGTCTGGGGCCTGTTGTTGCTGTATGGGCTGATTGTTTCCCGTCCACTCGGTCGGGGGGGCTGGCGGTGGCTGTTGGGCCGAGTGTTTATGGCGGCCTGCGGCGGCCTGCTCTTTATTGTTCCGGGAGTAATGGTCCGCCAGGCCATTTTTGGGACGCAGGGCAGTACCTATGGGGTCCAGTTTGACCTTGAATTTTTGAAGAGCGCCTATCTGATGCTGGTCGGCGCCAGGAACGGTCTGTTCACCTTCTGGCCTGTACTGTTTATCGCCATGTGGGGATATCTGGTCCGATGCCGCCGCAACCCGCCGTTGTATAATGTCCTTGCCGCCATCTTGTTTGTGGAGTGCATCATTTGCGGCTCAACAAACTTCTGGAGTGGCGAATTTGGCAATTCCTTCGGCCAGCGCCGGTTTCTGGTGGTCCTTCCCTGTTTTATCCTCTTTCTAGCTCGGCTGTTTGATCTCTGCCGCAGATATTTTTTTTGGCTGGCAGCGGGTTGTGCGGTAAGTGCCGTCTGGGCCTTGGCCATGTATAGGGTGTATGGGGAAATCTGGTCGTTTCCTGACAACAGCATGGGTTTTTTGATGCCACACCACTATTCATTTCTTTTTTCCGCTTTGTCTACCGTGGCCGCCAGGCTGCCCAAGGATATTTTGTGGCTTATTTTTTTACCAAAGCATGCCGATATGCTTTGGATGTTGCCGTGTTTTGTGATTGTCGGCCCAGGGGCGTTCTTTCTGGCCCAGCCATTTTTTAGGCGCCAATTCACCTTTTGCCTGGTCATCATGGTCAGCCTGGCCTGCGGGGTAACGGTTTTCCTGGCCGGGGCGCGGCAACGCGGGGAAGATGCCTTTAACGGTATCGTGCGGGCCAATCCCCAGGCCCGATTTGTGACCAGAAATTATGAGATTAATGATGAAATGATCGGTTCCATGGTGGATTCAGTTTCGTTTTTTATGGAACTGCACCAAGAGGAAACTGCGGAATATTTTAAGGACAAGGCCATGCGTTTTTTGGCGGTGGAGGCCCCTGAGCAGGGGGCCAACTTCAAGCAAATGGTTGAGGCACTCAAGCTCCGGCAGGTAATGGGCTGGTATCGCCTGGTCCCTGAGCAGAGTCATTGCGCGCTTTTGGAATGGTATCGAATGGCCCTTTTGTATAAACAGAACGGGCAGGACCCGCCAGACATCAGTGGCCAGTTTTTGTACTGAGGCCGACAGGACGGCTTTTTTGTGAACACATCACATGAACCCCACGTTTTTTATAGATATTGTGGGGGAAAGGGCGTATAAATTTGGTAAACGTTCAGCAGCACCGCAGACTGCTTTGTCACTAACTACTTAATCCCCATTAAACCTTTATGACCGCAACGACTCAAAACAGCTATGCCGGGATCATCGGCAGTTGTGACATCATGCAGAGGCTGTTCGCCCTGATCGCCAAGGTCACGGACACGGATACCACCATCTTGGTCCATGGCGAGTCGGGGACCGGCAAGGAGTTGATTGCCCGGGCCATTCATTCGGAAGGGCCGCGTCGCGATAACCCCTTTGTGCCGATCAATTGCGGCGCCATTCCCGCCGAACTCCTGGAAAGTGAATTGTTCGGGCATGAGAAAGGCGCCTTTACCCACGCCATTCGCACCCGGCAGGGCCGCTTTGAGCTGGCCCACAGCGGCACTGTCTTTTTGGACGAGATCTCGGAGATGAGCCCCATGCTCCAGGTCAAGCTGCTGCGGGTCTTGCAGGAGCGGCAGTTCGAGCGGGTCGGCGGCACCCAGACCATTATCTCTGACTTTCGGGTCATTGCCGCCACCAATCGCGAGCTGGAGGCCGAGGTCAGGGCCGGGCGGTTCAGGGAGGACCTGTTCTATCGTTTGAACGTCATCCCGATCCAGGCGCCGCCGCTCAGGGAGCGCTCGGCGGACATCGTGCCCCTGGTCTATCACTTTATCGATGCCTTTAACCAATCCAAAAACCGGCGGATCACCGGCATCTCTCAGGAGGCGCTCGGGGCACTGTTGCGCTACTCGTGGCCCGGCAATGTCAGGGAGTTGGAGAATATTATCGAGAGAATGGTCATCCTGGCCTCGGGTAAAGAGATTTCGGTCTCTGACCTGCCCGACAAGATCATGCAGGCGAAAGGGTTGGCGCGGCAGGATGTCGATGAAATCCCGGGCGTCGGTTTTTCCCTGACCCAGGCAGTGGGGGATTACGAGAAGAAGCTCATTGTCCAGGCCTTAAACCAGACCGGCTGGGTCAAGAACCAGGCCGCCCAGCTCATGAATGTCAACCGCACCACCTTGATTGAGAAGATGAAGCGCTACGAGTTGGTCAAACCTCTGGTGACCATGACGGAGTAGGAGATGATGGCGTCGCAAAAAGGCCGATCTACTGCGTTGCGTGGCATTTTTGTTCGTTCGGCATACCTGATGTATGGCCTAACTCACAAAAAACGCCCCGCGCCTTGTATATCGGCCCTTTTGCTTAGCCATCCCATGCCTTTTTGCGAGTTGAACATAAATGCGTTGGGTGCGAAATTCGACTGATAGCCATGCAAAATAAATTTATTCTCTCGATTGCTCTTCTCTGCTGCCTGCTGCTGGGCTTAAATCTTTTGGCGCCAAGGCATCTGCTGGCGCAGGAGGGCAAGGAAAAAAAGAAAACCGAAAAAAAGACGGAGAAGTCGGAAAAAAAGGAAAAAAAGAAAGAGGAAGGTAAGAAGGAAGAGAAAAAAGAAAAGAAGAAGGAGGCCCCGCCGGTCGTGGTCAAACCTCCATCCTTAGGCAAATTATTGGCCGAGGCCCAGGACATGCTGCAGCTTGGCGATAATGCGGGGGCCGCCCGTGCCCTGTATATGGTCCACTATTATTATCCGGAAGACAAGAATGCCGAGCCGTCTCTGTGGCAGGCGGCCTATTTGCAAAAAGAGTTTGCCCAGAGCTCTAAGATTGCCGATTGGGAAAAGGTGCTGGACCGTTTTCGGCGTTATGTCAGTTATTATCCAAAGTCCCCCAAGGCGGCAGAGGCCTATCTTGAGTTGGGCAAGACCTATCAGGCCATGCATTATTACCGGGAGGCCCAGGCCTATTTTAAACTTTTTATGGAGCGTTACCCTGACTCGCCCCTGGTGCTGCAGGCCATGCGCTGGTATCGGAACTCCATGCTCAGGGCCGGACAAGAGGGTGAGGCGGAAAAGGTCTTTCATGTCTGGCAGAAGTCGGCCGATGCCGCAGTCCGGCAGATGGGCGAGGCCGGGCTCGGCAACCTGAAGTCGATAAAGGGTGATTATCAGGGGGCGCTGAACATCTATCAAAAGATTATGACTGCCGCGCCGGACCAACAGGTGGCTGACCCTGAGATCCTGCGTTATGCCGGGATCGCCAATCTGCGGTTGGACAAGACGGAGGTCGGCCGGGAACAGCTCTATCATTATCTGACTCTGGCCGGGATGGTCGCCGAACGGACTGACGTCTTGCTGGAGCTCGCTGAAAGCTATTTCAGGACAGAGGATTATCAGTCCGCTAATAAGTTGTACCGTCAGATTATTGAAGAGGGTGACGGCAGTGAGCGGGCGGTGTTGTTCAGCAATTTGCGAGTGGCCCAGTATCTCGACAACCCTGAAATTACCCTGGCCAAATGGCAGCGTCATAATGACCTCAAAGACGAGGAAGGGGACAAGCCCTACCTGGCCATCCTTGAAAAATCATACCGCGATCCCATTGCCCAGGATGCCCGGTTTGGAATGTTTCAACGCTATCAGGCCCGGGCAGAGCTGGAAAAGGCCTATGAGGTTGGGCGAAATTTTTTGCGGAACGCCACGCCGGAGGCGGCCAACGCCCTTCAAGGCAAACGGGTCGGCCATATCCTCCTCTATCTGGTCGAAGAGTTGCTGAAAGCAAAAAAATATCTGGAGATCCATGAACTCTATGTCAGCGAGTATCGGCACATCAAGGATTTTCCGAACGCCAAGCTACAGATCATGATCGGCCAGGCCATGGAGGCCTTGGGCCTTTACGAGCCAGCCGCGACCTTCTACTACCTGGCCATGAAGTGGCCAATGACTGAGCAGGAAAAGACAGAACTTTATTTCCGGCGGGCGGAAGTATATCTGGCGGCAAAAGATTATGAAGCAGCGGACCGGCTCCTGACCTATTTGGCTAAGACCTATGAGGGCAAGCCCGAAGCCGGACAAGTCGCCTACTATACTGCCAAACTCAGTGCGGCCCGCGGCCAGATTGATAAGGCCCATGATGCTTATGGCCAGACCATGAAAGAGCCGACCCCTCCTGCCAAGCAGGTCCAGGCTGCCGACGAGGACTTGGGGCTGATGGTGCAGGAGGCCAGGCTCGAACAGGCCGAGGCTGTCCTGGCCAAAGGGGTGGCCGGTGCTTTGATTGCCCCGGAGGCCCATCAGGTCTGGTTGCTGCGTATCGGCAACGGCTGGCGGGGAAAAAGGAATTTGGCCAAGGCCCAGGCTGTCTACCAGAAGGGACTGGCCCAGGGTCTGCCGGACAAGGGTGACGCTGTTCAGGAACTGCACCTCTACCTGGGGGACGTCTTTTTTGCTCAAGGAGATAAGGAGCAGGGAGTGGTCCACTATAAGGCCGCCCAGCAGGGCGAAAACCCACAATGGCAGAAGATGGCGGACGAGCGGCTGACCCAGCATGACCTTGATACGGAAATGGCCGCCATGAAGAAGGGGTCGGCTCAATAAACTTGTAACTACTTAAGAAACGTCTTGAACAAATCAAATAAAAAAATATTGGTAGTCGACGATGAACAGGAGATCAGGATTGGCCTGTTTCAAGCCTTGATCAAGCAGGAGTTTCTGGTGGACGTTGCCGAAAATGGTCGCATGGCACTTGATATGCTTGGCCGGGAGCCAGTCGATCTGATTGTCACCGACATTAAGATGCCGGAGATGGATGGCCTTGAACTCTTGAAGCGGGCCAAGGTTGTCTGTCCAGCCGTGCCGGTGGTGATCATGACCGGCTTTGCCACGGTGGATTCGGCCATTCATGCCATGAGACTGGGGGCCTTTGATTATATACTGAAGCCTTTTCCAATGGAGGTCATGCTGGAGACGGTGGCCCGGGCCTTGGCGGTCGGGCAGTTCTTGCAGGGCCAGGGCGCTGGCGTTTTGCCGGTGGTGGGCAGCGGGGCTCGATCAGCCCGCGGGCAACGGCCCATTATCGGTCAGGACCCGGTCTGGCTCAGAGTTGTCGACAAGGCCAAGGCGGTTGCCTCTAGCACGGCCACGGTCTTGATCCTCGGCGAGTCTGGGACCGGCAAGGAGGTGCTGGCCCGGCTTCTCCATGAAGAGAGTGAGCGTAGCGCCGGGCCCTTTGTGGCCTTGAATTGCGCGGCCTTGCCGGACGGACTCCTGGAGAGCGAGCTGTTTGGCCATGAGCGGGGGGCCTTTACCGGGGCGATCAATGCCAAGAAGGGCAAGTTTGAACTGGCGGACAACGGCACCCTGCTCCTTGATGAAATAGGGGAGGTGCCTATCCATCTGCAGGCCAAGCTGCTCCGGGTCCTGCAAGAGGGCGAGGTCGATCGGCTGGGCGGCAAGGCCCCGGTAAAATTCGATGTCCACGTCCTGGCCACGACCAACCGTAATCTGAGCGAGGCCGTGGAGCAAGGCGCCTTCCGCCAGGACCTTTTTTATCGTTTGAATGTCATCCCGTTGCGTCTGCCGTCACTGAAGGAGCGCCGGGGTGATATCCTGCTCTTGGCCGATCATTTCATCGCCCGCTATGCCGCCCAGTACAAAAAGTCGTTGAAAGGCCTATCTCAAATTTCCCGGCAGCGCTTCCTCGATTACGACTGGCCTGGCAATGTCCGGGAGATGGAAAATATGATCGAACGGGCCGTGCTCTTGAGTCGCGGCCAGAAGATTGAACCATGGGACCTTTGGGACGAGGAGGAAGGCGTGTCGGAAGATAGCGCTGCCTTTGTTGACGATGGTTCGCCGACTCAGTCAACCGCTGACGGCCCGGCTGTCTTTGCCGATGAAAAAGGGCCGGTGGTCCCGCTCAGGGAGGTGGAGCGTCAAATGATTCAACAGGCACTCCAGCAAACCGACAATAATCGGACCCATGCCGCCAAGATGCTTGGCATCAGCGTTCGCACCCTGCGCAATAAATTAAACGAATACCGCAGTCAGGGGATTGCGCTGTAATTCATCATTCCCCTACTCCCGCCCTTGGGCTTAATGTCAGCCTGTCTTCCTTTGTCTCAGCCAATCCAGGCCAGTGTCGTCCGGTAAGATCTTGCATGAAGCTCCCCCTCCCTTCACGGGAGGGGGCTGGGGGGTGGGTGAAGATGCAAACTGCCGGCCAGCGGCCAGTCCCCCCCTCAATGCCGTTGACTTAAGCCACCACCAGCAGTGGAAAATTGTGGAAAATTGTGGCCGTCATTCCGGCGAAGGCCGGAATCCAGTCTTTT